>JAHCJK010000142.1 GCA_026184295.1 Planctomycetota bacterium
CGACTGGCGCGGCGTCACGCCGCTCCACATGGCCGTCCGTTCGCGCAGCGTCGCGGCCTGCGAAGTCCTTTTGGCCGCCGGCGCCGAGACCAACGCGGCCGACGGCGGGCGCGGCTCGACGCCGTTGCGCCGCGCGGTCGCCAACACCGGCGCGGGCGGAACGAAGGGGCGCACCGCCGAGGCGCTCGCGATCGCGAAGCTTCTTCTGGAACACGGCGCCGATCCGAAGGCGCGGGACGCGCGGGGACGCACGCTGGAACGTTCCGCGCAGGGCGCGGCCATGCGGAAGGTTTTGCGAAGCGCGAAGAAGCGGGCCTGAGCGCGGGCGTTCGCGGCTGGAGCGGCGGCGGGCAGTTCGGGCGCCGCGAATCGTTCTCGGATCGTTCTCGAAATCCGCGCGTCCGCCGCGCGTTCGGGTTCCAAGGTTCACCTGCGCGCCCGAGGCGGCATCAGCCGGCGGGGCCGCGGCCGTTCGGCGGCGCGGAGAGCTGCCCGCGCAGGACGGTCGCGCTGCACCCCCAGTAATCCCCGAAGGCGCGGCTGAAGGACGAGAGGTTGCGCATCCCGACGGCGGCCGCGATTTCTTTCACCGTCAGCGTCAGGTCGCAGAGCAGTTCGCGGGCGCGCTCCATGCGGCGGCGCTTCAGGTATTCGCCGCAGCCTTCCTTCAGGTGCTTGCGGAAGAGCTGGTTCAAATAGTCGTGGTGCCGGTTCACCGAACGCGCCACGGCGCGTACGCCGTCGATCTCGGCCAGGTGCGCGTCGATGAATTCCACCGCGCGGCGCAGCAGGTGGTGGCTGACGACCAGGCGCGCGCGGCGCACGCCGCCGGAGCGCACGCGTTCCCACCACACGGCCGCGTCGGCGCCTTCGGCCAGGCTGGCCTCCAGGGTCTCGGCGGCGTGGGTCCACAGGTCCATGTCGAGGCGCGAGACGTCGATCGGCTTCGCGGCCCCCAGGATCGCGCGCGCCTCCCGGTAGACCGGGAAGCGCCTGGCGATGCGCGGGTCCTTCCAGATCGCGGCGACGGCGGGAAAGCCCCAGCCGCCGGAGAGTTCGCGCGTGACGCACCGTTCCGGTTCGCGCATGGTTTCGAGCACGTCGAGGGCGAGGTCCGGGGCGACGGTGTTCTGCGGGACGACCCAGCCCGAGCCCATGAAAAAGCCGTACGCCTGCCGGCAGGAAGGCCCGACGGGCATGGGCAGCGCCTTGAGCTTCGTCCAGCTTTCGGGCGGCAGCTTGGCCAGAAAGCCGGTGTCCACGAACGCCCCGGGCAGGCGGCCGGCCCGGACGCCTTCCAGCGCGTCGAGCGAGACGCGAAACGGATCGCCCCCGGGCAGCACGCGCACGCGCTGCATGAACGCGTAGACCTCCAGGGCCGCGGCCTGCATGCGCGCCAGGTCGTCCCAGGCGCCGGCCGGGTCCGCGCCGTTCGCGCCCAGGAGCGCGAGGAGCAGGCGGCGCCGCCCCGGCATGTTCAGGCCGTCCACGAGGCTCACGGGGCCGCCGGTCTCGCGGGCCAGCGCGCGCCAGGCAAGTTCCAGATCCTTCCAGGTGCGCGGCGGCTTCATGCGGATGCGCTTCCACGCGTCGCGGCGGATCAGCAGGGCAAAGACGGAAACGTCGTCGGGAACGGCGCACAGGCGCCCGTCCACCGTGGAAAGCAGCAGCGCCTCGGGGGCGTAGCGCGTGCGGGCCTCCGGAGAGAGCACCGCGTCGAGCGGCTTCAGGAAGCCGCGCCGCGCGAAGAGCGGGAGCATCGCGTAGGCCATCGGCGCGAGCGCGAGGGGCGTGTAGGGCGCGCGAAAGCCGGCCGCGAGGTCGTCCCAGCGGTCGGGGCGCGCGGGCGCGGCGTGCTCGGCCCACTCGAATTCCGGGTACGCGCGCGCGTAGGCCTCGCGAACGTCGGCGGGGACGCCGATCAGGGCGATGCTGCGGCGGTGCCTGCGCGGCGGCTGCATGCGGCGGAACTCCGGACGTCGAAGAAGGAAGCGCAGGGGGAAGGTAGTCGCCGCCGCGCCCGCGCGCAAGGCGCCGCGCTTCAACCGGCCTTGACGGTCAGCACCGAATTGCGCCCGCCGTAGCCGTCGTGGACGAACTCCGTGGCCATCGGATCGGCGATGTAAAATTCGTTGTTGATGGCGAACTTGTAGACGTACCGCCCCGGCGCGAGGCGCATCGAGGCGCGGAACGAGCCGTCGGGCGCGCGGGCCAGGCGGTCGGCCTCGCGCGACCAGCCGTTGAAGTCGCCCAGCACGGCCACCTGCTGCGCCGCGCCGGCATGCTCGGACTTATAAACGAACTCGACGGTCTCGGTGGGCTGGAACTGGCAGACGCGGTTGCGCCCCTGCTGCTTGGCCTCGTACAGCGCGGCGTCGGCGGCGTCGCAAAGCGCCTGGAGCTGCTGCGCGTCGCGCGGAAAGGTCGCGATGCCGGCGCTGACGGTAACGTGCTGCGAACCGTGCTCGGGCAGGTTCAGCGCGCTGGCTTCGATGCGCGCGCGCAAGCGCTCGGCCAGCCGCGCCGCTTCGTGTTTGGCCGTCTCGGTCAGCACGAGGGCGAACTCTTCCCCGCCGTAACGCGCGGCCAGGTCGGTCTCGCGGGCCTCCTCGCGCAGGATCGCGGCGACGTACGCGAGCACCTTGTTGCCGGCGGCGTGCCCGAAGCGGTCGTTGAAATTCTTGAAGTGGTCGATGTCGATCATGATCATCGAGAGCAGGTGGCGGTAGCGCATCGAGCGCTGGACTTCCTGGCGCAGGCGGCGCGTGAAGAAGCGGAAGTTCGCGAGCCCCGTCAGGTGGTCGTGAAAGGCCATCTGCACGAGCTGGTCGTAGGTGAGGTCCGAGTCGTCGTCGGCCGAGCCGGGCCCGGTGTCCAGGGATTCGAGCAGGTCGAGGGCGGCGGTCTTGACCTTGACCGGGCGGCCGAGCTTCGCGGCCATGTCCTGCTGGTGCCCGCGCAGGAGGTCCAGCGTCGCGCGCGCCTCGCGCTCCGGCACGCTCAGGCCCGTCAGCACCAGCGCCAGTTTCTGGTAATCGGTCTGCCCGCCGGACTCGCCGTCGATGAGAAGCTGAATCTCGACCGAGCGTTTGCCGCCGAGCGCCAGCGCGCGCAGCAGCGGGACGTCCAGCACGGCGCCGGCGTAGCTTCCCGAAGGAGGGACCGGCGCCTGGCGTTCGGAGGCCATGGCTACTGGCCCTGCCCCTTCTTGGATTCGGCCTCGCGCTCCCGCTCCCGTTCCTCTTCCTTCTTCTTGATATCCTTCATGCTCGGCGGGACGTACGGCTTGACCTTGCGGTCGATGGACAGCAGCATCTCGCGCATCTCGTCCTCGGTCAGCGTGCCGTACACGCCGAAGACGGCCTTTTCGCGCTGGCAGACGATGCAGGTGGCCCCGAAGAGCTTGCCCATCGCGGCCGTGTCGCCGATCGAGACTTCCTTGGTCTTGCCGTTCTTTTCCAGCGCCTTGATAAGCTTGTTGTAGTAGCCGCGGTGCGTCAGCGCGTCCGCCGTCTGCCCGATGAAGATCTTGCCTTCGCGCCCTTCGACGCGGTAGATCGCGGTGATCGCCCCGGACTCGAAAACGCCCAGGCCCAGCGGGTCTTCCTTGTCCAGGCGCTCGCTGGCGGGCACGCGGTTCTCGAGCGGCAGAAAGGTGACGGGGTCGATGTCGCTGATCGGCCGCGGGATGCGCGCGGTGATGCCGCGCCCGAAGTTGACCAGCAGCGAGCGGAGCTGTTCGTCGGTGAACTTCTGCAGCGCGACCACGGAGATCACGTAGCGGTCGTGGATGAAGATCAGGCGCGCGCCGTCGATGGTGCCGTGCGCGCCGATCTTGACGTACTGCTTTTCGGGCAGCAGGCCCGGCCGCAGGTTCGTGTACGCGCCGTACGCGCTGACCTTGCTGCCCATCTCCGTCACGCTTACGCGCACCGCCGGCGGCTGCTTGGGCACGCCGTAATCGGCGTAGAGCGTCACCGTGGTGCTCCACTTCTTCAGCATGTCGTGGCGGCTCTTCCCGCCAAGCTGTTCGGCCAGGGCGTCGCCGTCCATGCGCTTGGGCTTTTCCAGCATGCGGAAGCTGGCGATGGTCTTCGACGGCGGGAAGATCTCTTCCGTCTTGATCTCGACCTCTTCGATGCCTTCTTCCGTGATCGTGCACGCCGCCGTGACCGAGGCCAGCGCCACGAAGCCGAGCACGCGCAAGAGATTCCTGTTCCGGAAACGCATACGTACCTTTTTATCGGAAACTTCTGAAAACACAACACAGGTGCAAGACAAGACGCCACCTCGTGCAGATTCTTGAAGGAAAATTGACAACCTTTCGACGCACGATCCGTTGTCGTTATGGATGCGAAATATTCGAGTGTGACATAAACGCGCTGCGAAGCGCTTGGTCAGTCCGACGGCAGGCTTTGTGGAATGGTTCGACGCGCAACTACCAGGAACGACAGGCAAAACCCCCGCCTCGGCCGGTTTCCGATGATGCGCCGTATGCCGACCCGGCGGTCATTACCCGGACCGAGGCGGGGCCCCTTGCTTAAGTATTACTAACCCACAGCCGGCACGTCGTCACGCTTCTTACGGCTGCTTTTCGTTTTCGGGCGCCTCGCCGGCCTTGGGAGCCTCCGGCGCGGGCTTGACCACCGTCAGCACCCACGCCTTTTCGTCGAAATACTTCTTCGCCGCTTCCTGCACCTGTGCGGCCGTGATCTTCGCGTACTTCTCGCGGCGCGTAAAGACGGAGGCCGCGCCTTCTTCGTACAACTGGCTGAGCGCCAGGCGCTGCGCGACGTCCCCGGGGTCCTGAAGCGCGATCGCTTCCTGCCCCGAGAGGTATCCCTTGATGCTGGCCAGCTCTTTCTCATCGACCGGCTGGTCGCGCAGCTTCTTCGCTTCTTCGCGGAAGACTTCTTCGAGCTTCGGCAGGCTGGCTTCGTCGGTCTGGACGTAGAAGACGAACGCGCCGCCGTCGAGCTGGCTGTCGTTGTAAGCGCCCACGGAATACGCCGCGCCGAGTTTCTCGCGCACGACCACCGAGAGCCGCCCGCCCAGCCCGGAGAGCAGCGCGCCCGCCAGGTCCAGGGTCTCGCGGTCGGCGTTCTTAAAGGAGACGCCCCGGTAGCCGAAGAGCAGGATCGCGCCCTGAATGCCCGGCTGGCGGGTCTCGCTGCGCTGCTCCGGCGCGAGTGCTTCCAGCGCGTGCGCGGGCGGCGTGAAGTCGATGGCGGGTTTGAACTCGCCGAAGTGCTTCTGGACCAGTTCGAAGGCCTGCGACACCGTCACGTCGCCGGCAAAGGCGATGGCGAGGTTCTCCGGCCGCAGCCAGGCGCGGTGCAGCGCGACCAATTCGGGCGATTCGAGTTTCTCGACGCTTGCGCGCGTGCCCAGCACCGGCCGCCCGTACGGATGCTTGCCGTACATGCGCGGGCGGAACTGCTTGCCCGCGATGGTGAAGAGTTCCTCGTCTTCCTGGTCGATCTGGAGCAGGACCTCCTGCTTCGTCTTCTTCAGTTCCTCGCCTGGAAAGTTCGCGTGCAGCAGGCAGTCCGCGCCAAGGCCGAAGACCGCGGGCAAGTCGCCGCTCAGGCAGCGCAGGTTGATGCCGCAGGTGTTGCGCCCGCCGAAGGTCGAGACCGAGGCGCCCAGGTCCTCGGCCTGCGCCGCAATCTGGAGCTTGCTGCGCGTCTCGGTGCCGTGGTCGAGCATCTCCGCGAACAGGTTCGCGGCGCCGGGCAGGTTATCGGGCTCCCAGCGCTGCCCGCCGAGCATGCTCAGGGCGACGTGCACGGCCGGGAGCGCGTGATCTTCGCGCACGACGACCCGCAGGCCGGAGTTCAACTTGATCTCCACCACCTTGCCGCCGGGCACGTCGGAGGCCTTCAATTCCGCCACCTTGGGCCGGATTTCCGCCTCTGCCTTCTTCCACGCCTCCGCGGCCTCGTTGAGTTGCTCGGGCCGCTTCGTTTTTTCCGCATCGTCGCCGCCCGCGGGGTGTTCCACGTCGGCCTTCGCGTCTTCGCCGCCGGGCAGCATGATCGCGACGTTCAGGCGCTCGGGGCGCAGGTACTTCTGCGCGGCCTTGACCACCTGCTCGGCCGTCACCTTGCCGATGCCGTCCACGTAGGTCTCGGAAAAGTCCAGGTCGCCGGCCGTCAGCCAGTCGCCGCCGAGCGCCTCGGCGACGCCTTCGGCGTTGGTTTGCGAGAAGATGTGCTGGGCCTGGACCTTGCGCTTGGCGCGCGTTAGTTCCTCGTCCGACGGCGGCAGCGCGATCGTCTTCTCGACTTCATCGAGCACTGCTTTGCGCGCCGCGGGCAGCTTGGCCTCTTCGGCGGTAAAGGTGATCCCGAAGATGCCCTTGTCCGCCGGCGTCCAGTTCCACGCGGAGATGTCCTCGGCGAGCTGGAGTTCGTCCTTCACGCGCTTGTAGAGCCGGCTGGTGCGTCCGTCGCCGAGCACCGAGGCGAGCACGTCGAGCGCGTAGAGGTCCGGGTCGCGCAACGCGACCGAGGCGTAGCCCATGTACATGCGCGGCGCCTGGCAGAGCGGGTGGCGCACGACGGCCTCGCGCGGCGCGACCTGCGCGGGTTCCTGCGGCAGCGGCACCTCGTCCACGTCGGTGCGCGCCCAGCCGGCCACGGTCTTGGCCATCAGCGGCAGCGCCTCGGCGGCGTCCACGTCGCCCACGACCAGGAACGCCGTCATCTGCGGCGCGTAGCGGCGCTTGTAATACGCGAAGACCTCCTCGCGCGTCACCGCCGCGAAGCGTTCCGGATAGCCGAGCACCGGCACGCGGTACGGATGCACCTGAAAGACCAGCCGCGAGAAGGCGTCCCAGAGCTGGCTGTCGGGATTGTCGGCGGAACGTTCGATCTCCTTCGCGACGACGCCGTGCTCCTTCTTCACTTCCTCTTCGGGAAACGTGCTGTTCATGATCATGTCGGCGATGCAGTCGAAGGAATTCTTCCAGCCGCTGGTCTCGGTGGTGACGTGGTAGACCGTGCGTTCGCTGGAGGTGTACGCGTTGTTGTCGCCGCCGCCGCCGCGGATTTCCTGGTCGAGCTGCCCCGTGGGCCGCTTGACCGTGCCCTTGAAGAGCAAATGTTCGCAGAAGTGGCTCAGGCCCGCGCCCATGAACTCGCGTTCGTGGTTCGCGCCCGTGCGCACCCAGCCCTGCACCGCCACGACGGGGGCGTTGCGTTTCTCCTTCACGATCAGTTCGGCGCCGTTGGGCAGCAGCGCGTACAGCGCGCCGTTCCGGGCCGCGCGCCATTCCACCGGCTGCGCTTCTTTGGGCAGGTCTTTAAAGGCCTCGCGGACCCGCGCCGGAACCTTGGGGCCGCCGGCCTCGGGCGCAGGCGGCGGGGTCTCGGCGGCCAGGCACGCCAGGGCAAGCAGCATGCACGAAGCCAGCGCCGCGAAGGGCGTTCGGAGCGGCATGAAAGGTCTCCTTAGGGTGATCCGGAAGGCGCCGTACTATAGACGCCGGTCTGGCCGTTGTCTTTGATGGAAACGAGCCCTCCGCCTGCCTTTCGACTCTGCCCGAAGACGCTTTCCTGCCGCGCGCGGCGCGTTAGAGTCGAGGTCCTCGCAACGACCTATCCTTATAAGGAGTCCGCATGGCCACCTGGCTGATCAAGACCGAGCCCTCGGAATACAGCTTCGCCGACCTGCAGCGCGACAAGAAGACCGTCTGGAGCGGCGTCAGCAACAACACGGCGCTCAAGCACATCCGCGAGATCAAGGCCGGCGACAAACTCTTCTTCTACCACACCGGCGACGAGAAGGCCGTCGTCGCGCTGGCCAAGGCCGCGAGCGGCGCGTACCCCGACCCCAAGGCCAAGGATCCCAAGATCGCCGTCTTCGACGCCGCGCCGCTGAAGGCGCTCAAGAAGCCGGTGACGCTGGCGGAGATCAAGGCCGACGCGCGCTTCAAGGACTTCGCCCTGGTCCGGATCGGCCGCCTGAGCGTAATGCCGGTGCCGCCGGAGATCGAGGCCGCGCTGCTGAAGATGGCCGGCGAATAGCGAGGGACGCGCATGGCGGCAGGCTTCTCGAATCCGGCCGTGGGCTTCGCGGTCTTCGGCGCGGTCAAGCTGGCCGGGTACACCGCCGCCGCCGCGCTGCTGCGCTGGTCGTACGGACGTTCGAGCGCGCCGGTGATCGTGGTGGGGCTCGCGCGCACGGTGCTGGGCGTGGTGCTCGGCATCGGTTTCGGACTCGGCATGGCCGCGGTGGCGCGGCGCTACGACACGCACGTCAACGAACTCTCCTTCTATATTGTAGGCCTGATCGTCCTGCGCATCATGGAATGGTCGCTGATCGTCTGGTTCTTCTTCGACCGCGAACTTGCGCAGAAGAAGAAGGACATGCTCTTCGTGGCGCTGGGCATCCTGTGGTCCTTCTTCCTGGACGTGCCCGCGATCATCGGCCTGATCTCCACCGGCGGCCTTTCGATCTGCTAGGAAAACCGATGGCATCGCGCGCGAAAGACAAGGTACGCCGCCTCTCCGCCCACGACCACTTCGCGGGCAGCCCGCTGGCGCTGCACGTGAAATGGAACGACGTCAACCGCATGGTCGCGCCGCACAGCCACGAATTCCTGGAGATCGCCGTCATCACGCGCGGCAGCGGGGAACACATCTCCAGCCGCCGCCGGGTGCTCACCACGGCCGGCGACGTCTGGATCGTGCGCCCGGGCTACTGGCACACCTACATGAACGTGAAGCACCTCGGCGTCTACAACTGCCTGCTCGGCCTGGGGCTCTTCAAGACGCTCACGCCCGCGCTGCAGCAGGACCCCAACGCCGTGGAACTCTTCTGGCGCCTGCCCTTCGCCCAGGCCCGCGACGGCTGCTGCCTGCTGCGCCTCAACCCGCAGGACCGCATCGCCGCCGAGCGCGCCCTCGACGGCCTGTGCGACGCGCTGAAGGTCGGCGAACCGCACGGCGTGCTGGAAGCGCGCGGGCGCCTGTGGCTCTTCATCGGCGTGCTCTCGCGGGCTCACGCGCGCGCCCGGCAGACCCAGGGCGCCGCGCCGGCGACGACGCGCAAGGAGCCCGAACGCCACCCCGTTGCGGCGGAGGCCGTGGAGTTCCTCGAGAACCGCTACGCGATGGACCTGACCGTGACCGACCTGGCCCGCGAAGTCGGGATGAGCCCCCCGCACCTGGCGCGCGTCTTCCGCACGATGACGGGCCTGAGCCCCATGCGCTACCTGGCATGCGTGCGCGCGCAGCGCGCCTGCGTGCTGCTGGGCGAGAGCGAACGCAGCATGACCGAGATCGCCGGCGACGTCGGCTGGCCCGACCCGAACCTCTTCGCGCGCCGCTTCCGCCAGATCATGGGCGTCAGCCCGTCCGCGTACCGCCAGAAGCACCAGGGCCAGCGCCACGCCGAAACCAAGGCGGCCGAGGCGCCGCGATGACCTTCCTGACGTACTTCGACGTCAACTTCGCCGCCCGCGGCCTGACCATGATCGAGTCCCTGCTGCGGCACCATGCCGGCGCGGACGTGACGGTGCTCTGCCTCGACGCGAAGACCGCCGAAATCCTGGGCGAGATGCTCGGCCCGCGCGCTTCATTGGTGACGCTGGAAGCGCTCGAGGCCGGCGAACCCGCGCTGGCCGCGGCCCGTTCGACCCGTTCGCTGTGGGAATACTACGCGACGCAGACGCCCTTCCTGATCCGCCGCACCCTGGAACGCCTGGACCCCGGCGCTCTGGCCGTCTACGTGGACGCAGACTGCTACTTCTTCTCGGACCTGGAGGATGTCCTGGCGGAATTCGAGGGCCGTTCCATCGGCCTCAGCGCGCACCGTTTCAACCGCGAGAGCGAGGCCCTGAAGGCGTACGGCACGTACAACGCGGGCTTCGGCCTGTTCCGCAACGACGCGCAGGGGCGCGCCTGCGCGCGGGACTGGTGCGAGAAGTGCCTCGCGGCCTGCTCCGAAAAGGGCACCGGCGACGCCTTCATGAACCAGGGCTACCTGAACGCCTGGCCCGCGCGCTTTCCCGGCGCGAAGGTGCTGGCGCACGCGGGCCAGAACCTCGGCCCCTGGAACGTCGGTTCGCACGCCTTGGAATCCCGCCGCGGCGGCATGTTTGTGGACGGCTTCCCGCTCGTTCTTTTCCACTTCAGCGGGCTGGTCCAGTCGCGCGAAGGCACCTGGCAGACGACCTACCCGTTCGAGTCGCTCCGCAACCCGCTGGTGCTGAAAAAGATCTACCGGCCCTACTGCAAGGCGCTGGACGCCACGCGCAGGAAGCTCCAGAAGCGCTTCGGCATCGCGGGAACGGAGTCCGTCCGCCCGCTCAAGCCGGGCACCCCGGTGCTCGACCTGGACCGCGGGAAACTGAAGGTGGTCTCCGGCAAGCCGACGCGCGCGCGCCGCCCCTGGCTGAACTGGATCTAAGGCGCCTGGGCTTCAGGCCGGCGCCCTCTGGCAAACGCCCGAGAATTGGATAGATTGCTCCGGTCATGAGCGAATCCGGGCCGACCGATCTCGCGTCCGTCCCCTCGAACGGGGTGCGGGCCAAGCAGACCCTCAATGCCGAATGGGATCCGGTCGCGCCGCCGCCCATCGAAGGCCTGGCGGTGCGCGACGTCAAGAACGTGGTCTACGGCAACGGCGTCCTGACCGAGATCTTCCGGCCCGAGTGGTTCCGCGACGAATTCGACGTGCGCCACGTCGTGTACGTCAGCATCCTGCCCGGACGCACGTCCCAGTGGCACTGCCACCGCAAGCAGAAGGACATCGTCTTTCCGGTGCGCGGGTTCCTGCGCATCTCCCTCTACGACGGGCGCGCCTCCTCGCCCACTTTCGGGAAGTCCTTCAAGGCGACGTTCAACCTGCACCGGCCGCGGTACGTCCTGGTGCCCGTCGGCGTCTGGCACGCGATCCACAATTTCGGCCAGGAGGAAGCCGCCTACATCGTGCTGAACGACCTGCCTTTCGACTACGAACATCCCGACGACTGGCTCCTGCCGGCCGGCAGTTCGCCGCTGCCCGGCATGTGCGATCCCGAGTCGTGACCTTGCCGCCCGCGTCCGGTGCATGGCCGCCCTTCGTCCTGACGTTGCTCTCGCGCGATCCCGTCTGGATTCGGGCCGCGGACGAGGCCGGCGTCCAGCGCATCGGCCTGGACCTGGAACGCATGGGCAAGCACCAGCGGCAGGGGCGGCTCCCCGGCGCGCGCATCTCTGACCACACCTTCGACGACCTGCGCGCGCTCGGCGCGATGAACCTGCGCGCCCGGAAGTTCGCGCGCCTGAATCCGCTGCACGGCGGCAGCAAGGACGAAGTGGAGACCGCGCTGGCGCTGGGCGCGCAGAGCCTGATGCTGCCCTCCTTCCGCTCGGAACAGGACGCCGAGACCTTCGTGGGGCTGGTCGCCGGTCGCGCCGAGGCGCTCCTGCTGCTCGAACGCGCCGCGGCCGTCGCGCGGCTGGACGAGATCGTGCGCGTCGCGGGCGTGGCGGAGATCATGGTGGGGCTGAACGACCTGCACCTGGACCTGGGGCTCGTTAGCCCCATGGACGTGGCCGGCTCGGAACTGCTCGATCGCATCGGCGACAAGGTCCGCGCGGCCGGGCTGCGCTTCGGGTTCGGCGGCGTCGCCCGCCCCGACGACCGGGACCTGCCCGTGCCCGCGGATTTGATCCTGGCGCGCTACGCCCAGGTGGGCGCGCGTTCCGCGTGGCTGGCGCGGTCGTTCTTCAACGGGGGCCTGACGCCCGAGGGCTTCCCGGCGGCCCTGCAGGCCCTGCGGGCGCGCCTGGACCACTGGTTCGCGCAGCCGCGGGAAGCGCTCGCGCGGGCCCGCGCCCAGTGGCGCGCGCCCGCTCAAAAGCGGACGCCGGAGGCGCGATGAAACTCAACTTCCTCACCTACTTCGACGTCCACTACGTCGCGCGCGGCCTGACGATGATCGAGTCGCTCTTCCGCCATCATCCGCGGGCCGCGCTCTCCGTGCTTTGCGTTGACGCGAAGACCGCCGAGATCGTCCAGGCCGTGCACGGCGACCGCGCCGGGCGCTTCACCAGCAAGCAACTGGCCGCCGAGGAGCCGCGCCTGGCCGGGCTGCGCGCGCAGCGGGCCGGCTGGGAGTTTTACGCGTCGCAGAAACCCATCTTCATCCGCATGGCCATGGACCGCATGGAACCGGACGAACTGGCCGTCTACATCGACGCGGACTGCTACTTCCACACCGGCATCGAGGAGGCCCTGGCCGAACTCGAGGGCGCATCCATCGGGATCACGCCGCACCGCTTCAGCGCGGAGTGCGCCGACCTGCGCCAGTACGGGACGTATAACGCGGGTTTCGCGGTCTGGCGCAACAACGCGGACGGGCGCGCCTGCCTGCTCGACTGGTCCGCGCAGTGCCTGGACTGGTGCTTCAAGCGCGTGGAAGGCGAGCGCTTCATGAACCAGGGCTACCTGACCGCTTGGCCGGACCGCTTCCAGGGCGTGAAGGCGCTCAGGCATCCGGGGTTGAACGTGGGACCCTGGAACCTCGCTTCGCACTGCCTGGAAAGCACCCCGTCCGGCGTGCGCGTGGACGGCCGCCCGCTCCTCTTCTACCACTTCAGCAGCGTCTTCCTCTCGCCCGCGGGGGCCTGGCAGACGATCTACCCGTTTCCGTCGCTCCAGCGGCCGTTGGTGCTGGACCACCTGTACCGGCCCTACTGCGCGCAACTGGATGCCATGCGCGCGCGCCTCCAGAAGCGTTTCGGGATCGCCGGGACGGAGTCCCTGCGGACGTTCGCGCCGGGTACGCCGGTCCTGGACCTGGGGACGGGGAAATTGAAGCTGACCAAGCCCCCCGATCCCCCGTCGAAAGTGTAAGCGTAACGTTATTTATATTAAATAGTTGCGTAAATGCACTTTGTATAAATTTGTGTTGAGTAGCACCTGGGTCGCGCCTAGAATTCCGCTCCCTTTCGCCGAAGCGAATTGGAATCGTACTCCGGACAAGCCTGCTTGTTCGGACGGAACCCATCGGAGTGATGCCTATGGATAAGCGTTTGGGTGGTGTCGTGGCCGTGTTCGCGTTGTTGATCTGCCTGAGCGGCGCCAAGCACGCGGCCGCCGAAGAGAAAGACGATCCCAAGACCACCGCGCTGGGTGGCCTCTCCGCTTCCTTCCTGCTCCAAACCCACATCAACATTGGGTTACTGGCGGACCTTTCCGTCAAGAAGGACGTGAAGAAAGAGGACCTGGCCGCGACGCTTAAGATGGTGGAAGGCCTGCTCAGCGAGACCGAAAAGCAGCTCGACGCGGTGCTGCACAGCGATATCGCGGACGAGGACAAGACCACCCTGAAGCAGATCAAGTCCTGCTACGCGCTCCTCGACGAACAGATCTCGGCCCTGCATGCCTACTGGAAGGAACCGTCGGAAGAGGGCGCCAAGACGTTCGAAGCCACGCGCGGCGCGGCGTGGAAGAAGATCTCCGAGACGCTCGGCATCAAGTAACCGCCCCATCGTGCCGGCCGTGCGCCTGCGTGACTCTGCAAGGGTCATGCAGGCGTTTTTGCTTCCTTTCGGCGGCTCCGGCGCCGCCTGCCAGGCAAGGGGCTCGTCAACACAAGGTGCAATTCTCTAAAACAGGCTTGGCGTGGGGCCAAGTTTGTATAGATTTCCACAGGTCAGCAGGGTTTCCGGTGGAAGAGCAAGGCGTTGTGCTTGAGGTCCGGCACGACTCTTCTACACTGCTTGCCTACACGCTTTAGTCGAACTCCAGGAGCCGGGCTTGAACCCCGAAGCACGCGCGTCGTTTGTCCCCTTGGCCATCGTGGGCATGGGGGCGTTGTTTCCGAAGGCCGACCAGGTCGGGGCCTATTGGGCGAACATCGCCAAGGGCACCGACTGCATCACCGAAGTCCCGCCCACGCATTGGGACCCCGGCGCCTTCTTCAATCCCGATCCCAAGGCCCCCGACCAGACCTACAGCCGGCGCGGCGGCTTTCTGGAACCGGTCCCCTTCAACCCGCTCGAATTCGGCATCTCCCCGAACAACCTGGAAGCGACGGACACCTCCCAACTGCTGGGCATGTACGCGGCCGCGCAGGCCCTGCGCGACACCGGCTACGCGCCCGAAAACACCTCCTGGGACCGCTCGCGCACGAGCGTGATCCTGGGCGTGACGGGCACGCTGGAACTGGTGATTCCGCTCGGCGCGCGCCTGGGCCACCCGCTCTGGCGCAAGGCGCTGCACGAGGCCGGCGTCCCCGACGCGCAGGCCGAGGACGTCGTCCGCCGCATCGCCGACGGCTACGTGCCGTGGCAGGAAAACAGCTTCCCCGGCCTGCTGGGCAACGTGGTGGCCGGGCGCATCGCCAACCGCTTCGACCTCGGCGGCACCAACTGCGTCGTGGACGCGGCCTGCGCGAGCAGCCTCAGCGCGATCCACCTCGCCGCGCTGGAACTGGCCGCGGGTCGCAGCGACATGGTGGTCAGCGGCGGCGTCGATACGTTCAACGACATCTTCATGTTCATGTGCTTCAGCAAGACCCCGGCGCTCTCGCCGTCGGGCAATTCCAAGCCCTTCGACGCGCAGGGCGACGGGACGATTCTGGGGGAAGGCGTAGGCATCGTGGTGCTCAAGCGCCTCGCCGACGCCGTGCGCGACCACAACCGCATCTACGCCGTCATCCGCGGGCTGGGTTCCAGCAGCGACGGGCGCGGCAACGCGATCTACGCGCCCAAGGGCGAAGGGCAGATGCGCGCGCTCCAGGAGGCCTACCGCCTGGCGGAGGTCTCTCCCGACACCATCGAACTGATCGAAGGCCACGGCACGGGCACGAAGGTCGGCGACGCGACGGAACTCGGCGCGCTCACCCGCGTCTTCGCCCCGGAAGGCTCGGACGGAAAGCGGACGTGGTGCGCGGTGGGCTCGGTGAAATCGCAGATCGGGCACACCAAGGCCGCGGCCGGCGCGGCGGGGCTGATCAAGGCCGCGCTCGCGCTGCATCACAAGACGCTCCCGCCCTCGATCAAGGCCGCGCGCCCGCTGGAAGACGCGATCCCCGGACGCTCGCCCTTCTACCTCAATCCCGAAAAACGCCCCTGGGTGCCGCACGGCGACCACCCGCGGCGCGCGGGCGTGAGCGCCTTCGGCTTCGGCGGGACGAACTTCCACTGCGTGCTCGAAGAGTTCGCCCCCGCGGCGGCTCCGGCGGCCTGGGACGGCGACGTGCAGTTGCTCGCGTTCTCGGCCGAGACCCCCGAGGCGCTCCAGAACGGCCTGCTCGAACACGTCCCCGCGAACCTGGCCTGGACCGAACTCCGCGACGTGGCGGCGCGTTCGCGCGCGGCCTTCGACGGCGCGAAGCCTTCGCGCGTGCTGATCGTGGCGCAGCGCGAGAAGACCGATCTCGTCAAGCAGCTCGCGCAGGCCGCGATCTTCTGCGAACAGGCCAAGGCCTCGCCGCAGGGCTACTGGGCCTCGCCCGACGCCGTTTTCGTCGGGAACGGCGCGCCGGCCGGCAAGCTGGCCGTGCTCTTCCCCGGACAGGGCGCGCAGTACACCGGCATGCTCCGCGATCTGGCCTGCCAGTTCCCGGCCTTCGTGGATGTCCTGGCCGAAGCCGACCGCGCCTTTGCCGCGCGCAACCCGGGTTCGGCGCCGCTGAGCGAACACATCTACCCGCTGCCCGCGTACGACGACGCGGCGCGCGAAGCCAACGAGAAGAAACTGCGCGACACCCGCGTGGCCCAGCCGGCGCTCGGCGCGACCGGCGTGGGCGCGCTGCGCGTATTGCAGTCCTTCGGCCTGCGCCCCGACGCCTTGGCCGGACACAGCTTCGGCGAACTGCTGGCCCTGCACGCGGCCGGCGTGCTGCGCGAAGACGCCCTGCACACGCTGGCCTGCCTGCGCGGCAAGCTGATGGCCGAAGCGGGCGAAGGTTCCGGCGACCACGGCGCGATGCTGGCCGTGCAGGCGCCGCTCGAAACCGTGCAGCAGGTCCTGAACGAAGAGAAGATCGACGCGGTGCTGGCGAACAAGAACGCCCCGCAGCAGTGGGTGCTGAGCGGCGCGACGGCGCAGATCGAACGCGCGGCGGAGGCCTTCGGGCGGCGCGGCGTGCGCGTGCTCAAGCTGCCCGTCAGCGCGGCCTTCCACAGCCCGCTCGTCGCGGCGGCGGAAGCGCCCTTCCGCGCGGCGCTGAGCGAGACGGCGGTGACGGCGCCGCAGACGGCCGTCTACGCCAACCGCACCGGCAAGACCTACCCCGAGGACGAGGCCGCCATCCGCAAACTGCTCGCGACGCAGCTCTCGAACCCCGTCGAATTCCTCGCCACCATCCAGGCAATGCACGCCGACGGCGCGCGCACCTTCCTGGAAGTCGGCGCGGGCGGACGCCTGACCGGGCTGGTCAAGGCCATCCTCGGCGACGGCGCATACCTGGCGCTCCCGCTCGACGCGTCCAGCGGCAAGAACGACGGGCAGGCCGACCTGGCCCGTGCCCTGGCCGCGCTCGCCGCGCGCGGGCACGCGCTGAACCTGAAGGCCTGGGACGCGGAGCACCAGCCGCGCGACGCCAAGGCCGCCCCGGCGATGACCGTTCCGATCTGCGGCGCGAACTACCGCAAGCCGCGCGAGACCCAGGCCGTGCAGCAGCCCGCGCCGGCGCGCCCC
>JAHCJK010000143.1 GCA_026184295.1 Planctomycetota bacterium
ACGGGCGCACGATGGACGAGCTGCGCCGCCGTGGGCTTTACAGCGCAACCCGCGACGGGCGTGAAGGTGTGGGCCAAGGGCTACTGGTTCTGGCTGGCCGAATCGCGCGACGCCTGGCGCAACGCGGGCGGCGGAGTGCTCGGGCGCGACCTGACCGGCCGGAGCGGGCGCGACGTCGGCGCGGAGTTAGACGTGGGCATCAACGCCGACCTGAACAAGCACCTAGGCCTGCAGGCCGGCTACAGTCTTTTCAGCGGCGGCGATTTTATGGAATCCACGCGCCGCACGAACGACGGCCTGAGCCAGTTCCTCTACGCCCAGTTCAAGTTCAAGTTTTAGGAGCTACTTCGCTTCGTAGCAGATCAGTTTGCCTTCGCGCGTGGCGACGTAGAGCCTGTTGCCGGCGGCCGACATGCCCAGAAAGGCCGGGAAGCCCTCGACCGGCACGGTCGCCAGGGTCTTGCCGTCCTCGCGCGAGACCACCCAGATCTCCGGGTCCTTCTTGATCCGCTGGTAATGACCGGCGCAGAAGGCGAACTGCGGCGTCAGCACGATGTCGGCGACGACCAATTCGATCGGTTCGGCCGTCCAGACGGGCTTCTTGGGGTCGCCGGCGATGCCCGCAAGCGAGAGCTTGCCCTTGTTCGCCCAGCCTTCGCCGGCCGGGTAGAACCGGTAGGCCACGGTAAGCGCGTCGTCGAAGGCCAGGACGCGGGCGTCGAGTTTGTCGCCGAACTTGCCGCGGCGGAAACCATCCCAGTTGTCCTCGTTGGTTCGGGGGATGCTGTTGCCTTTCAGCACCGTGTCGTAATGCATCCGGAGATCCCGGCCGCCGGGGACCGCCTTGTGGCCCAGCGCGATGGCCCCGGCCTCCTTGGCCTCGACGACCTCGCCGGTCTCCGGCTTGAACGCCAGCCCGCCCTCCGCGCCGCCGGCGACGTAGGCCACGCCGCCGGCCACCCAAACGTCGGAATCGAGCGGCCAGCGCGATTCGAGTTTTTCCCGACGGCCCATGTAGCGTTCGCGCGGGGCGGCCCGCAGCCGGTAGACCGGCGCGCCGGTGGCCGCGTCCAGGCAGTGGACCCAGCCGTCGCGCGCCGCGACCAGGCAGAGGCCCTTGTAGAGCGTCGGGGGGAAATCGACGCGGCTGCCGACGGGGTACGCCCACTTCTCCTGGCCGCTGGCGGCATCGAGCGCCACGATGCGCCCGCCGTCGATGTCCGCGACGACGGCCAGCCCGTAACCGATCACCGCCTGCGTCAATCCCGTGCGCTGCCCGCTCATGATCCCGAAGTGCGCGCCGCCCACGCCGATCTTGGCTTCCCAGGCCTTGGACAGGTTCTTGCCGAGCGCGGCCGAGGTCGCGTTTCCGCCCGAAGCGCCGCGGAAGACCGGCCAGTCGCCGGCGGCGGTGTCGGCCGTGGAAACCGGAGCGCCCAGCTTCACCAGCACCTTGCCGCCCGGCGCGTTCTCGAAGACGGCGTCGGCCGGGCCCACCGCGCTGATGGGGCCGCTCTTGCGGCTGGGGAAGTCGTAGATCTTCCCGAAAGCGCTGCTGGACCCGAAGAAGCACGCCGGATGAGGACTCCCGGGCATCGAAGTCTCGAGCGTCTTCCTGTTCACCCACAGGTCGTACCAGACGATGTAGTCGCCGAGGTAGAGTTCGGAGAAGCAGCCGTGGAAGTCGCCGGCGTCCTTGTTGACCCTGTCTTCGAACTCCGGCTTGCCGGTCTCCAGGTCGATCCGGGTGCCGACGATCTCGTCGGCGTAGACGCCCTCCTGGTTGTGACGGTAGTAGGCGAGCAGTTTCCCGTCGGCGGCCGAGAAGCGGACCTTGGCGGCGCTGAAGTACTGCTCCTTGCCGGCGTTCACCTTCATGGTGTACGTCCAGAGGAGCTTGCCGGTGGCGGGGTCCAGGAGCGCGAAGGGCGCCTCCTCGTGGGTGTGGTTCAGGCGGACCAGCAGCCGGCCGTCCGCGCTGGAGAGCGATCCCGGGCCGGCCGGCTTGGGAAGGCCGGAGACCGGCGCTTTCCAGAGGTCCGCGCCGGTGGCCACCTGCTTGGCGAAGATGTGCGTGCCGTCGCAGAAGAAAATCCGGTCGCCGATCACGGTCCCCGGAAGCGGCTGATACCTGAAGTTGGGATACCGCCAGACCGGCTTGCCGGTCTCCGTGGAGCGTACGTCGCCGTGAATGGAAAGGAGATCGTCGTTGACGAGCCAGATGCGGGACTCGCCGTTCACTTTCGCCGGGATTTCCAGGAGGGTCTTGCCGGTCTCGCCGTCCAGGCACAGGACCTGGCCGGAGCCGGTCTTGGCGATGAGACGCCCCTTGCTGGTGGCGACCAACCCGACGCCCGAATGCGGGCCGTAGCGTCCGGGCATCTCCCAGGTCCAGAGCGTCCGGCCGTTGCAGGCGTCGCGGGCGACGACGAGCGCGGCGCAGTCGGCCAGGTCGCCGGCGTCGCGTTCCACCTGCTCGATGTAATAGATCTTGCCCTCGGCGGCGCAGATGCCGTTGAAGCCGTTGGCGATCTGGCTGCGCGGGCCGGCCTGCCATTTGGTCTCGAGCGGGAGTTTCCATTCGGCCGGCTTGACCGGCTTGCGGCACACGGAGGCGAAACCGCCTTCGCTCGCCGCGGCCATGCCCAGCGCCTTGGCCTCGCCCGCGAACGTCTCCGGCGCCTTCCGCAGCGCGACCGCCCCGCCGGGCACGAGGATCCGGCACAGATCGGCGAGCGTGGCCTTGCCGAGCGCCGCGGGGTCCTCGACCACGATCAGATTGAAGAGGTCCGATCCGTAGTCGGCGGGCAGGAAGGGCGCGTTGCGCACGCCGAGCTGCTCGCGCTTGCCGGACGCCCCGAACGACTTGCCCCAGGCGAGCGCCACCTTGGGGTCGGCGTGGAGCACCTGGATGTAGAGCGCGCTCGAGGCCGCCAGCGCCGCGGGCGCTTCGGGCGAACCGGCGCCCAGGTACAGGCACAGCCCGGCGCGCGCGAGCGGCGCGTCCCGCCCGTCCTCGCCTGCGCGGCAGAGGCGCGGCAGCACCAGGACGGCAAGAACCGCCAGCAGGCGCGCAGACCGGAACCCGTTCGTGTGACGCATGGATGCACCTCCGCCTTTTTCGTTTACGCCGTCCGCACCCGCGCCGGAACCAGCACGCGGCGCGGCTCGTCCGAGGGATGCGCGCGGCTTTCGTGCAGGACGCGCAGGGCCGCGTCGGCCATGCTGCGCGCCTTCCAGGTGACCGCCGGGGGCGTCTCGAGGCCCTCGTAGACGGCGGCGTGTTCGCGCGAAAAGAGTTCGTCCACCATCCAGCCCACGACCTTGAGGTCGCCGCCGATGCGCAGGCCGGCTGCGGCGATGGCGCGGCGGGCCACGCGCGCGATGTCGGCCCAGAAGATCAGCGCCCCGTCGGGCCGGTCCTCGCGGCGGAGCATCTCCACCAGGCGCGCGGCGTGGACTTCGCCCAGGGTGTCGCCGCCGGTGTCGAGCACGTCGCGCGGATCGAAGGCGCGCCCGCACGCGGCCAGGCCCGCGACGGCCCCGGCAAAGCGCTCGCGGCTGTGGCAGTAGGCGCCGACGGGATTGATCCAGGCGATGCGCCTGGCCCCGCGTTCCACGAGATGCTGCGCGGCCAGGTACCCGCCCAGGTAGTTGTCCTGCAGGACGACGGGAAACCGCGTGCCTTCCAGCCAGGCATTGACCATCACGACCGGCAGGCCCAGGCCGAGCACGGCCTCGGCCTGCTCCGGAACCAGCGTGTCGAGCACGATCCCCCAGGCGCGCGCGGCCTCGAGCTGCCCGCGCATCGCTTCGGCGCGCATGTCGGCGACGTGCACGCCCAGCATGCCGCGGCCGTCGGCCCCGGCCGCGGCCGTCAGCGCGCGGTCGATGGCCCAGTTCACCGGCTGCGCGTCGCTCAGGTCCTGGCGGTACTGCGTCACGTACGCGACGGGCTGGCGCATCTCCGTATCGCGCGCGCGCCGCACCAGGAAGCCGCGGCGCGGGCGGACTTCCAGCAGGCCTTCGCGGCTGAGCGTCATCAAGCCGCGGCGGACGGTCTCGGGCGAGAGCGCATGCGCGCGCGCGAGCTGACGCACGCTGGGCAGGTAGGATCCGTCGCGGTAGCGCCCTTGGCCGATCTCCGTGCGCAACTGACGCAGAAGGTCCCCGGTGGCGCGGGTATCGACGATCTCAGGCACGCAGGCTCCTCGCCTTGGCTATATCTGATTACTTCTGATTCTTCGCACGTTAGCATATACACATAGGAAGGCGATAGCGCATCAAAAGTCGTCCGATTGAGTCAGATATAGGCAGATTTTTAGCGTGGGCACCTCCCATCCTTTAGGATGAGAGTCTGCATGTAGTCATCAAATTTCCAGTTTTATAGGTGATTTAGGACTAGGCGTCGAGCGAGCCTTGGTGTACACGGCTATGCAGTTCACAAGAAGTCAGTAATATGTCAAAGGAAGCGCCTCATGGCCGGTGACACCAAGAGCCTTGTGCAGCATCTCCGCACCGCGCTGATCGCCGGTAAATACAAAGAGAGCCAGTACTTGCCGTCCGTCCGGGAACTCTGCGACGAGTTTGGCGTCTCCTTTGAGACCGCGCGGCGCGGGCTGAAGGTGCTCGAACACGAAGGCCTCCTGACTTCCGAAGCGCGTCAGGGCTTCCGCGTCGCGACGCAGTCCACGGTGATCTCGGCCCGCAGCCCGGTCGCCTACATCTCCAGCCACTTCGCCGACCTCCGCAACGCGCAGCCCGCGAACTGGGCGATCAATCAGGCGCTCACGCTGGTCGCCGCGCAACGCGGCAAGCCGACGCTGGGCGTGCATGTTCAAGGCCTGGCGCCGGACGAGATCCTCGCGCGCTTGAACGCGGCGCAGCTTTCCGGCCTGGTGCTCGACACGCTGGACGAGGGCCTGCTGCGGCTGCTGAGCGCGACGCCGCTGCCGCTGGTGATGGTCAATTCCTGGTTCGAGGACGCGCCCGTCAACGTGGTCTTGCAGGACAATTACCGCGGCGGGTACCTCGCCGCGCGCTGGCTTATGGAAGCCGGGGCCAAACGCGTCGCGTGGCTGGGGCCAGCGGGCGAATTCTGCCACACGCGCGAACGCTTCGGCGGCGTGGTCGCGGGCCTGGCGGTCTCGCACCGGCGCATCGCCGACGGCCTGATCGTCCCCGGGGACGAAGGCGAGGCGCACGCGCTGCTCGCGCGCCCCGACCGGCCCGACGCCGTGGTCGCGTTCACGCGCTCGGCGGCGCGAGCGCTGCGGCAGGCCGCGGACGCGTTGCGCCTGACGGCGGGCAAGGATTTTCTCGCCATCGGCTGGACGGTGGACGACTTCTACGATTCCGAACACCGCGCGGTCTGGGCGGGCGGGCCGGTGCCGCCGGCGGTCGTGTGGAGCGCGCGCGAGATGGCCGAGGCGGCCATGGACCTGCTGGCCGCGCCGCGCCCGGAAGAGGCCCGGTACCGGCGCGTGCTGGTGCCCACGCGCGTCCGGACGTCCTGAAGGTTGCAGTCGAGGCGCATCCGGAGGCGTTTTACCTACGCGAGGGGGAGATCGACCATGTTCAAACAGGCGCTGGTGGCGGTGGTGCTCCTTCTTCCGGCCGGAACGGCGCGCGCCGAATCCCTGGCCTGGGTCAAGGAGCCCGCGCTCACGCAGGAAGACAGGGCGTGGTGGGTCGCGTTCACGCTGAACCAGGCGTCCGACGTGGAAGTCGCGATCGTGAATCCGGCGGACGGCTCCGTCGTCCGGCACCTCGCCGCGGGCGCCCTGGGCGGCCCGACGCCGCCGCCCGCGCCGCTCAAGCCCGGCCCGGACCAGCGCATCGCCTGGGACGGGAAAGACGACTACGGGCAGCCCGCGCCCAACGCCGGATCGCTGCGCGTCCGCGTGCGCGCGGGCATGGGCGTGGCGCTCGAAAAGATCGCAGGCGGCGACCCGTACGCCTACCGCGACGAGACCATCGGCGGCGATCACTTCAACTGGCAGATGACGGGGCTGGAAGCCAAGTCGGACGGAAGCGTGTACGTGATGGGCAACGCCCATTTTTACGGCCCGCCCGCGATCCGGCGCTTCGACGCGCAGGGCAACTACCTGCGCACGGTCTACCCGCCGCCGGCCGGCAAGCCGCTCGAACAGATGAAGGGCTGGGGCATGAACGCGCGGGACGATGGCACCTATTCGCCGCAGTACAACGACCTCAGTTCTCCGGCACTGAGCAAGACGTTCGTCGCCTGGACGCGCGGCGGCTGCGCGGACCTGATTCCTTCGCCCGACCAAGATACGCTTTGCCTGATGCGCAACGGCGGCAAGGAGAGCATGCGCGTCGGGACCGACGGGACCCTGCCCGCCTACCAGCCGGTCCCGGCGATTTCCGAACCCGAACTGCCCAAGGGCGGGCTGACGGGGCCGTTCTTTGCCGCCTGCACCCCGGACGGCAAGTCGATGTTCGTGAGCGGGCTTTTTTCCAGCGACAACCACTGGAAGGGCAGCCCAGCCGACACGAGCGGCTTCTGGCGCGACGGGCAGGTGTGGAAGGTGGATCTGGCCACGCGCAAGGCCAGCCCGTTCTTCGCGCTCGACGAGAAGACCCTGATCGGCAGCCTGGACGAGCGCTCCAAGTCGCCCATCGCGGACACCAAGTACTCCCCGCACGCGGCGCTCGCCGGCGTGGCCGTGGACGCCGAGCAGCGCGTCTTCGTCTGCGACCGCCAGAACAAGCGCATCCTGATCCTGGACAAGGACGGGAAGATGCTGCGCGAAATCCCCGGCGTGCTCTACCCCGACGCCATCGCAGCCGCGCCGAAATCCAAGGCGCTGTACGTGGTCACCCGCGCCGGGCTGTACGCCAGGAAGTACGAACTCACGCTGCTGAAGTTCTCCGACTGGTCGAAGGACAGCGCGCCTTCCGCCACGGTCAAGCTGTGCGCCGCCGACTGGTACGCGGGGCAGAAGTCCTCGGTCGTGGCCGTCGAACAGGACGGCAAGACCTACGTCTGGGCCGCGCACGTCGAGATGCCGGTGCGCGTCTTCCTGGATACCGGCAGCGAGCTGGCGGTGGCGAAGGACTTCTACGAGGCCAGCGCGCAGCATGTCGTGGGCGTGGAACACATGGCCGTGGACCCCAGAACCGAGGCGGTCTATTTCGCCGAAGGGAACAACAATCTGTGGCATGTGGCCGACTGGAAGAACCCGCAGTTCAAGCGCTGCATGCAGGACGAGAAGACGCCGCTGCCGGCGCTCAGCATCTCGATCGACGCCCGGAACCGGCGCCTCTACGCCAAGGGCGACCGCAAGCCCATCGTGCGCTACAAGCTCGACGGGGAATTCTTCGCGCCCGATCCCGTCGGCGGCAGCAACGCGCTGACCCCCGCGATCAACAACGACTGGCGCATCGGCCTCGGCTTTGGCGACAAGGGCCTGGCCGTCGCGCCCGACGGTAGCCTGGCGACGCTCGGCGCGCTGAACACGAACGGCGGCGATTACTCGGGCCCGCTGCACTTCTTCCGGGCCGATTCCTCCAAGGCCCCCTACGAGGCGCTGGCGATCGACGATTTCGGCAGGAGCGGACGCGTGGGCGGCGTGCGCTTCGACCTGCAGGGCAACCTGTACGCCGGCAAGCGCGACGGCGACCCCAAAAACCTGCCGGCGGGCTGCGAGAAGGACCGCACGCTGATCGACGGCACCGCGCGCATCGTCAAGTACGCGCCGACGGGCAAGCCGGGCGACCTCTATCCCACGGTGCCCAAGTCTCCCGCGAAGGTCTACGACGTCCACTTCGGCTCCATCGGCAACCACTTCGCGCGCTCGGCGCGCTTCGGCGTGGACGGTTACGGGCGCATCTATTATCCGTCCTCGCTGCTGGCGCAGGTCTCGGTGATCGACAACGAAGGCAACGCGCTGCTCCGTTTCGGCACCTACGGCAACCGCGACTCCATGGGCGGCCTGCCCGGCGACTTGGTCCCCACCAAGGACGTCCCGCTGGCCTGGCCGAACAGCGTGGACGCCAGCGAAGATTACATCTACGTCTCCGACATCGTGAACATCCGCATCCTGCGGCTCAAAAAGACCTTCGTGCTCAACGCGACCTCCAAATAGGGAACCGCCGCCCGGTCCAGCAAAGGATTCACCCCGCATGACCGCCCCCAGCCCCACCTACGAAGACATCATGAGCGAGTGCCTTGCGCTGGCCGGACGCGCGCCGGGCCTGGCATCCTTCGCGGAGATCGGACGGTCCGCGGAGGGCCGCGCGATTCCGCTGCTCACGCTTTCCGATCCCGCGATTCCCGCGGACGAAAAGAACGTGGTGCTCGTCTCCGGCGGCACCGACGGCAACGAGGAAGTCGGGCGCGCCTGCGCGCTCGGCCTGGCCCGCGCGCTGCTCGAACCGCAGCACCGCGTGCACCTGCAGCGCCAGACCGTGCTGATCGTGCCCGTCACCAATCCCGACGGCACGGCGCATGACTTGCCCGACGTCCAAGGCAACGGCTCCGGCATCCCCGCGCCGGAGGTCCACAAGCCCGGGCAGCCGCCCGCGACGGCCGAAGGCCGCGCCATGCGCGAACTCGTCGAACACTGGATTCCGGACGCCCATTTCGATTTTCACGGCCTCGCCGGCGGCGGCATGGGCGACAGCGCGTACCTGTACCCGACCGTCAACGAAAAGTGGTCGATCCCGGTGCTTTACGAGGTGGCCCGCGAGATCGAAGCGGCGGGCGAGCGCGCCGGGTATCCGCAGGAAGGCCGCCCGCGCCTGTGGGTGAACCCGCGCCACAACCTGCCCGGCTGGCTCGCGCGGCAGCATTCGGCCTTCTGCATGGTGCTGGAAGGCACCGAGAACTACTACCCGATCGAAGAGAGCGTCCGCGCGGGCCTGGTGCGCCTGCTGCGGCTCCTGGAGATCGGCGAAGAGACGCGTTTCTTCCAGGTCCATCCCAACTACCCCTGCGACGTCGTGAGCGGCAGCCGCATGGGCGCGCTGATGCCGTACGGTGCGACATACGGCGCGCGGCGCGCCTCGCGCCGGGCGATCTCGCAGATGATCCTGGAAGGCGTGCCGTGGTTCGGGCGCAAGCCCGCCGACCGCGGCTGGGTCGCGGAGATCGCCCTGCCGGTCGAAGCGACGGTGAAGACCTTCCCGCAGGGCCTGGCCTTCCAGGCGACGCTCGACCGGCGCGCCACTGTCACGCAGGTGTTCTGGCAGGACCACGTACTGGAAGCGAATTTGTGGAAAGTGTGGCCCACGTCGGCCGGCCTGGTCGTGCGCGCCGAAGTCCCCGAAGCGCCCGTGCACGGTGAAAACGCGCTGCGGATCCGCTACGAAGTGCCGTTCAAGCGCCACGTCGAACCCTGATCGGGCGCGCTCACTTCCGGTAGAGCACGTAGCCGAAGCGTTCGCCGTCCTTGCGGTAGCCGGAGACCTGCGCCTTCAGCCAGCGCGGGATGCGTTCCTGTTCGGCGGCGAAGACCGCGATCCACGCCGGCGGATGCGACTCCAGCGCCGCGCGCGCCTCGTCCTCCGCCCCGGGAAGCCGCAGGAACAATTGGTTGAAGTAGCGCCCGGGCGCGCGGCGTTCCGAGACCGCGTACGCCACGTTCACGTTGTCGCCCCAGAGGTAGACGCGCTCGCCCTCCGCCGTCTGCGCCTTCAGGAACTCGCCCAGGAGCACCGGCGCGGTCTTGACCGTGCGCCCGCGTGCGAGGTATTCCGCGCTCTTGAGGGGCGTCTTGTCCAGCAGGAAGAGGAGCGCGAGGCCAACCGCGCCCGCGCGGACAAGCATGGTGCGCGCTTCGTACCGCACAACTTCGAGCAGCGTCGCATAGGCGAGCCCCGCGACGAGGCACGCGGGCGGCACGATCTGCGCGAGCTGGTGCCGGAGGTAGCGCCCGGAAGCGTTCACCGCCAGCCAGTCGAGGAAGAGCCATGCCGCGAGCCACGGCAGCCAGGGGACGTCCGCGCGTATGCGCTTCCAGAAGACGGCCAGGAGGATGACGCCGGGGAGCAGCCCCGTGGCGAAGAGAAACCGGTGGAAGTCCACCATGCCTTTGAAGCGCAGGGCCGGATCGGTCTCGGCGGTGCCCGGCAGCGCCAGGATGCGCCAGACGCCGTCGTAGTAGTCCGCCCAGGTTCCGCCGCTGAGCAGCAGGGGGACGATGCCCGCCGCCAGGCCCAGCCCCACGCCCAGCGTGCCGCCCAGGACCGCGCGCGGCAGGCCTTTCGAACGCAGGGGAATCCCGCATAGCAGCACCAGGCCACCGGCGTCGGCCAGCGCGGTCTGCTTGAAGTTCAGTGCCGCGCCCAGCGCCAGGCCGCCCAGAAAAGCCGAGGCAAAGGGGCGCGGGCGCTCCCAACCGGGGCCGGTCAGGCGCAGCGCGAGCACCACGAAAAAGATCATCGGCCACTCGCTCTGGCAGGCCAGCATCCCGTCCACCCAGCCCAGCGTGGAAATTACCGCGAAGAGCAGCCCTGCCGTCCAGCCCGCGGCCGGCCCGCGCCAGCGCGCGGCAATGGAACAGAGCAGCGCGGCGGTGCCCGCCGAACAGAAGCATCCGATCAGGCGCGGAAACCAGGCGTTGGGCCCGAAGCAGTAATTCGAAATGCCGTAGAGCAAAAAGAGGCCGGGCGGTTTGTTCTCGACGGCGCCGGCATACGGAGGCACGCCTTCCACCAGCCACAGCCGGCCGATGTAGTTCCAGATGCCTTCGTCGTAATCCATGGGCCCGCCGGCGGCGGCGAAGCATTTCAGCGCGAGGCAGGCGAGGAAAACGATCGAGCAAGCGCGACGCTGCGACCGCATGCCCTGTTCGTCCATCATACGCAGGCTCGAGATGGCGTCCGCACGCACGGCATCTGAAACGGGAAGCCCGCAGTGTAGGCAAGGCGCGTTTCAAGACAAAGGCATTCCCTGCGCGCGCCAAGAGAAGGAGAATTCTCACGAATTTACCCGGTGTTACGGAAATGTTCTATTCCACGCAAGGTTGTCATAAGACACCAAATTTCGACCATATTTAACGCTATTGCACGGGTGCTTTTGTATCTATTCAATACAGATGCATGGCAAAAAACGGTAGCGTGCCTGCGACTCTTTGCATCTGTTTCAAACTCTTTGCTATTGGCTCTTTACCCGACTATCCGGCGCGCTATTATCGGCGCAATCGTAGACGACCAAGCAACTATGCGAATGCTCTTTGAAGGAGCAGCTATGCCCATCAGTGTGGCATGTACCTGCGGAAAAACCTTCCGAGTGCGCGACGACCTGGCCGGGCAGACCGTCACCTGCCAGGTCTGCGGAGCCTCGGTGCAGGCCGTCGCGGCCGAGGAATCCGCGGCCCCCCCGCCCCCGCCCGTGGTGGCGCAGGCGCTCCCGGCGGCCCCCGCGGGCGAGACCATGGCCTGCCCGGCCTGCGCGGAGGCGATCCCGCGGAACTCGCTGCGCTGCCCGTACTGCAAGGAGCGCCTCTCGTCCCACCTGACCGAGGACCAGAAGGCCGCCTTCATACAGGGCTTGAAACAGTCGATGGAGTCGCACGCCCCCGCCATGGACGACGACCTGCGCGGCGGGCTGATGACCTTGAAGACCATGGTCGTGGGCGGCTTCGCCTTCGCGTTTGTGGTCCTCTTCCTGTACGGAATCATGGCCCGCGACGCCCAGGCCGCGGGCGTCTTCGGTTTCATTTTCGGCGGGATCTTCGGCATTGCCTTCCTGGTCTCCCTGAATAACGACTACCAGGCCCATCATATCCCGGACGCCTCGAGCGCCGATCAAGCGCTGAAGCGCTACCTGACGGCCCTGCAGAACCGCCGATCCAGGAAGGCCTTCGCGGCCGTAACGCCCCTGGGCCGGCGGGCAAAGGACGTCGAGTCCATCAAGTTCAACAACCCGAAGGTCGCCCATACCCCCGTGCTTTCCAGCTACGGGGACGCCGACGGTCTTCAAAAGTACTGGAAGACGATCTTTGCCGGGCCCACGTCCACGACGCGTTCGATCACCATCAAGAACGTACAGACGGTTCGGCAGACCCCCGATGGGCTGACGGTCGTGGAAGCGCGCCTGGGGGTCACGAGCTACAGCAACTACCTGTACCTGACCGTGTTTCTCGGCGTGCTGATCTGCGCGCTCCTGATCCTGATTCTCCAGGCGCGCGACGAGGTGGTCGTGCGCAAGGTCATGTTGAAGCACAAAGGACGGTGGTACGTGGTGGACGGATCGATTTCGAGCACGATCGACCGGGCCTACGCCTGAGCGCGCGGGCCCATTTTTGCGGAGAACGGACATGGCGGACGGCAACATCAACGTGGAAGTCTGGGACGCGACGGGCAACAAGAAGGCGACGGTCAGCCTGCCGACCAACGGGCCGGTCAACCGCATCATCGTGCTGCTGGTGGACAAGATGAACCTTCCCCGCCACAGCCCCGACGGCCAGTTGATGAGCTACAAGTTCCACCACAAGGCCAGCGGGCGGCAGTTGCTCGACGAAGAGACCCTGGGCCAGGCCGGCGTGAAGGAAGGCGACGTGCTGCGCCTGCAGCCCGAGATCACCGCGGGCGCGCGCTAGGCCGAAGCGTGCATCGATCCTATGTTCCATGCCGTGCCGTATGCGATGAGGACCCGATCTTGACCACGATGCGCGTCGATTTGAAGCCGGACGACGACGGCCGCTTCAGCCGCTTCGAACTGATCTCCTGGTGGGACCAGCCGCGGCTCCAGCGTTCCAAAGTGCTGGTGATCGGCGCGGGCGCCCTCGGCAACGAACTGATCAAGAACAGCGCGCTGATCGGCATCGGCAACCTGCTGGTGGCCGACATGGACCTGATCGAACGCTCGAACCTCACCCGCGCGCCGCTCTACCGCGAAGAAGACCGCGGGCAGTACAAGGCCGAAGTCGCCTGCCGCGCGGCGAAAACCATCTACCCCGAGATGAAGACGCAGCCGTTCGTCGGCAACGTGGTCCACGACCTGGGCCTGGGCGTCTACTTCTGGGCCGACGTGATCCTGGGCGGGCTGGACAACCGCGAAGCCCGGGTGGCGATCAATGCGGCCTCGCTCTTCGCCGGCAAAACCTGGATCGACGGCGCCATCGAGGTGCTCAACGGCGTTGCGCGCGTCTTCGCGCCCGGCGACGGCGCCTGCTACGAATGTACGATGAGCGACGTGGACTGGAAGCTGCTCGAAAGCCGGCGCTCCTGCGCCCTGCTGACGCGCGAGCAGATCCAGGAAGGCAAGGTCCCGACGACGCCGACGACCTCGAGCATCGTCGCGGCCTTCCAGATGCAGGAGGCGATCAAGCACCTGCACGGCATGGAGACCATCGCGGGCAAAGGCTTCGTCTTCAACGGGCTGGCCTGCGACACGTACATCGTCACCTACACGCGCAAGCCCGACTGCTTCGCGCACGACCGCTTCGAACGCCTCGAACCGCTCGGCGCGGGCGTGAAGGACATCACCCTCGGCGAACTGCTCGCCCGCGCGCGCAAGGAACTGGGGCCCGAGGCCGTGCTCAGCCTGGCGCGCGACCTGGTGACGGCGCTGGCCTGCCCGTCCTGCCAGACGTCGGAGCCCTGCTTCCGCGTGCTCGGCAAGGTGACGGAAAAGGAAGGCCGCTGCCCCAAGTGCGGCGAAATGCGCGCGCCCGAAACCACCACGACCTTGGGCCTGGAACCGGGACACGAGTCCGCCTCGATGGCGGACCTCGGCATTCCGCCCTACGACGTCATTACCGCGCGCGAGGGCGAACGGACCGTCTCGTACCTCTTCGACGGCGACGCGGCACAGGTGCTGGGGCCGCTGGCGGCGCAGCCCAGCTAAGGAGTCCGAGCCATGTCCGGGCAGGTTGACTATCGGCGCATCGAAAAGAAGGAAGCCTCCGACGGGAAGTTCCCCGTCGAAGTGGAGAGCGAGTATCGCGTCTTCATCAACGAGAAGGCGTATCAGACCATGAAGACGCACGCCGGGACCACCAACGAGGTGGAAATCTGCGGCGTGCTGATCGGCGAGGTCAAGCGCGACGCGCAGGGCGCCTTCCTCGTCATCAACGGAACCATCGAGGGCAAGAACGCCAACAACCACGGCGCGCAGGTGACCTTCACCCACCAGACCTGGGAATACATCAATTCGATCAAGGACAAGGAATACGCCAACCAGCGCATCGTCGGCTGGTACCACACCCACCCCGGCTTCGGCGTCTTCCTTTCCAAGATGGACATGTTCATCCAGGAGAACTTCTTCCACCATCCGTTCCAGGTGGCGATCGTCATCGAGACCAAGAAGCACGAGGAAGGCTGCTTCGTCTGGCGCGAAGGCAAGAGCGTCCCGATCCGACGTTACTGGGTCGGCAAGGAAGAAGTGAAGCTGGTCAACGGCGAAGTCGAAGAGATCAGCATGGCGGACATGCGCAGGCCCGCCGCGGCCGCGGCGGCCGCCGCCGCGCCGCCCCCGCGCCTCCCGGACGACGACCTGCGCGCGGGAGGCTTCACCTACCTGCACCTGCTGATCATGATCCTGGTCTTCTTCTGCGGCTTCCTGCTGGGGAAGATGCTGATTCTGCAGGATGTTCAGCGCATCGTCGGCGATCCGCTGGAGGAAGAGTTGTATTCGATCATCGAGTTGGGGAGCATGAACCTGCTGGCCAAGGACGACATGACGGAGATCAAGAATCGCGTGGCCGCCGCGGAGGAACAGCTCAAGAAGAACGACGCGGCCGGCGCCGCAAAGACGCTCGGTCAAACCAAGGCCGACATCGAGGCGCTCCTAAGCACCTACGGAAAGCGCCGTTCGGAAATTCGCGGCGACTATTCGCAAGCCAGTCAAGTCCGGCGGAACATGTCCAACCGCATCCTCTCCCAGGAACAGGCGCAACAGCAGATGGAAGTCCTGGTCGGCGGTCTTTATTTGCAGAGGCTCTCGGAAGTGCTCCTGCGCAACGGCCGGCCCGTGGACCTTCGCACCACGCCTCCCGAGTACCGCGATACGGTCAAGTACATGATGGAACAGCTCATCAAGATGCGTCCCCAGGCCAAGGACGCCATCCGCCAGATGCATCCAACCGTGTTCGAAGACCTGTACGGTCCGGCTACGGAAGCGAAGACCGACGAAAAATCCGCGGAACCCGCCAAGCCGGGCGCCGCCACCGACGCGAAGAAATAGAAGCCTTACGGGGAACCAGGCCATGGCCGACATCATCATTTCGAACAACGATCTGAAGGATCCGTCGATCGACGACATGATCAACCTTCAGAAGTCGCTGCAGCCCCAGGGCGGCGAGAAAGTCGAGGACGTCAAGACGCCCTTTTACCTGAACCCGATCTTCTACTACGCGGTGGCGGCGGCGCTGGCGGGCCTGTCCATCTGGGCCATCTGCGAACCGTACATCGACGACACGGTGCCGGACACGAACAACATACCGTTCGTCGGCGATTACCTGCTCTTCGGGCCCGTGGCCGGCGCGCTCAGCCTCGCGCTGGGCATCGTCTACGGGCTCTCCAACCGGAACCTGAAGCAGGCGGCCTTCTGCGGCGTGGTGGGCCTGGGGATCGGGCTGCTGGCGACGATGCTCACGACCATCGTCGCCGACATCCTTTTCGGCATCACGCAAAACGTCGCGGTGGCCACCATCAACGTGCCGCCCGGCGGCTTCAAGGAAGGCGAATTCCCCTTCAAGGGCATCTCCTTCTTCATCCTGATGTGCGGGCGCGGGATCGCGTGGTCGATCATCTCGATGGGCTCGGGCCTCGGCCTGGGCATCGCGCTGAAATCCAAGAAGCTGACGCTCAACGGCCTGGTCGGCGGGATGATCGGCGGGCTGCTGGGCGGGCTCTTCTTCGATCCCATCGGCCGCTTCCTGGTGCCGCCGCATTCCGACGCCTGGATGAGCCGCTTCGTGGGCTTCCTGGCCGTCTGCACGTTCGTCGGGCTCTTCATCGGCTTCTTCGAGAACATCTCCAAGGAGGCCTGGTTCCAGATGGTCAAGGGACCGCTGGCCGGCAAGCACTTCATCATCTTCAAGAACCCCATGCGCATCGGGTCTTCGCCCAAGTCCGACATCTACCTCTTCAAGGACCCCGACGTGGCGCCCACGCACGCGACGGTGGTCAAGTCGGGGGCGCGCTACATGCTCCAGGACGAAAACAGCGAGAAGGGCGTCTTCGTCAACGGGCGCAAGGTCGAGAAACACGTGCTGCAACCGTCGGACACGGTGACGATCGGGGAAACGGTCCTGCGCTACCACGAAAAGCAGCGCGGAAGCTGAAATCGGAGAGCGATCCATGGCCTCAGCGGAGTTTCAGACCTGCCCGGGTTGCGGGCGCAACATCAAGCCGGCCGGCACGCAGCGCATCTGCCTGTACTGCGGCACCGAGGTGCCCGCCGCGCCCGCGCGTCCGGCCCCGGCCGCGCCGCCGATCC
>JAHCJK010000144.1 GCA_026184295.1 Planctomycetota bacterium
GGCCTCTGCACGGCGCTGGTGGAAGCGCAGGGCGCGGGGCTGCCGGCGGTGGTGACGCGCGCGGGCGGCATGACCGAAGTCGTCGCGGACGGGCGGACGGGCGCGGTGGTGAACGTCGGGGACGTCGCGGGGCTGGCGGAAGCGATGGCGCGTCTGGCGTCGGACGCCGGGCTGCGGGACGGCCAGGGCCGGGCGGCGCGCGAACGGGCCCGTTCGACCTTCTCAGCCGCTGCGATGGCCGATAAGATAGGAGCGCTATACCAGGCCGAGATCGAAAGGCGGTCCGCGAGCGCTTCATGATTGCCCACACGTCCGAGACGCCACGGATTCTGATTGTCCGCCTTTCGGCGGTGGGGGATTGCCTGCACGCGGTGCCGGTGCTGACGGCGCTGCGGGAACGCTATCCCAAGGGCTTTATCGGCTGGGCGATCGAGGACGCGGCGCTTTCCCTGATGAACGGACACCCGATGGTGGACAAATTCCACCGCTTCCCGCGCAAGGCCTTCAAGCACAAGCAGGGCTCGATCTTCGAGCGCATGGCGCTTTTGCAGCTCTTCCGCCGCGAACTGAAGGACGAACGCTACGAGATCGCCATCGACCTGCAGGGACTGACCAAGAGCGGGCTGGTGGCGTGGTGGAGCGGCGCGCGGCACCGCGTCGGGTTCCGCGGGAAGGAATGCCGCGAACTCAACCGCCTCTTCGTGAACCGCCGCGTCAACATCCCCGATTCCTGCATCCACATCGTCGATAAGAACCTCGCGCTGCTCTCCGAACTGGGCATCGAGCCGCCCGCGCGCCCGCACTGGGCGATGCCCGGGTACAGGGACGAAGACGCGGAGATGGAAGCCTTTCTCGGCCCGCTGAAGCTGGGCCGCGGCGCGGGGCGCAAGCCGTTCGCGATCGTGAACCCCGGCGCGACGTGGCTGACCAAGCGCTGGCCGCCGGAACGCTTCGGCGAGGTCGCGCGGGGCCTGGTCGAACGCCACGGGATCGCGGTGGTCTCGACCTGGGCCGGCGCGGAAGAGAAGGCCGCCGCCCAACGGATCGTCCAGGCCGCGGGCCGCGACGCGCACATGGCTCCCGACACCAACCTTCGGCAGCTCGCGGCGCTGACGGGACGCGCGGACCTGTTCGTCGGGAACGACACGGGCCCGCTGCACCTGGCGGTGGCGATGGGCGTGCACTGCGTGGCGGTCTTCGGCGCCTCCGATCCGCTGCGCAACGGGCCGTTCGGGCGCGAACACCGCATCCAGGCCGGCGGGCCCGAGTGCCAGCCGTGCTGGAAGACGAGCTGCCACCGCGGCGACCTGGCCTGCCTCCACTGGGTCACGCCGGAAAAGGTGCTGGAGTCCTGCGCCAAACTGCTCGCGCAGGCGCGGGAGGTCTCCGCGTGAGGCGCCTCTCGATGTACTTCCGCCCCTGCGTCCTGCAGTGGTACGTGGTGTGGGAGTTCCTGAAGAACTTCTCGCTGGCGCTGCTGGCCTGCGGCCTGATCGTACTGCTCGGCACGGTGATCCAGAAGTCCACGGAGTTCGAGACCTACGGAATCTCGTACGGGCAGATCGCGTTCCTTTCGCCCTTCTTCCTGCCGCAGGCGCTGACCTACGCGCTGCCGCTGGCGGTGATGATCGGGGCGATCATGGCCTACGGGCGCATGGCGGCCGAGAACGAGGTCCTCGCGGCGCAGAGCGGCGGGGCCTCGGTGGGGATGATCTCGGTCTACGTGCTCTTCGTCTCGCTGGTGCTCTCGTTCGTCTCGGTCTGGTGCAACGACCAGGGGATCGAATGGGGCTACAGTTGCATCCGCGACCACGTGATCAACTACCGCAACCCGCAGTTCATGGAAAACATCGAGAAGCCGGGCTCGAGCCTGAGCCTGCCGCTGGAGCAGAACACCTCGGTGACGATCAACATGCTCCCGCGCACGACCGATCCCAAGTCCGGCAAGGAGCGCCGCCCGATCCACATCGCGTTCTTCAGCAACGACCGGACGGTGCGCAGCTTCTACGCCAGCGACCACCACAACGAGCCGCCCCTGCCCAACGACCACGGCGGCCTGAGCATGAAGATCACGCTCTACCACTGCCAGTCGGTGAACGACGACCAGGTGGTGAACGTCTTCGAGGAGATCGCGCTGCGCATGGACCTGCCGCCGCTGGACGACAAGTTCAGCCTCGGCAAGACGATCGGCACCGAGAGCTTCATCACCAACCTGCGCGAATCGGACGAGATGCGGCGGCTGATCCGATCCCTGCAGGACGACACGATGGACCAGGCCGCCGACCTGGCCGCGCAGATCGCCGCGGGTTCGCCCGCCGACCCCGTCGCGCCGCTGATGGAATCGGTGGAATGGATGGAGACGCGCCTGGCCACCGAGACGGTGAACGGCCTGCGCGAGAAATCGCGCAAGCGGCAGGTGGAATTCCACCGCAAGCTCTCGCTGTCCTTCATCGCGTTCAGCATGGCGATCCTGGGCATCGGGCTGGGGCTGCTGGTGCGCAAGGGGCAGCGGATGGTCGGCTTCGTGCTCGGAGTGCTGGCCTACTTCCTGCTCTACTACCCGCTGATGATCATCCTGAAGGAGACGGCCAACGCCGGGGTGCTCCCGCCGTGGATCGTCTGGGCCCCGAACCTGATCCTGATCTCGCTGGGTTTCGTGCTCTGGCGGATGTTCGACCGCGGGCACGTGCCGGCCGTGATCGTGCGCTTCGGCCAGGCGAACGTCTTCGCGCGGGCGGGTTCGCCGCTGACGATGCTGCGGGAGACGTTCCTGCCGCTGGTTGAGAAGCTCCCGCTGGGCCGGCTCACGCCCTTCCGCCGCAAGGCCGACCAGCACGTGGTCCAGCAGTTCCTGACGCCGCTGGTGGCCGTGGCGCTGGCGGTGGGCATCTTCATCATCACGCTGGACCTGGTCGAGCACGGCAACGACGTGATCAAGGGCATCGTGCAGGCCGACCAGCCCGTCGCCGGGCTGCTGCCCCGCACCGTGGGCCGCGCGATCGCCGACGTCTGCGTCTACTACGGCGTGCGCGCGCTGAGCATCATGTTCGACCTGATGCCGGTGATGCTGCTGATCGCGGGCGGCCTGGCCGTGACCGTGATGGTCCGCAACAACGAACACCTGATCTTCAAGGCCTCGGGGACGCCGCTGCAGCGGGTCTTCCTGCCGATGGTGCTGGTGGCGGGGACGCTCTCCATAGGCGTCACGGTGCTGCGCGAGAGCGTGATGCCCGGCCTGCTGATGGAAGTGGACCGCCTGAAGCCGTACGTCTACCACCGCGGCGCGAAGACGCTGAGCATGGCCGGACAGACGCGCGACGCGGAGAACCGCAACGTCGTCTACGAGATGGGCGCGTACAACCGCAACAAGCACGAATGCGACTTCCTGCGCATCTACCGCATCGACGAGGACGGGATGACCAACGGGCGCGTGACGCGCGTCTCGGCCGACCGCGCGGTCTGGGACAACCAGAGCGACTCGTGGCGGCTCAAGACCGAGATCGCCGACGCGCACGCCGTCCGCCGCAAGCAGAAGAAGCGCGAGAAGGAAGGCCCCCGGCAGGAGGCGCCCAAGAAGGAAACGCACTACGCCGACCACGGGCTGGCGATCTCGTCCACGCCGGCCGAGGACCCGCTGGGCCTGTACATGAACACCTGCCTGACCGCGCCCGTCGCGGAATGGAAAGGCACCATGTCGCCGTCGTTCCTGGACAGCGAAAGCCTGGGGCCGGGGGTGGTGCGGCTGAGCGACCTGTGGGTCATGCGCGACGCCAAGCCGGAGTTCCGCAGCGAACTATGGCGCCGCGGCTTCGAATGGGTCACCGGCATCCTGCTGGTGATGATCTCGGTGCCGCTGCTGGTGCGCGGCGAGGTGCGCAGCCTGCTCACCGGGGTGGCCTGGTGCGTGGGGCTCGGCGCGGCCTACCTGGTGCTGGTGATCGTGGTCTCGGAGTTGGCGCACGCGCAGGTGCTCCCCAACTGGGCGCCGGTGCTGCCGCACGCGGCTTTTCTGGTGCTGGCGGGATGGTTCTACGGCCTGCGGATGCAGACCTGAGGAGAGGAACGGACTTGGCGTTACTGGATGCCAACGAGGTCGCGGACCTGCTCGAGGAGATCGGGGACCGCCTGGAACTGACCGGCGAGTCGCCGTTCAAGGTCCGCGCGTACCGCAACGCGGCCGACCTCCTGCGCGAACTCAACGAACCCCTCGCGGAACTGGTCGCGTCGCGCCGCCTGATGAAATTCCCGGGCATCGGCGAAGCCATCGCCGAAAAGATCTCGTCGCTGCATAAAAAAGGCACCCACCCCACCCTCGAACGCCTGCGCGAGGAAGTGCCCGACGGACTCCTGGACGTCTTCCGCATCCCCGGCCTCGGCCCCAAGAAAGTGCTCCAGCTTCGCGATACGCTCGGCATCGAGGACCTCGACGCGCTCGAACGCGCCGCGCAGTCCGACAAGCTGGTGACCCTGAAAGGCTTCACGGCCAAGATGCAGGCCAAGGTGCTCGAATCGATCGGCTTCGTGCGCGCCTCGGCCAAACGCATCCTGCTCATCGAGGCGGACTTCCTGGCCCGGGAGCGCATCCACCAGCTCAAGGCCGATCCGGGCTGCCTGCGCTCGGAAGTAACCGGCGAGACGCGGCGGCGCTGCGAGACCGTCGGCGAGACGGCGGTGCTCGCGGAGTTCGATCCGGGCGCGAAGCTCCCCGCGGACGACGGGCGCGCGCGCGTGGCCGCCTGCGCCCCCGGCCAGTTCGGGACGAAGATGCTCTTCGAGACCGGCGCGCCGGACTTCGTCGAAGCCATGATGCGCCACGCCGAAAAACAGGGCGCGAAGCTGACGCCCGAGGGCCTGACCCTGAAGAGCGGCCCGGCGGAGACGCCGACGGAAGAGCGCGTCTTCATGGCCCTGGGCGTGCCGTTCGTGCCGCCCGAACTGCGCGAGGACGCCGGAGCGCTGGAGCAGGCCCTGAATGGCTCGCTGCCGGACCTCATCGTGGAAAAGGACGTGAAGGGCATCCTGCACTCGCACACGACCTACTCCGACGGCCAGGCGAGCCTGGAGGCGATGTGCGAGGCCGTGCGCGCGCTGGGCCTGGGGTACTACGGCGTCTGCGACCATTCGCAAAGCGCCTCGTACGCCGGCGGCCTGAAGGAAGACAAGATCAAGGCGCAGCACGCGGAAGCCGAGAAGCTGAACGCGGCGTACGAGAAGAAGGGCGTCGCCTTCCGCGTCTTCAAAGGCATCGAATCCGACATCCGCGAGGACGGCTCGCTGGATTATCCGGACGAGGTGCTGAAGCGCTTCGACTTCGTCGTCGCCAGCGTGCACAGCCGCTTCGACCTCGACGAAAAGACCCAGACCTCGCGCGTGGCCAAGGCCGCGCAGAATCCGTTCACCACGATTCTGGGGCACATGACCGGGCGGCTGCTCTTGCGGCGCACGGGCTACAAGCTGGATATCGCGCGCGTGCTGGAAGCCTGCGCGGCCAACGGCGTCGCCGTGGAGATCAACGCGCATCCGGTGCGGCTGGATCTGGACTGGCGCTGGCACACCCGCGCCCGCGAACTGGGCTGCCTGCTGAGCATCAACCCCGACGCGCACACGATTCCGGAACTGGAACACTACCGCTACGGCGTGGCCGTGGCGCGCAAGGGCGGCGTGACCGCGAAGGACAACCTGACCAGCCTCGACGCCGGGGAACTGGCGAAGCATTTCAGCGCACGAAAGGCCCGCACATGAAGACGGCTCGCGCCCGCCGCAGCCTCCACAAGGCCACCGCCGCCCGCGCCCGCCCGTCGGCCAACGGCGGCGTCGATCTCGACTACGCCCGGCGCGTGGTGGAAGCCGAGGCCGTCGCGGTCGCCGGCCTGCGCGGGCGCATCGGCGAACCCTTCCGCGCGGCGGCCGAATGGATTCTGGCGCTGGACCTGTCCGGACGCGGGCGCGTGGTCGGTTCGGGCATCGGCAAGGCCGGCATCGTGGCGCAGAAGGTCTGCGCGACTCTGGCCAGCACCGGCACGCCGGCGCTCTTCGTCCACCCGGTCGAAGCCCTGCACGGCGACCTGGGCATGGTCACCGCGCACGACCTGCTGCTGGTCTTCTCGAACTCGGGCGAGTCCGAGGAAGTCAGCCGCCTGCTTCCGGCCGTGAAGAAGATCGGCGCGCGGGTGATCGCGCTCACCGGGCGCGCGCATTCGACCCTGGGCAAAGCCGCCGACCTGGTGCTCGACATCGGGCGCATCGACGAACCCTGCCCGCTGCGGCTCGCGCCCAGCGCCAGCACCACCGCGCTGCTGGCCCTCGGCGACGCCCTGGCGCTGACGGTGCTGAAGGCGCGCGGCTTCACCGTCGAAGACTACGCCAAGCTGCATCCGGGCGGCGAACTGGGGCGCAAGCTGATGCGCGCGACCGACCTGATGCGCACGGGCGAACGCCTGGCGCTCGGCGGGACCGACCTGCGCGTCGGCGGCGCGCTGGAGCGCATGACCAAGTCGCGCGGGGGCTCGGTGGTGATCGTGGACAAGCGCGGGCGCCTGCTGGGCATCTTCACCGACGGCGACTTCCGCCGTTTGATGATCGGGAACCCCGGGCATTTTCACGACACCGTCGCTTCGCACATGACCAGCCCGTGCAAGTTCATCCTGGGGACCACCCTGGTGGCCGAAGCGCAGGAATTGATGGCGCAGAAACGCATCAACGCCCTGCCGGTGGTCGATAAAAAGATGAAGGTCCTGGGCCTGCTCGACATCCAGGACCTGGTCGGCTGGCCGGTGCTTTAACGGAGAGGCGCAGCGCGTGACGAAGGTACGCATGCTATTCGGGCTGGCGATGGCGCTCTGCGTCCTGCGCTTCGCCGCGGCCGTGGAAGACCCGCCTCCGCCGGGGCCCGGCGGCGACGTGGTGGACCTGCAGCCGCAGCAGCCCGACATCCCCGACCGCATCCGCCTCAATTCGGTCTTCAAGGTCACCGAAGGCGAACGCCTGTGGAACGACGCGTACCGCGTGGCCTCGCAGCCGATGAGCAGCCTGGGCGAACCGATCCGCATCACGAGCATGCTGCCGCAGCAGTTCGAGTACACCAAGGGCCTGCGCCTGGAATCCTACGAGGCCGGGCAGGCGATCCGGCATTCGAATTTCGTGCTGCAGGCCGCCGAAGCGCGCACGGCCGGGTCGCGCATCAAGCTCAACCACGTGGTCATGGCCTTCAGCATGGCCGGGGGCGGCGGCGTGCCGTTCTTCGGCATGCAGAAGAGCGCCGCGCCGGCCAAGGAAGCCGCCCCCGCGCGCCCGCCCGGGCGCATCGTGATTCGCGCGAAGGCGGGCTTCTTCGACACCGAACAGAGCATGGGCGAAGCCAGCGGCGGCGTGATCGTGGAAATCTATTCGGGCGAAGAGGCCGACCCGGCCGAACCGATGGGCCGCCTGGAGAGTTCGCGCCTGCGCATGCGCATGTGGGAAAACCCGGTGCTCGGCACCACCGAGATGGGCATGTACGTCATCGACGACGACCCCGAGGAACCCGGACCGGCGATCAAGGGACGCTTCCTGGAGACGCGCCCGGACGGGAGCACCTCCACGATGCACGTCCAGGCCAACGGCATGATCTTCGAGAACAGCCTGCTCGACCACATGGCCCCGCAGATCGTGGACGGCAAGACTGTGGGCATCAGCAACGTGCGCCTGCGCCGCGCGATCTTCCACAAGGCCATCCGCATGATCACCGAAGGCGGCACCTCGGCCTCGCTGATGCCGTTCCAGCAGAGCGGCGCGCCGGGCGCGGCGGCCAAGGCCGCGCCGCCGCCCGCCGAACCGACCCGCACCATCGTGGAATGCGCCGGGCCGTGCGTGATGGATTTCGCCGCGATCCCGCGCAAGGTCGATGTCGCCAACGCGAACCTGCCGATGCAGTTCTCGCAGCGCTTCATCTTCCTCAACCGCGTGCACATGAAGACCGAGCCGCTCGAGGCCGGCGCGCCCAAGCCTCCCCCGCCCCCGCCGGCGGCCGGGCAGCCCGCGCCCGCGGCCAGCCTCCAGGAAGGCGAACTGAACTGCCGCCACCTCTGCCTCCAGTATCCGCCCGCGCCTCCGCCCGGCGCGGCCCCGGCGGCCTCCGGCGAGTCCGCCTCGGCCATGAAGATGCCCGAATACGCCGAAGCGCTGGGCGGCGTGCGCATCCGCGGGACCAAGGCGCCCCCGCCCGGCACGCAGGCCAACGCGCCCAAGAAACCGTTCACCATCGACTGCCAGCGGCTCTATTACGACGCGCTGACCGACATGATCAACCTCGAAGGCCTGCCCGGCACGCCGATGGAACTCGTGGACGAGATCGGCGAACTAAAAGCCCAGATCTGCTCCATCGTGCGGCGCACCGGCGTGATCTCCATGCCGCTGCACGGCCTGAAGGTGATGAAGGTCCGCCCCGACGCCCTCGCGTCGCTCTCGCCCGCGAACCCGGCCACCCCGGCGCCCGCGCCGCCCAAGCCGCCCGCGGGAGAGGCCGGCTTTCTGGAAGTCTCCTGCCTCGGGCCGTTCACGCGCGAGGTCCGCGAGATCATCACCGCGCCCAACGAGCCGCCGATCGTGAAGAACATCCTGAAGATGGAAAAGAGCGTCTCGATCTCCGACCCGACCATGGGCCTGAAGGTCCAGGCCGAGGACGTGAAGACGGTGCTCGACGGCAAGACGCTCCAGCCCGAACGGCTGGAAGCCTACCGCGACGTCAAGGCCACGCTGGAAGGCAAGGACTGCGAAGGCGGCGCGCTGACCATCGACCTGGGCTACAAGCCGGACGGCACGCCCTCCAAGCGCGAAGTGCACGTCTGGGGCGACGCGGAGAAGAAGACCAACGCCTACCTGTGGATGGGCGAGACCACCGCCATCACCAGCAAGACCTTCGTGCTCGACGGCATCACCAACAGCCTTTGGGCGACCAACGGCGCGGTGGCCTGCGTGGCCATGCCCGCCGAGGCCGGCGCGCCCGCGGCCGCGCCCGCCGGCGGCATGCCCGCGATGAACCTGAAGCCCGCCGGGCGCATGACGCTGCAATGCGACGGCGACCTGCACTTCGACGGGAGCACGGGCATCCTGAAGATGATGAAGAACGTCTACGTCAGTCAGGAAGGCATGCGCATCGCCACCGACTCGCTCTTCCTCAGCCTCGACCAGACCCCCGAACCCAAGAAGGAAGAAGCGAAGCCCGATCCGAAGAAGCCCGCCCCGCCGGCCGATCCTAAAAAGCCCGCGGAAAAGCCCCCCGCGGCGCAGACTGCGATGGGCGGAAGCCCCAAGACCTTCGAATGCCTGGGGCACGTGGAACTCGTCACCGACTCGCAGGTGATCCACTGCGACCACCTTTTCTACGACATCCCCAACGACCGCGCGTTCCTCAAGACCACCGCGCCGAACGACTACGTGCGCATCTACCTCAGCCAGTCCGCGGGCACGACCAACCTGCTCGAAGTCCGGCACCGCCTGGATTACGACGGGAAGCAGAACACGTACACGCCCGAGACGAGCGTCTTCATCTCGCCGTTCAAGGGCCGCCAGCCGCTCCCGCGCGGCGTGCCGTCGGAACTCGAAAAGGGAGGCGTCGCGCCATGAGGAACCTGCTCCCGCTCGCGGCGCTGCTCACCGCGGCCTGCCTCGCGGCCGAAAAGCCCCCGGCCACGCCTCCGGCCAAGCCGCCGGAAAAGCTCACCAAGGACGACCTGGCGTACAAGCCCGTCCCGCGCGGCGAAGCGTTTCCCTGGGCGGAAAAGGCCCCCAAACCGCCCGTCGGACCCGAACCCGCCGCGCCCGCCGGCATGGTGAACCTGAGCGGCGGGGACATGAAGCTGACCTGTTTCGGCCCGTTCTCGCGGGTCATCAAGCAGGTGCCCGGGCCCAAGGGCAAGAAGATCGACAAGGAAATCTTCACGCTGACGACGGACCTGAAGCGCTTCCCCGACAAAGTCGTCGTCATCGAACAGAAGGGCGCCACGCCCGACGACCTGGCCATCCTGCGCGGGCAGGAGATCGCCGCGACGATCGACGTCGAGACCGGGGCCATGGACAAGCTGGAAGCCAAGGGCAACGTCGAGATCTACACCAAGGAACGCAAGGCGCGCGGCGAGTCCCTCGTGATGGAGATTCAGTACGGTCCCAAGGGGGAAGTGGTCAAGAATCTCATCGTGGTGCTCGGCGACCGCGACGCGGACAAGCGCGCCACGGTCTGGTCCGGCAACGACAAGATTCAGGCCTTCCGCTTCGAGATGAACCAGCGCCTCGACACCTTCCGCGCCATGGGCGGCACCATCGCGGAATTGAACGTGGCCCAGGGCGCTTCCGGCGCGGGCGCCGGCGCAACCAAAGCCCCGAGCACCGGGGGGATGCTGCCCGGCCTCTCGCTCGCCGGCGGCAAGGTGATGCTCGCCTGCGACGGCGAACTGAACTACGAAGGCGCGGCGGGGCGCGTGCAGATCACCCGCAACGTCACGATCCTGAAGGAAGGCCTGAAGATGGTCTCCGACGACATGACCATCCTGCTCGCGGTGGACGACCTGCCCGGCGCGCAGAGCGGCAGCGTCTTCTCCGGATCGCTCAAGACCATGGTGGCCGGCGGGCGCATCGAGATCGTCACGCCGGAACAGGTGATCCACTGCGACAAGATGAACTACGACCTGCAGCGCGAACAACTGCGCCTGGAGATGAAGGACGCCGACGAGTACGTCCGGATCTACTCGCGCGACCTCTCCTTCCCCAACGAAGTCCGCGCCACGCAGGTGATGCTGCGCAAGCAGCGCCTGGACGTGGACACCAGCACCGGCCTGATCCGCGACCCGGACAAGGACGCGCCGCCGCAGCCGATGAGCATGAAGCCGTTCACCGGGCTGGTGCCCTCGCCGCGCGCCAAGCGCGTCAACGAAACGAAGCGCTGAAGGGCGCGCCCTTCTCCGCTACCCGTCCGCGCGAAAGCGTTGTACGCTCGGCTTCATGAGCGCTTCCGGGAACGAAACCTCGCAACAACTGGCCGATGCCTGCGCGAAAGGCGACCGGCGCGCGGCCTCGCGCCTGATCACGCGCCTTGAATCCACCGACCGCGCCGAGGCGCTGGAGGCCTCGCGCGCCGCGAGCACCCTGCCGCTGCCGAAGCAGACGATCGGGCTGACCGGGCCGCCGGGCGCGGGCAAATCGACGCTCCTGGATTACCTGGTGGGCTTGCAGCGCGCGCTGGGCAAAAAGGTCGGCGTCGTGGCGGTCGATCCGTCGAGCCCCTTCACCGGCGGCGCGCTGCTGGGCGACCGCATCCGCATGGCCACGCACCGCAGCGATTCCGGCGTCTTTATCCGCTCGATGGGCAGCCGCGGCGCGAGCGGCGGGCTGGCGGCGGCGGCCAGCGACACCCTGCGCGTGCTCGGCGGCGCGGGCTTCGAATGCGTCTTCATCGAGACCGTCGGGGCCGGGCAGACCGAGACCGAAGTCGTGAGCCTGGCCGACAGCGTTTGCGTCGTGCAGGTGCCGGGGCTCGGCGACGACATCCAGCTCATGAAGATGGGCATCCTCGAGATCGCCGACGTCTTTCTCGTCAACAAGGCCGACCGGCCCGGCGCGCTGGAACTGAAGGAACAGATCGAACTCGCGCTGCACGAATCGCCCGGCGAGACCTGCCGCGCGCGGCGCATGCTCGGCGCGGCCGTGGCCCGGGCGCACCGGGTGCCGATGTGGACGCCGCCGGTGCTGCTCGTCTCGGGCCTGGACCGCAAGGGCGGCGACGAGATCGTGAAGGCGCTGGCGGACCACCTGGCGTACCTGGCCGCTCCGGAACTTTCCGCGCTGCTCCGCCGCAACCGCACGGCGCGCGAGATCGCCTGGCGCGCGACGCGGCGCTTCGGCGAGGAACTCGGCCACGCGCTCCAGCCCGGCGGCGCGCACGCGGCGCTTGCCGATGCCTGCGCCGAAGGCACGCTGAAGCTCCCTGACGCGATCGACCGGATTCTGGAGGGCCGCCCGTGAGCGAGGAATCGAAGCGCGCCGCGGACGCCTGGGACGCGAAGCACCACGGCCCTGAAGGGCAGAAGAAGTACCGCCCCGAGATCGGGCCGCTTCCGGTCAAAAGCATCTCCGGCGAGACGCTGAAGGCGCTGTACGGCCCGGGCGACGTGGACGCGGCCGCCGGCCGCGACGAGGCCTTTCCCGGCGCGCCGCCGTTCACGCGCGGGCTGCATCCGGGCATGTACCGCCAGCGGCTCTGGACCTTCCGGCAGTACGCGGGCTTCGGGACCGCCGAAGAGACCAACGCGCGCTTCCGCAAACTGCTGGCCTCGGGCCAGACGGGCCTTTCCGTCGCCTTCGACCTGCCGACGCAGTTGGGGCTCGACCCCGACCACCCGCGCGCGGCGGGCGAAGTAGGCCGCGTGGGCGTCAGCATCGCCGGCGTCGAGGACATGGCGAAGCTCTTCGACCGGATCGACCTCGGCGCGGTCTCGACCTCGATGACCATCAACGCGCCGGCCGCGGTGCTGCTCGCGTACTACCAGGTGGCCGGCGAAGAAAAGGGCGTCCCCGCCGCGAAGCTGCGCGGGACGGTGCAGAACGACATCCTGAAAGAGTACGCCGCGCGCAACAACTACGTCTACCCGCCCGAACCGAGCCTGGCGCTGACCGTGGACGTGATGGAACACGCCGCCAAGGTGCTGACCGGCTTCCATCCGATCTCGATCAGCGGCTACCACGTCCGCGAGGCCGGCTGCACGGCCGAGCAGGAGATCGCGTTCACGCTCGCCAACGGGCTGGCGTACCTGGACGCGGCCAAGGCGCGCGGGCTGGACCTGGAACACATCGGCGAGCAGGCCTCGTTCTTCTTCGCCGCGTCGAGCGAGCTGATCGAGGAAGTCGCGAAGTTCCGCGCGGCGCGGTGCCTGTGGGCCAAGCTCGTGGAGGAACGCTACGGGCTGACGAACCCCAAGGCGCGGCAACTGCGCTTCCACGTCCAGACGATGGGCTCGCTGCTGACCAGCCAGCAGCCCGAGAACAACCTGGTGCGCGTGGCGGTGCAGGCGCTCGCGGCGGTGCTCGGCGGCTGCCAGTCGCTCCACACCAACGCCTACGACGAGGCCCTCGGCCTGCCCGGGGACCTCTCAGCGCGCCTGGCCCTTTACACGCAGTTGATTCTGGCCCACGAGACCGGCGTCGCGTCGGTGGCCGATCCGCTGGGCGGGAGTTACGCGGTGGAAGCCCTGACCGAACGCCTGGAGGCCAAGGCGCGCGCGATCCTCGCCGAGATCGACGCGGCCGGCGGCGCGGTCGCGGCCGTGCAGGCCGGTTTCTACCAGCGGCGCATCGCCGAAGCGGCCTTCCGCTACCAGCGCGAGGTCGAACGCGGCGACCGCAAGGTCGTGGGCGTGAACGCCTTTGCCGAGAGCGTGCAGGAAGCCGGCGCGGCCTCGGTGCAGCAGCTCGATCCAAAGCAGGAGGAACTCGCCCGCGAACGCGTCGCGCGGCAGCGCCGGGAACGCGACCAGGCCCGGGCCGGCGCGGCGCTGGCCCAGGTCGAGGCTGCCGCGAAGGCAGGAGCCGGGCGCATGGACGCGATCCTGGAGGCCGCCCGCGCGCGCTGCACGGTGGGCGAAATCTGCGGAGCCTTCCGCGCCGTGTACGGCGAGTACCGCCCGCGGCACTGATCTGGGAGAATTCCATGCACGAACCGGAACGCCCCGAGGCCTTGAACAACCTGCCGCTTGCGCACCTGGCCGTGGCCGTCGAACGCCTCGACGCGGCCGCCCCCGTCTACCGGGCGCTGGGTTTTGCGATCTCCGAAGCCGAGACGATCGCGCGCGAGAAGGTCTGCGCGCGGGTGGCCAGCAAGGGCGCGCTGCACATCGAATTGCTCGAACCGGCCCCCGCGGGCGAAGGCCCCATCGCGAAGTTTCTCGCCAAGCGCGGGCCCGGCCTGCACCATGTCGCGCTGCGGACCGCGGACCTGGACGGCGATCTCGCGCGCCTTTCGGCGGCCGGGGTCGCGCCGCTCAAAGGCTATCCCGCCCTGGGTTTAGGAGGCTCGAAGGTGGCCTTCCTCGACCCCAAAACCACCGGCGGAGTGCTCTTTGAACTTGTGCAACCCGCGCCCGGTACGTGAATAAGCTTGTGCCCCAAGCGTAAATCCATCAAAATAGCGCCTGTTTTCCCACAGGCGTGACCAAGGGACGCCCCGCGCCCTTTGAGGAGGAGCATCCGAGATGCCGACCCGGATTTTCTGGATGATGACCGCTGCGTGCGCGTGTGCGGTGGCGGGCCTGGGACAGTGCGCGGACGAGTCCCGGTCGGTGCCCTCCGCGGCCTCGCTGCGTTCGACCATCGAACTCGACCGCAAGAAGCTGGAAGAGAACGCCCTGAGCTACGTCGCGGCGCATGAAAAGACCGTGATGGCGCAGTTCGAGGTCCAGAAGAAGAAGGTCGAGGAGCAGCTCGCGAAGGAAGAAGAAGAGCGGCAGGAGAAGATCCGCCGCATGAAGCGCTACAAGGAACAGAAGGGCGACACGGCCACGCTGTCGGAGGACGAAGGGCCGAAAAGCGTGCTCCTGCGCGTCGATTTTCTGGTGCCCGAACTGACGATGTACCAGCGCGCGGCCGCCGGCTGCCGCAAGCGCGCCGACCTGGCCCGCTCGGTCGTCCAGATCCTGCCGGACCTGGACCGCAACAAGGACGGCAACCTGACCGACGACGAATACCGCGACGCCGGCGCGATCGTGCGCGCCACCGAACGCCTGCTGCGCGGGCTGGACTCGGACCACGACGGGCAGATTTCGACCATCGAACTGGAAAGCACCGCCACGCTGCCCCGCAGCGCGCTGGCCGCGGCCCGCGCGGGCGCCTCGATGGTGACCGGGAAGGACTTCCGCATCGCCAAGTACGACGTGGACAAGGACGGCGTGCTGGACGTGAGCGAGCGCAAGGCGCTGAGCGTGGCGTACTCGAACGCGGCGCTGTCGTACACGTCGGAGGCGGGCGACTACGACAAGGTGGCCGAGGAGATCGAGGCGCGGCAGCGGATCGCGGCCGTGAAGTTCCAGCACCTGGAAGTGAAGACGCCCACCACCACCGCCGCCAAGCCGGAAAAGTAAGCGCGCGTCAGCCCAGCGCCTTCAGGCCTTCCAGCGCCCGGACGACGTCGCCGGGCGCGATTTTTTTCAGACAATCGTAGTGCCCGAACTTGCAGGTGCGCTTCAGGCACGGGCTGCATTCGATCTGCTTGTACAGGATCGACGTGCGACCGCCCAGCGGTCCGGTGCGGTCGGCGCGCGTCGAACCGTAAATCCCGACCGTGGGCAGCCCCAGCGCGCCGGCGACGTGCATGCTGCCCGAGTCGTTGCCGGCAAAGCCGTCGCAGAGCGACAGCAGCGCCATCGCCTCCCCCACGCCGGTCTCGCCCGCGGCCACCAGCGCGCCGTGCTTCGCCGCCGCGGCCACCTCGGCGCTCTTGCGCTTCTCGTTGGGCGCGCCGACGAGCACGCATTCGGCGCCGTGGCGTTCGGCCAGTTCGTCGATCAGGCGCGCGTACAGATCGGCGGGCCATTCCTTGGCCGGGCCGTAGGCCGCGGCGACGGCCAGCGCGATCAGGCGTCCGCCGGGCCGCTTGCGGCGCGCGGCCAGCCACGCGCGCATCTTCTCCGCGCTGGGCGCGTGGACGTCGGGCGCGTAGGCCTCGCTGGAACCTTCGATGCCCAGCGTCTTCCGCAACATGAACAGGTAGTAGTGGACCTGGTGCGTCTCGACGATCTCGGCCGTCGGCAGGGTCTTGTGCGTTAGCATCAGGCCGCGGGCGTCGCGCGCGAAGCCCGCGCGGCGCGGCACGCGCGCCAGCGTCGGCCAGAGCGCCGAGTCGAAGCTGTTGGGAAAGAGGACCGCGAGGTCGAACGTGCGCGCGCGGATCTCCGCGACGATGCGGCGGCGGTCGGCGAGGCCCTTCAGTCCCTTGCGCAGCCCGTAGGGAATCACTTCGTCGATCCAGGCCGCTCCGTCGAAGAAACTCGCGAGTTCCTTCTTGATCATGACGGACAGGCGCGCCTTGGGGTAGGCCTGGCGCACCGCGCGCAGCGCGGGGAGGCTCATCACCACGTCGCCCAGCCAGTTGACTTCCTTCACCAGCACGCGCTGCGCTTCGACGGTCATGCGGCGGATGGCCTCGGGGGAGTGCTCAAGTCGCGGGCCATCATAGTTGCAGCGGGGCGTTCCCGCCAGTTCGCGCGGAGCGGGAGCGGGAGCGGGAGCGGGAGCGGCTCCGCCCGAAAGCGCCCGCCGCCGCCGGTCGGTCCGGCGGCGGCGCGGTCCTGTTCAGGAGAGCCAGAAGCGGCAGTCGGCGAGCAGGTGCAGGGCGTCTTCGCGTTCGCTTCGAGGTCCGCCGGCCGCGCGGGCCGGCTCCGTCCCGGGCGGCTCGCGCCGC
>JAHCJK010000145.1 GCA_026184295.1 Planctomycetota bacterium
GAACACCAACGAGATCTTCGAGGACCTCGAGCTGGTGAAGATGGGCCAGGATCCTACGAGCCAGCGGCTCGACGCGGGCAAATCGACGATCATCCGCGCGTTCAAGATCGAGAAAGTCCGCGCGCAGCGCGCCAAGACCGAGGCGGAGGTCTTGCAGGACGAGATCGCGCGGATGCGCAAGTACATGCTGCTGTCCTTCGTGCTCAGCGGCATCCTGATGGTCGCGCTGGTGCTGGTGCTGCTGCTCAGCGCGTTCAAGTAAGCTCCCTCCAAGAAATAAATGCAACGCCCTGGCGGATTGCTTCTTCCGCAGGGGCCTTTACGATTTGCGGGTACGGATTTCCGCTATTTTCCGGCGTGCAGTACCTATTTTCGCGAGGCGCGTATGGTTCTTCGTCATGCCTGCCGCGGGCAGCTTCGGCTGCACTTCGGCGTGGGCCTGGGCGCGGTGGCGCTCGGCGCGGCCATGCTCCTCTTCGCCGTCATCAGCCTGGCGGTGCGCCCCGGTCCGGCCGACGCGACCGACCTGGCCAACGTCGGGCGGCTGGAAGCCAAGGTCGCGCGCAGCGAATCGGAACTGAAGGTCGCGCGCGCCGGCGTCGCCGAAGCCGAGATCGAACTTGCCGCCAAGAAAGCCGAGACGGCCCAGCGCGCCGCGCGGCTGGACGCCCTCGAAAAGCAAGTCCGGCAGCTCGAACTCGAACGCAACCAGCGCGTCGCCGAGACCGAGAAGCAGGTCCAGGCGGCCGGCGAACAGGTCGGCAAGGAAGTGGACGCGGCCAACCAGGCCCTGCGCGACCAGGCGCGCAGCCAGGCCGACCAGGAAAACGTCCAGCGCTTCCTGAAGGACTTCGAAAAGCTGATGGTCACGGTGGTGAACTCGGAGCTGCAATGCTCTTCCGGGTTCCTCCTCAACCTGAATCAGCGCAATTACGTGGTGACGCACCGCGTGGCCGCGCCGGCCAACGCCGAAGTGCTCCTGAAGATGCGCGTGACCCTTGAAGGCGAACAGCGCCCGCGCACGGCGGTGTTGCGCGGCACGGTGGCCTACAAGGACGCCGCGACCGGCCTCGCCTTTCTGGGGCTCGACACCGCGAACGTCCGCGTCGGTTTCACGCTCTCCGGATTCACGCTGAACGCGCTGGAGAACCCCGCCAACGGCGAACGCGTCTACGCGCTGGGCACGCAGTTGCTCGGCAACGACCTGCTCGAATTCACTTCCGTCGACGGCAACGTCAGCGCCGCCGAATGCGAAGTCGAAGGCATCACCTACATGCAGGTGGCCATGCCCTGCAACCCCGGCAGCACGGGTTCGCCGGTCTTCAACGTGCGCGGCAAACTCGTGGGCGTGCTGGTGGGCCCCGCGCCCGGGCTGGAAAAGACGTCCTTCGCGATCGCCGCCGACCGCCTGAAGGCCGCGGTCGAACGCTGGCAGAAGGGCACGCCCTCGGCGACCGACGCTCCCGCCAAACCCGGCGTGCCCGCCAAGGCCGACGCCCGGACGTGGGCGCAACGCCACCCCGCTCCGTACGAAGAACGCGACGCGTTCCCGCTGGAAGATCCGCATGCGCTCGTCTTCGGCGGAGCCAACAACACGGTGGTGGTCTGGACGGTGCCCACCGGCAAGCTGGCCTGCGTCCAGGCCCGCGACCGCCAGGTGGTCTGGCAGAAGCCCGGCCAGAGGGACCTTTCGGCGCGGGTCGTCTGCGGAGACCTGAAGTCCATGACCCTGGCCGCGCCGAATCATCCGCAGTGCCAGGAAATCGACCTCGTCTCCGGCGCGCGCAAGCGTTTCTTCACCCTGCCCGCCGCGTTCGACGCGTACTACGACCTGGGAAGCTGCTGGCTCCTCTGCTGGAACATGGAAGACCGTGCGGCGCTCTACAACCCGCAGGCCAAGAGCGGACAGGTTCCGGCCGTTCCGTTCCGCGTGCTGGGGCTGAACGGCAAGATGGTCCTGTGCACGCGGGAAGACAAGGCGTACTACGTCGATGCCGACAAGCTCCGCGCGAAGTACGAACCGCTCTCCGCCACGCTCCAGCGCCTGGACCAGTTGACCGCCGAAGGGCGCAGCCCCCAGGACAGTCCCGAGATGCAGCAGCTCGTCAAGCGCCGCGACGAACAGTTGGAAGATGTCCGGCACTTCATGCAGCCCGGCGCGGCCATCGGAGCGGCGCAGGCGGCGCCCGGCGCGAAGTTCCACGCCGCGCACCTGCCCGGCACCAACCGCGTCTTCATCGACTGCGAACTCTTCGAATTCTCCGCGACCGAATGCACGCGCATCGGCGCGCTGCCGAAGCTCGACCATTCCGCCAAGGGCGAAGACTGGTACCTCGACGGCGAGCGCCAGCGGCCCAGCCACCGCGCCGCGCGCGTGGTGGTCTCGCCCGACGGGCGCTACGCGCTCACGCATACGCACCTGTACGACGCCCAGACGCTCAAGCCGCTGGCCGAACTGCCGGTGCCCTTCTTTCCCAGCGGCTTTACCGGCGACAGCAAGACGATCTTCATGTTCGACGTGCCCAAGAACCGCATCGCCTTTCTCCCCGTTGCCGAAGCGATCGTGCACTTTGGAGTGCGGCCCTGACCGGCCGGGAATCGCGCATGGACATGAAGCAGCTTACGTGCGTGAAGTGCCAGGCCACGTTTGCCTACGTGCCCGCGCCGGGCGCGGTGGCGTGCCCTCACTGCAAGGCCGTGTACCGCACGCTCGTTCAGACCGGCCGCCCCGACCTCGCGCCAGAGCCGGTCCTCGTCGAACCCGCGCCCGAGGAAGCCCTGCCCGCAGTCCCGCCCGAGCCCGCGCCCCCGGCAGCGCCCGCCGTATCCATGCCGGCCGCACCTCCGCAGGTTGCGCCGCATCCGGCTGTACCGTCGCCGGTCGAACTTGCTCCCGTGGCACCACCGGAGGTTCCGGTTCGCGTGACGGTCGCTTTGGAACCTATAGCCGAACCCGAACCCGTGCCGCCGCCGGCACCGCAAGCGCCCGCGGCACCGCCGGTTCTCGTGTCGGAGATTCCGGCCGCCGCACCCGCGCCCATGCCCGATTTGGTGTCTCAACCCGCGCCGGAGCCCTCGAACGCGCCCGCGGCTCGGCGCGAAGACCCCGTCGAGGAACTCCCGCCCGAACAGGCCGCCGCGATTCTCGCCGCGCTTTCAACGTCGCCGCCGCCGCCCGCGCCCCCCGTGCCCGACGAACTGGTCATCACGCCCATTCTGCCGCATCCGCCGGAGCCGGTGCTCCTGCCGGCGACGGCCGCGCCCGCCCGCGAAGTCCTGGAGGCCGCGCCGGCGAAGCGCCCGAGCGAGAAGGCCACGCGCGCCGTCACCCGCACGGTGCCCGCGCAGTCGCGCCCGCGCGTGCGCCCCGAACCGATGGAAAGGACCGAACTTCCCGGAAGGCTGGCCGTCGTGGGTGGAGCGCTGTTTCTGGTCGGGCTGGTCTTGCTCGTGGCCGTGCCCGCGCCCAAGATCGAACCGGGCACGTCGCCGGCGGATGTCCTCGGGCGCAAATCCGACGCGGAGAAGCGCCTGGCGCAGCTCGGCCCGGAGATCGAGGAGGCGCAGAAGAAGCTCCTGCGGCTGCGCGGCGAAGTGGCCGACGCCGCCGCGGCGGGCGCGGCGCTGAAGGATCGCGAGGAGATCGCGCAGCGGCGCTACAAGCTCGTCGATGAGAGCGAGCGCGGGATGATGAACGCGCTGGAGGCCAGGAAGGCGCACATCGAGGAGGCGCGCCAAGCAGTCAAAGACGAATTCGCCGCGCTCTCGCAGGACCGCGACCCGGTCCAGGTGGTGCAGCGCTCGGAAAAGAAGGTCGTCGTCGTGCGGACGGACACGGGTTCCGGTTCGGGCTTCATCTTCGCGAAGGACGGCCTGACGGCGACTAATTACCACGTGGTGGAAGGCTGCCGCACGATTTCGGTGCAGATGCAGAAGCGCGATTCGCGCGACAAGATCGAGTTCGCCGACGTGAAGATCGTGGCCGTGGACCCCGACCGCGACCTCTGCATCCTGCAACTCCCGCCCTGCCCCGGCGAGATCGCCGTCGGCGGCAAGTATCCGCAGGCGGCCCTGCGCCTGGACGAGCCCGTGCGCAGCGGCGAGAACGTCTTCGTGATCGGGAACCCCGGCCTGGGCGAGCAGATTCTCGATTACACGGTCACGCGCGGGATCATCTCCAACGCCAACCGCGCGATCGGCAGCATGAAAATCATCCAGACCTCCGCGCCGGTCAATCCCGGCAACTCCGGCGGGCCGCTCTTCGACGACCGCGGCAACGTGCTCGGCGTCGTCGCCTCCAAGGGCATGGGCGTGGAAGCCGTCACCTTCGCCGTGCCGGTGCAGGAACTGGTGAACCTGTACCAGACGCGCCGGGACGCGCCGTACGCGGTCGCGGGCACGCTCGCCGATTGGGAGAAGGCCAACCGCCCCGAAGCGCTGCGCGGGCGCGAACGCCTCGCCATGCTCGAACGCGTCGCGGTCGCGGTCGATCACATCGTCTCGGGGATGCTGGTCAGCCCCGACGGCGCGCGGCTGTACCTGCTGATGGGCGCGGACGGGATCGTGCAGGAGTATTCCATCGCCGAGCGCAAGGTGGTCCGCTCGTACAGGATCGGCCGGCCGCTGGGCGAGATGGCCTTCTTCTTCGGCGGGCGAGAACTGCTGGTCACGTCCACCGATCCGCCGGCGATCCACCGCCTCAACCTGGCCGACCTGACGCCGATGGACACGACCAAGCTCCCGCACGAACCCGCGGGCCTCGCGGCCTTCCCCGCGCCGAACGAAGGCGTGCTGGTGACGTTCGACGACCCTCAGGCGAACAAGCCGCTCTTCATCGACCGGGCCAGCCTCGGGCGCCCGCGCCTGCTCGACTGGCGGTGGGAGGATTACCCGGGGACGCTCTGCGCGGGCTCGAACGGCCAGTGGGCCGCGTTCATGGCCTGGGAACCGGCGCAGCAGACCTGGACGATTCACGCGATGAGCTGTTCGCCGGGCATCACCAGCATGAACCAGATGGCGCTGGCGCGCGCGCAGGCCGAAAAGTACCCGGCCTCCTCGCTGGCCTACCGCACGCGCGCCGAGGCGCTCTGGAAGCAGGTCAGCGCGATGGACCGCAAGGTGATGCTCCTGAAAGACGCGTACGTGAACCGCAAGGTCCTGCTGCCGGCCGTCTTCTTCCTCGACCGCAACCGCTTCATCTGCGCGCGCAATGTCTTCAGCATGGGGAAGGATCTGGAGTCCGAAGGCGCCTTCGACCAGAGCCTGTACACGGTCAGCCGCAAGCCGGCGTACGAGCGGCGGCGCGACTTCTTTTACCTCTTCGACAACATCCTCTCGGTCAGCCCCGACGGGAAGTACGCGGCCAGCGGCATCGGCATCTACGACGTCGGGACGCGCAAGATGCTCAAGGAACTCCCCATCCCCGCCCTCGTCAGCGCCTTCTCGAAGGATGGGCGCGCGGTCTATTTCGCGAACCTGCGCGAACCCGCGATCTACCTGCTGGATAACTGGAAAGAGAGCGCCCCCGATCCGGTGGCGCCGTAGACTCAGCGGTCGGCCGCGGCGGGTTCGGGCAGGAGCGCGCGTTCGTGCATGCGGCGCGTGACCAGGACCACCTGCACGGCCAGCGCGAGGAGACTCAGCGCCACCATGGCCATGAAGGGCGTGCGCAGCGCCGTCAGTTCCTCGGCTCCGCGCGCGCGCGCCGCGACGATCAGCGCGCCGCCCAGGATCGGGGCCAGGCCGCCCAGCCCGATGACCATCTCGTGAACCGAAGTGCCCAGGCGCACGGTCTTGAAGTGCATCGTCGCGGCCAGAATCCCCTTCTGAAAAGCCACCGCGGCGGTAAAGCCCATCAGGATCACGGCGGGGAACAGGATCCAGTCGGCAGTGGTGAGGCTAAAGGCCAGGTTGATCGCGACGAGGCAGACGCCGAGCGCGACGTACATCCGTCGCATGCCCAGGAACGGTTCGTACAGGTGCCCGATCAGGAAGGCGGTCAACTGTCCGGCCAGGCCGCCGGCGACCAGCAAGCCCTGGCGTTCGGGGCTGCCGTCGAAGTACTTGTTCAGTTCCGGAAAATTGAAGATCACGATCGTGCGCGTGGCGAGCACGCACAGATTCGCGAGCACGGCGGCGAAGAGCACGCCGAAGCTGACCTTGCGAGCGGTATCGCGCCCCTCCTCCGCTCCCGCGTTCGCAAGAGCCGCGCGGGTCGCCGTGATCGTCAGCACCACGGCCAAGTTGACGGCCACGACGCCGAGCGCCGTGTAAAAGACGGTCGTGGGCGAAAACGCCCGGCAGATGACGCCGCCGATGTAGCTCCCCGAGGCCGTCCCGCTCGTCCAGCCGACGTTGTAGAAGCGCAGGATTTTGGTCTTGCCGATCGCGGGCGTCTGGAAATCGAGCATCCACGCGGACGTGAACGGCCAGAACGCGCCGCTCGCGATCCCGTAGGCGAACTGGCAGGCGATGTACCCGGGCGCAGCCTGGCAGAAGGGCATCGTCCCGATGGCCCCGAGCGCCAGCAGCAGGCCGCCTGCCACCACGTGCTTGCCCGTCGCGCCGCTCAGCAGCCGACCGAGGAAGAAACAGCCCAGCGCGTAGCCCAGCGGCAGGAACGCGGCGATCAGGCCCAGATCGCCCGAACCGATGTGCTTGTCCAGGCAGTCCTGCGGAATCGCGACGCAGACCAGCCCGTTCACAGCCCCGAAGCAGAAGACGGACAGCGCCATCGACCAGACTTGGAACAAAGGGGATTCTCCGGCGAACTTGGAAGAACGACGGGAAGAGGATAGCGCGAGGTCCGGGCCGCGCCAGCGGGCTTGCCCCGGCGCGCTTTTCGTTCCGAACTCGACACGAACGCGCCGAGACGCCAGAATCCCGGCATGTTTTACTACCTGGGCAAGGCCCTGGAACTGATCGGCATGGTGGTGACGCTCATGGCCCTGATGGCGGGCCTGGGCCTGACCCCCAGCGGGCGCGCCAGCATGGGGCACGAATTCATGCTGCTCGCCGCCGGCGGGCTCGTCTTCACCGTCGGCTGGTACCTCGAACGCGGCCGGAGCAAAGGCTGACGATGGCGGCGCTCCGGCGGATTCTCATCACCAACGACGACGGCCTCTCTTCGCCCGGCCTCACTTCCCTCGCCGAGGAACTTCAGCGCAGCGGACGCTGTGACCTGCGCGTCGCCGCGCCCGAACGCGAGCAGTCCGGCGTCGGCCACTGCATCACGCTCCACACGCCGCTTTACGCCGAGCCCGTTTCGCTGCCGGGCGATCTCGCCAAGGTCCCCGCGTACAAGGTGGCCGGCACGCCCGCCGACTGCGTGAAGATCGCGATCACGAACCTCTTTCCGGACTTCAACCCCGAGCTGGTGCTGAGCGGCATCAACCGCGGGCCGAACGTGGGCATGAACGTGCTCTACTCCGGCACCGTCGCCGGCGCGCTGGAAGCCTGCATCAACGGCATCCCCGCGCTCGCGCTCTCGCTCGACGTGCCCGCGAGCGGGCTGTGGCACTTCGCGCTCGCATCGGAACTGGTGATGCCCATCGTCTTTCAAGCGCTGGAAGCCGGCCTGCCGCCGTGGACGGCGCTGAACGTCAACATTCCCAACCGGCCGCAGAACGAGATTCACGGCACGCGGCTGACGCGGCACGGGCTGAGCGGCTTTAAAGAGTATTACATCGAAGAAAAGAGCGAGGGCGCGCGCCGGCGCTTCCGCCTCGAAGGCTCGATGGTCTTTCGCGACCAGGACGAGGCGATCGACGCGGTGGCGCTGCGCAAAGGCTGGACGAGCGTCACGCCGCTGGGGCTGTGCATGCTGGATGCGCAGGCCTGGAAGCATGTCGAAAGCTGGGAAGTGTTCAAGCCGCAGGCCTGATTCGAGCAGTCTGTATTTTTCGATTCAAAAGTGTTCAAGCTGAAACATAACGAGCGGCTTACGTAAGGAATAAACTGAAGGCAAAGTTGTGGTTCTGGGCGAAAAAAAGTTGAGTATCACATGTGCATGGCCGAGAATACTTACAAGTAGGTTGCTTCGGAAGTCGCGAACAACCTTGGAGTGAGCACCTGGCAGGACCGCAAGTTGGGCAGCCTCTCCAGTACGCGGGAGCCCCAACTGCCTTCTCGTCCGGAAGAGGCAAGGTCTGATGTCCAGGAGGCCCCATCGAAAGGAGGTGGTCCAGTGACGGCAGGCAGTAGACCCTACGGTGACCGGAGGTGTTTGTCCTCGTAAAGGAGCAAACCCCAGCACCACACTGGCCGCGCCCTTTACGGTCACGGCTCACGAAGTTGGCAGTGAAGCAGTAAGGACAAACCAATAGAATTCACCGGCCCGGCCGCCGGAGCGATCCGACGGCCGGGTTTTTTATTGCCCATCAACTCGACAGCACCTGTCCCTCGCGTATACAATTGCGCCGTGCCGGTTTGCCTAATCTACCGACAGCAAAGGACTTAATCACTTGTTCCGATGGGTGTTAGACTTGCTTTGGCTTAGGGTGTCCCGATTTCGGAACCTTAAGGAGCCCACGGTTATGCGTCTCGGAATGGCCTGCCTCGTTCTTCTGACCTCCACCGCCCTCTTCGCGCTCGACGAAGCCGAAGTGACCAAGCTGCGCGACGAAGCCACCGCGATCCAGACCGCGTGGGGCGCCGGCAAGGCCACGCCCGAGGAATACGCAGCCGGCATCCTGAAGCTCGAGATGGCGCTGAACATGCTCGAAAAGGCCGGCGACACCAACAGCACGCTCTGCCAGGACATCACCAGCCAGTATTTCTGGTCCAAGCGCTTCAGCAACATTTACGTGATGAACGCGCTCGAAGCCCTGCGCAAGAAGGGCGGCGTGATCCCGCCGACGCGCTTCGACAAGCCCAAGACCGCCGCGAATCCCAACGACCCCAACGCCGACCCCTTCGCCGAACAGATGGACGCGAAGAAGGCCTTCGAAGAAGCCGTCGCCTACGCCGAGAAGCGCAAGGACGACGAGATGGCAGTGGCGCGGCGCTTCTTCCAGATGGCGGGCGAATGGCCCGGCACCGACTACGGCGTGAAAGCCATGGGCCTGGCCCGCGACGCGCTGCTGCGCTACGCCAACAAGGGCGGCGGCCAGGAAAAGCTTCCCGATACGCCGGAGATGGAACCGATCAAGCGCGGCGACGGGCTGGTGGAGGAAGGCAAGTTCCGCGACGCCTTCTCGGTCTACCAGACGGCCCTGCGGCAGCAGGAGAGCGCCGTCGGCTACCGGCACCTGGGGCGCGCGCAGTTCAACTTCGCGCAGAAGACCCGCGAGGAGATTCTGGCCGCGTGGGAGGAACTGAAGCCCAAGATGGAAGAGGCGCGCAAGAACGCCTACGTCCGCAACGGCAAGGACCGCGTCTTCGACCCGCAGAATCCCACCCTGCTGGCGGCCATGGCCGAACAGCAGCGCCTGGTCGCGCGCGTCACCGAAGCCAAGAGCACCTTCGCCGCGGCGCAGCGTTCGTTCGAGGCCGTCCTGCGGCTCTCGCCCGACCGCAAGGACCTGGAGGCCGCCGGGTACGTGGCGCTCTGCCTGCGCGGGTCCGAACGCATCAACGACGCGAAGTTCAACCTCCAGAAGTTCGTGAAAGAGTACGAGCCCAAGTCGGACTACGAGCGCATCCTGGTCGAGTACGGCAAGATCGAACTCGAGGGGCTTTCGGCCCGGAAGTGACCGCGCAGGCCGGGCGCCTGCCGCACGCGCGCGCTGCGCGAGGAACCGGAGCAGGCATGGCGTTTATCGGCGTGGACGGCGCGCATTTTCATCCCTGCATGGACAGCTTTCTGGGCGCGGCCCGAGGCGTGGTCGCGTGCCTGGGCGAGGAACTCTCCGACGCCGACCTGTGGGGGCTCTCGGGGATGGCCTTCCGCACGCAGGTCCACCGCGCGCTCGCGCCCGCGGGCCTTTTTCCGCGCCAGTGGGACGGCACCTACGGCCGCGTGATGCAGCGCCTCGGGTACGCCTGCATCGCGGGGTTGCGCGACCACTTCTACACCCAGGACGACATCTCCTACCTGCGCTCGGGTTGGATGGGCAACATCGAACGGCACCTCGACCTGGGGCTTCCCGCCATCGCCTACGGCCTGCACGGCCCGGCCTTCGGGATCATCAACGGCTTCGACGACGAGACCGAAAACTTTCGCGTCAGCACGCGCTTCGACGGCGCCAAGGACGCCCCGGTGAACGTCCACGAGCTGGGCCTCACCGATCCGCCCTGCGTCTTCGTGCTGATCTCCACCGGCCCGAGCACCGACTACGACCGCGCCAAGGCCGCGCGCGAGGCCCTGGGCGAAGCGCTTGCGCATCACTTCCACCAGGAAAAGGACGAGGCCGGGCAGGAGGTCGCGATTCCCGCCGACCTGGCCACCGGCATGGATGCCTTCGAAGCCTGGGGGCAGGCGCTGCACGACCGCAAGGTCGCGCCGCCCTGGAGCGCCGCGCTCACCGCCGCCTACTACCTGGAAGCCCGCACGCACGGCGCGGCCTTTTTGCGCGGAACGGCCGCGCAGCTTCATCCGCGGCACGCGGAGACGCTCGCCAAGGCCGCGCAGCACTTCGACGCGCAGGCCGCGGAACTGCAGCAGCTCGCGGGACTCTTTCCCGTCCGGACCCCCGCCGCGCTGGACGACCCCGCGCGCGTGGCCGCCGCGATCGGGCACCTGAAAAAGATCGCCGCCGCCCACGAGGCCGCCATGATGCTGCTGGCGGAGACGAAGTGAAGGATTGCGGGCGTAGACGCCTTCAATTACCATGACTATGCGCTTGGAGGTGTCTCATGCCAAAGTCTGCGGCTCAAATCAAGAAAGAAGCACTTTCGTTGCCTATAGAAAGGCGCGCCGAGTTGGCGGAGGAGTTGCTTGCCAGTCTCTCGAACCCGAGTCCGGAAGAGCTTAAGAATATCTGGGCGGAGGAAGCCGAACGGCGCCTGAAGGCATACCGTTCTGGGAAAACGAAGGGCATTGCGAACGAAGAAGCGGTAGCCAAGATTCGAGCCCGCTTAAAGGCATGAAGTGTATTCTTTCGCCTCTGGCCGAGGCCGAATTGGTGGACGCGACCACCTATCTTGAAGCTCGTCAATCCAACCTTGGCTTGCGATTTCTGGATGAGTACGATCAAACCATCCTTCGGATCGTAGAGAATCCGCGGGCCTGGCACGTTATTGCCAAGCACGCACGCTGCTGCAATATGCACGTATTCCCCTATGGCGTGATTTATTCCATAGAGGAAGACGGTATTGTGGTGCTTGCGATCATGCACTTGCACCAACGGCCGAACTATTGGATCGACAGGCTCGGCTAAGGCCTTCACCTCGCCAGAACCTAACGTTGCCTCTCCCCGCGCCCTCTATACAATCCGGGCGGCTCATCGAACCCTACTAGGCTCTTTTCTGGAGACCACGAATGTCCGAAATCATTTCCGTGCACGGCCGGCAGATCCTGGATTCGCGCGGCAATCCGACTGTGGAAGTCGACGTCCTGCTCGCCACCGGCGTGCGCGGGCGCGCGGCCGTGCCGTCCGGCGCCAGCACCGGCGCGCACGAAGCCATCGAACTCCGCGACGGCGACGAAGCGCGCTTTCTCGGCAAGGGCGTGACCCACGCCGTGCGCAACATCAACGAGATCATCGCGCCCGAACTGGCCGGCCTGGAAGCCGCGGAACAGCGCGCGATCGACGGCGCCCTGCTGGAACTCGACGGCACCGAGAACAAGGGCAAGCTCGGCGCGAACGCGCTGCTGGGCGTCTCCATGGCGGTGGCCAAGGCCGCCGCGGCCGACGCGGAGCTGCCGCTGTACCGCTACATCGGCGGCGCCAACGCGCACGTCCTGCCCGTCCCGATGATGAACATCATCAACGGCGGCCAGCACGCGGACAACAACGTGGACATGCAGGAGTTCATGATCCTGCCGGTCGGCGCCGAAAGCTTCTCCGACGGCCTGCGCATGGGCGCGGAAGTCTTCCACCACCTCAAGAAGGTGCTGAAGAAGAAGGGCCTGAACACCGGCGTCGGCGACGAAGGCGGCTTCGCGCCGGACCTGAAGAGCAACGAAGAGGCGCTGCAGGTGATTCTCGAGGCCATCGAATCCGCCGGCTACGCGCCCGGCGAACAGATCTGCCTGGGGCTCGACTGCGCCAGCACCGAATACTACGACTCGAAGAAGAAGATCTACACGCTGGAAGGCGAGAAGAAGAACCAGGCCAAGGATGCCGACGAGATCGTCGCGTTCCTGGCCGGCTGGTGCGAGAAGTACCCGATCCTGACCATCGAAGACGGCTGCAGCGAGGACGACTGGGACGGCTGGGCCAAGCTGACCAAGAAGCTGGGCGGCAAGGTTCAGCTCGTCGGCGACGACCTGTTCGTCACGAACGTGAAGCGCCTGGCCGACGGCATCGAGAAGAGCATCGGCAACTCGATCCTGGTGAAGGTGAACCAGATCGGCACGCTGAGCGAGACGCTGGACGCGATCGAGATGGCCAAGCAGGCCGGCTACACGGCCGTGATCAGCCACCGCTCGGGCGAGACCGAGGACACGACGATCGCCGACCTCGCCGTCGCGACCAACGCGGGGCAGATCAAGACCGGCTCGGCCAGCCGCACCGACCGCGTCGCCAAGTACAACCAGCTCCTGCGCATCGAGGAAGAGCTGGGCGAATCGGCCGCGTACCTGGGCCGCAAGGCGTTCTACAACCTGGCGAAGTGACGCTGGGCGGCCGGGCGGAGCCGTCGCGGCTCCGCCCGGGCCGCCTCCCCCTAGGAGCCGAAGATGGGTTTCGTCGCGGACCGGATGTTTCTCACCAAAGGCGTGGGCCGCCATCGCGAACGGCTCAACAGCTTCGAACTGGCGCTGCGCGACGCGGGGATCGCGCGCTACAACCTGGTGATGATCAGTTCCATCTTTCCGCCGGGCTGCAAGATCATCCCGCGGCAGCAGGGCGAAAAGTACCTGCGCCCGGGCGAAGTCGTCCACTGCGTGCTCGCGCGCGCCGAGACCAACGAACCCAACCGGCTGATCGCCGCGAGCATCGGGCTGGCGCTGCCGCGCGACAACAGCATGTACGGCTACCTGTCCGAACACCATTGCTACGGCATGACCGAAAAGCTGGCCGGCGACTACGCCGAAGACCTGGCCGCGCAGATGCTCGCCACGACCCTGGGCGTCAGCTTCGACACCAACACCGACTACGACGTCCGCAAGGAACAGTACAAAGTCGGCGGGCAGATCGTCACCACGCGCGAGATCACGCAGTCGGCCGAAGGCGACAAGAACGGGCTCTGGACCACGGTGCTCGCCGCGGCCGTGCTCATCGGCGAATGGCGCTGAACGAAAGGCCGGCATGGAGTTCAGCAACACCTACACCCTGGTCGCCCGCGATCCCGCTTCGGGCCAGCTCGGCATCGCCGTGGCTTCGCGCTACCTCGCGGTGGGCTCGGTCGTCCCGTTCATCCGCCCGGGCATCGGGGCCGTCGCCACGCAGCACCACCACGATCCGCGCATCGCCTACGCGATTCTGGACGACCTCGAGGCCGGCGTCGATCCGCGCGACGCGGTGGAACGCGCGCTGAAATTCTTCGGCGACACGCACAACCGCCAGGTGGCGGTCATGCTGGCCGAACCGAACGAAGGGCAGACGCCCGTCTTCGTCTACACCGGCGGCGACTGCCAGGGCTTTGCCGGCGAAATCGTCGGCCCGAATCTTGTCGTGATGGGGAACACGCTCGCCGGGCCGCGCGTGCTCGAAGAAGCCGAACGCGCCTTCCTGGCCAGCGGCTCGCCGCATCTTTCCGAACGGCTGCTCGACGGATTGCTGGCGGGCGAACGCGCGGGCGGGGACAAGCGCGGCAAGCAGGCCGCGGCGCTGAAGGTGGTGGGCAAGCAGGTCTACGCCGCGACGGACATCGATCTGCGCGTGGACGACCATCCCGAAGCGCAGAACGAGCTCCACCGCCTCTGGATCCTGCACCGCAAGATGCTCGGCACGCAGTTCCTGCTCCGAGCCGTCCGCAACGAACCGACGGCCTGATCGGGCCTTACTCTTCGCGCATCGATTCGCACAGCCGCATCAGGTTGCGCCGGTCCTCGGCGATGAGCGGCGAAAGCCGCGCGCCGATCCAGCACATCGGAGTGTCCTGCGGGCCCGGCGGCACGATCCGGTTCGGCATCGGCACGGGCGAGATGCGCACGGGCTCGAACCGCAGCACCACCGGCGCCACGTCCGACCCGTGAAAGACCTGCACCGCCACCAGCATGCGCGGCGCGGGCCGCTTGGCGTAGGCCTCCACGATCGCGCGCGGCACGGGCCCGCCAAAGAGCACCCCGGTCTCGCTCAGGTTCGCGGCCGCGCCTTCGAAGGTCCGCGCGTCGAGCTGTTCCATCGTCGGGCCGTAAAAACGGTAGCGCACCAGCACCTCGGTGGGCGTCTCGTGGCGGGCGGTGCGCTTGCCGCCGCCGGGGCCTTTCAGGATCGCGGCGATCTGTTCCTGGTCGGCGATGTGCGGGATCACGCGCAGGCGCGCCTGCGATTCGAGTTCCTTGCGTTCGTCCAGGGTCAGGGGCCGGCCGCAGGCGATCTTCAGGCGGCGGCTGCTGATCGCGTAGGCTACCACGCCCATCTGCATCGCGGTGCCGGGCTTGATGCGCCGCAGCGCGGAATCTTCGACGCCCGTCGCGTTCAAATCCACGAAGGGCAGGCCGACGTGCTCGCTCAGCGCCTCGCCCAGTTGCCGCGAGGTCACCAGGCCGGCCTTGAGCAGGCGCATGCCCAGCGGCACGCCGCTGCGGTTGCCGTCGAGGTACTGTTCCAGGTCCTTGGAATCGATCGCCTTGCGCCGCACCAGAATCTCGCCGATCTTCTCGCGCTTGCGGCGCGCCGGGTCGGGCTGGTGGAAGAGTTTCGCGCGCGAGGAGGCCAGGTTGGTGCGCGCGCGCTGCAGCGAGGCGTCGACGTATTTGCGGTGGATGTCCTTCATCTCGCTCGCGTCCGCCCCGGCGAAGCGGCAGCCGACTTCCAGCGAACCGTCGGAGGCCGGGATGATGCGGATGGCCTCGGCGTGGACCGCCTTCGGCTGGTCCGACTTGTGCAGGGTGATCGCGACGAGCAGCGTCTGGCCCTTCGCGGGCACGGGCAGCGGAAAACCTTCGGCGTCGAGCGCCGCGGGGTCGTGGCGGTAGCGGAAGCCGGTGTCGCTGAGGTCCAGCAGGCGCCCCGCGGGCACCAGGCGGTCCTTGCGCGAAATCCACACCGTCCCGTCGCTCGCGGCGCGGTCGCGCCGGCGGTTGGACGGGTCCTTCGAAGAGGCTTCGCCGTTCGTCACGATTCTGCTCCCTGTTGGGCTGGGCGCAGTGTACCGATTTCTCGGCGCATGCCAAGCCGTCCTTCCCCGCGTCGCTCGACGCGCGCGCCCCACGGGCTACACTGGCACGCGAACCCCCGCACGGAGAACGCCATGCCTTCCGAACCGCCCGTCTTCCATTCGCTCGCGCTCGCCGAAGTCCGCCCCGAGACCGGCGAACTCGTCTACCTCGCGCTGACCCAGGTCCCCGCCGAACTCGCGGCCGCGCACACCGCCGCCGGGCAGTACGTGCAGATTCAGGAAGGCGAAGGCAAGCCGGGCTTCTTCGCGCTCGCCTGCGGGCCCGGCCGCGGCCGGTTCGAATTCCTGATCAAGCGCGGCGCGCCGCTCGCCGACGCCCTCGCCGCGAAAAAGGCCGGCGACGCGATCCGGCTCTCGGCCCCCGCGGGCAAGGGCTACCCGCTCGCCCAGGCCGAAGGCAAGGACGTCTGCCTCTTCGCGGCCGGCAGCGGCATCGCTCCGCTGCGCGCGGCGGTCCACGCGATCCTGAAGGACCGCGCGAAGTACGGAAAGGTTTCGCTCTACTACGGCGTCCGCGCCGCCGGCGGCTTCGCCTTTGCCGAAGAGATGCGGAGCTGGGCCGCGCAGGGCGTCGAGGTGCTCCGGGTCTGCTCGCAGCCGGCGCCGGGGTCGTGGGACGGCGCGACCGGGCACGTGCAGAAACTCCTGGGCGAACGGAAGCCGGACCTTTCCAAGGCCTGCGCGTTCGCGTGCGGGATGAAGGGGATGGTCGAGGGCGTGAAAGCCGCCTGCGCCGAACTGGGCCTGCCGCCCGAGCGCGTTTACCAGAACTTCTAGCGCCGCGGAATCCCGGCCGCCGCGAGGCGCTTGTCGAATTCTTCCTGCGCGCGGTCCACGCCCATCTTCAAGCGGCTGAGGCGTGGCCAGGTGAGCAGTTCGCGCGGGGCGGGCTTGGCATTCGCTCGTTCGAGCATCGCTTCCACCTGCACGTCGCTGATCTCGCCGTCGTCGTCCGACTCTTCCGGTTCGCGC
>JAHCJK010000146.1 GCA_026184295.1 Planctomycetota bacterium
GCCGTCCTTCGAAGACGCAGAGGCCGAGGCCGCCGCCGCATGGGAATCCGCCGCTGCCGCCGCCGCGCCGCCCTGCTTCGCTTCGCGCCGATAGACGTGGAAGCCGAGATTCTCCAGCTCCGACGCGCACGTCCATTCGACCAGCACGCCCAGGCCGTCCTGCTTGGCCGCGAAGCCTTCGATCTTCACCGGCGTCGGGAGCCCAACGCCAAGGGCAAAGTTCATTCCGGATTGAGAAGGCGTAACGGTCAGATCGACATAGTGGCCGCCCGGCAAACCATGCTGAAGCGTAAAGAGCCCATTCTGAATATCGCTGGCCAGGATCAAGCCATTGGGCATGAAGGGATCGGTTCCCCAACACCCATTGAACGAGGACGTGCTGCTGGTCGTATCGAACCTTCCCGTCAAGACAGGCTTCGCAGGATCGGAAATATCAAACACAACCACGCCGGCCCAATACCAGCTCATGTAAAGGGTCTTGTCGTTTACGGTGAGTGGAATATGCGAGCTTACGTCGCCTAAGCCCAGCGCCTGCGCGTTCAACGTGGAAAGTTTGGACGGAGAAGCAGGATTCGAGAAATCCCAGAGCGTCACTTCGCCCACGGCCCCCTGCCAGGGATACGGTTCGCGCGCAGAGATCACGACGCTCCCGTCGCTCTTGGCGCCCCACACGGTATGGGTGTTGTATCCGGAATCGTAGCTTCCAAGAAGCGTGACCGGATGACCGGCGTCTTCGATCTGGCTGACATCCCAGACTTCGGTCTCTTTAACGGGCGTCACTTCTTCGGACTGGCCTTCGTTCACCGCCACGTACATCCGGCCGTTGCGCACGGTCACTTCATGCACGCGCACGCCCGCCGCGCCCGCAGCCGCGGTAATGGTCCGAACCAGGACGGGCTCGGGCGAAGGCGGCAACGGTCGGCCGCCCAGGAATTCGCTTACATCGAAAACGTAAATCGTGGTGCTGCTGTTGGTCGCGAAGTAAAGCAAGTGTCCATCGAGCCAAAGCGTGTGAACCTTGTCGGAACCGCCCTCGGCGGCATCGATATGCGCGAGAACGACGGGCGTGGGGTTGGCAATGTCGAGAATATGAATGCCCAGGTCGCCGTTGCTCGCAACGAAAGCGACTTGGTTCTGGACGACCACGTCTTCAAGCTGCTCGCCCCCGGCGCCGCCTTCGTGCAGCAAGGACGGCGTGCCCGCCGAAGGCCTGAAAGAAGCAGCTCCTTTTCCGTGGGCATTCATGGAAGCCGGCACGCCCCCGCCGCTTTCCGACCAGGACCCGCGAAGTTTGGGGTGATACGGATCGGAAATATCGATCACTTCCATGGGCTGGGTATTGCCGTCGTAGGAACCCAGCACCGCGAGCGTGCCTTCTCCCCACACGTCTCCATACAGGTGATTGTTGCTGCTGTACCGGCCAAGGCGCTTGAGCGGGCGCTTGGGCTGGAAGAATCCGTAGGTGGCCGGAGCGGACGACATGTCGATGGCGACGCGCTGCTGCGCCACCGCAAGGTCATTGAAAACATACTTCCCCGTGGCGTCGGTCATGACGCTGGCTTCACCCGGGTCCCACGTGTTGCTTTCGTTGGCATCGATGTAGATGCGAACGTTGGCGAGCCCGATTTCGCCGGAATCCTTGACGCCGTTGCGGTTCAGATCGTCGAAGACGAAGCCGGAAATCTGAGTCGTGCCCTGGGGATTGCTGGACCCGGTATTGAGCACGAAATCGTTGACGTTGTTGTTGGTGTCGGTCCTGTTCACGCCGGGCGCCTTGCGCTCGTAACTTCGATTCGTATCGCCCGACAGGGCCGCCAACGCCGTGCCTTCTTTGTAGGAAGCCCCGCTGCTGAAACCCACCTGATCGAGCACCACGCCAAGCGCATTGGTTATGGCATATCCACCCGAATCCGCGACATTGATGTTGTAGGTCTGGTTTCCGGCCTTGGATCCCGAATACGCCAAGCCGCCTTCGTCTCGAGCGCAGGTAAACAGGTAGTAAGCGCCCGCCGAAAGCTGCGTCCCGCTGGGTACCGTGGCGAGCAAGCCATTGGTGCTTTGGAGCTTGTATCCGCCGATATCCAACGCCGAACTGAACACATTCTTGATCTCAACAAACTCGTCATAGGCGCCGTTCGGGCCGCGCGTGCGCAACTCGCTGATTACCACGGATTGCGTGCTGTAGGCGATGGTGACGGCGTAGTCTTCGATTTCGCCATCGGACTGGTAGCCGTCGAAAGAAGGAGCCGTTCCGCTGTAAATGCGGAACCGGGCATAGGTCGGTCCCAGCGCCGCGTTGGAAGGCACGGTCACGGAAAGGGTATTGTTCCCCGAGACCAGTGCGATGTGATTGGCTATTTTTTCTCCCGCGTCGGCGAACGATCCGTTGCCGTCAAAGTCCATCCATGCGGACAGTCGGTAAGGCCCCGTGCCGCTTGCGTTGACGGTAAGCGAGTACGTTTGCCCGGGCACCAGCAGGCTCGGCCAGCCGGAAACGCCGTCTTCGTCCGCGCCATCGCCATTCGCCGCGGCGCTGGGTTGGCCATCCGATTCGACGTCGCGTGACGCACCTAACTGAGGACCCGTGGGCGAGGGGAAGTGTCGTGCTCCGTTACTCGCGCGCAGCGTGTGGTAGGAATCCGGCGCGTCGCCAAAATCCAATGCCGAGAGCGAAGTCATCTTGAATTTGCAGGCGGTATCTTGAACGTTTGGACTGTACTGCGGAACTTGGGCGAAGAGCCTACCCGTGGAATCGACTAACAGTCCTGTATCGGTAACCGCGGGCGTCGCACCGTTCTGCCAAATATTATACCACTTTACTTCGTAGGTTCCGGGATCCAGGCCCGATATCACCATGTTACGGCTCACGTTGATGATCAAATTATCCGCCGAGACTTGAGCCCAGAGATACCCTCGGTCCATGGTAATCATACTTCGCCCGATCAACGTACCGCTTGCTGTGCCGTTTAACTGCTGGCATACGACGGTCGCTTGATGCAGGTACGGATTCCCCAGGTAATCCACGTCGCTCATGAACTTCGAGAGGATTTCCAGGTGGTTGCGCATGGCGGCGCCGTGCGTCGCATCGGTCAGGAACGGGAAGTGTTGTCCGGCGCTTAGAGGACCGTCGGTCCAGAGCAGCGGAGTCATGCAGGCGCCCGAAGCCGTGCCGGCCCAGATGCCGTTGTGCAGGTGCTTCGGCTGCGTGGCGGTCGCGCCGCTGGAATTGATTTCGCCGCCGAATTCGGTGTGGATGCCCGGATGGCCCGAGGCCCAGAAGGAATTCGTGAGGGCCCCGGTTTCGGTTGCAATCGTGCCCGCAACCCCGAAGTCGTCGGTCTTGCTCGCGTACGAATCCGACGAGACCACGTCCAATTCGCCCGTCACTTCGGTGTAGAAGGTCGGCGCGTTCGATTTGCTGACGGTGAGCGGGTACTTGTTGGCGTTCGCGCGGTACGGGTCGTTGGCGCGGAAGTAATCGCGCATCGCGCCGCACCAGGTCCGCGCGGCCGCAGGATCGGTGTAATTGACCGGCGACGTGGCGCCGGCGTAGCCCGTCGTCCCTTCGATCTCCACCAGCGCCACCCAGCCGGCGATCTTGGTGCTGTAGCCCCACCGCGCGAGCATGTAGCGGTAGAACTTCTGCTGATAGATCCACGGCAGCGAGCCCGCGGCGGTGTTGAAGAAATCCTTCGGCGCGCCGAGCGCCCGGTAGGCGTTGTTGTCCCAGTTGCCGGTGCCCCAAGAATGGTGGTCGTCCCGAAGGCTCGGGTGCGCCCAGATGCTGGGGAGCAAATAGATGCCTTCCTGTTCGGCGCGCTGGACGACGCCGTCGAGCCAGGCGCAGGCGTTCTGGTTGTAGTTGCCGATGCCTTCCACGGCGTTTTCGATGGGCGTGCGGAAGTTCTGCGTCACGGCGTCGTCGGGGCGGACCCACGGCGCGTTCATCCAGAAGCTGAGCAGGTTTTCGCCGCGCGCCTTCATGCCCGTGGGACCGCCGAAGGGCGGGATTTCCACGTCGTACTGCCAGCCGGTGTTGTGCCCGACGCCGAAGAAGACGGGGCCTTCGCTGAAGCGCAGGTAGTGCCCGTCCACGCGCAGGAAGCCGGGATCGGCCGAGGCCACCGCGGTGAACGCGCCGCCCGTCCAGGTCGCCGTGCCCGACGAATCGATGGCCTTGACCGTGAAGGTAAAGCTGCCGGTCTCGCGCGGCGCGAAGCGCACGCGCCAGTTCGCGCCGTCGTAGTACCCGTTCACCGTCTGCGAGCCGCCGGGGCCGGTGAAGGTGGCGGAGAGGTCGAGGCCGAAGCCCACCGGGTCGGGGTCGTAGAAGCGCGTGGCCGCGACGTTGTTCAGCGTCACGAGCAGTTCGACTTTGCCGTACTTGGGCACGGCGTTCGGGTTCGCCGGCGCGACGATCTGCACGTTGGCGATGGAGATCGGCGTCGGGAGACTCACCGCGCCGACGGCCGCGTTCGCGTCGATCCGTCCGGTTCCGGTAAAGGCGTCGGCTCCGGCCGGCGAGTTCGGAGAGGGCGCCACCACGTCAATGGCGGTCGATTGCAGGATGCTTTTGATGGCCCCGGCGGAGAGGCTCGGGTTGCGCTCGCGCATCAGCGCCGCGACGGCGGCCGCGTTGGGCGCGGCGGCGGAGGTCCCGAAGAAATTCGGGAAGGTATCCGGTTCACCCGAGCCCGTCCCGAAGATGTCGCTGCCGAAGAAGGTCGTATTGCCCCCGTCCGGCGCGGCAAGGTCGGGCTTGTCGCGGCGGACCGGCGCGCCTCCCAGGAGGTTTCCGGACGTGTCGAAGTAGAAGGGCAGGCCGTTCGCGCCGATGCCGCCCTTCGAAGAGAAGGATTCGGCGTTGATCGCGCCCGGCGAAGGATCGGGCGAATACCCGCCGCCGGTGATCTCGTAGAAAAAGACGGCCCCGACCGAGATGCATTTGGTGGCGGCCGTGTGCCCGTAGATCGTGGACGCGTTCACCACCGAGGTATCGAACGTGACCGTCCCGCTCGTGTAAAAAACGATGCGGAAGAAGACGCTGGTCGGGACGCCCGTGTAGTGGTCGAGCGCCAGGTAGACCGTCTTGTTGCTCCCCGTATTGTTCGTGTAGGTGACGTACTCGAAGGGGTCGCCCGAAGGATTCCCGCCCGAGTATTGCGCGTCCACGCCCGAATCCAGCCGCGTGGAGCCCGTGGACGCGCCGTCGTAAATGTACATGTCCATGTCCACGGACGAGCCCGGGCCGAGCCCGAGGGTCTTGTGCGGCTGGTTCCATTGAAGCACGGCCGAGACGCTCGCGCCGCTTGCCAGCGTGACCGGCAGGAAACTGGGCGTGGAACCGCCGATGCCCCAGTTGTGAAAATCCACGCCCGTGGGCGGAAAGGCGGTGCTGGCGGAACTCCCGTTGACGTCCGCGTACTGCATCGCGATGCCTTTGCTCGCGTTGTTCCCCGCCGAACTGAAGTGCGGCACGCCGCCCGTAGCATTGCCGTTCACCGCCTGCGCGATCGGGCCGTCCTGGAACATCGGTTCCGCGAAGTAGATCACGTCGTCGCAGGTGATCGTGCAGCCCCGCGCGCGCAGCAGCGCGATGTTGTCGGCGAACGCCGTATCGCTGGTAAAGGCCGAGGCAAACGCGAGCTTCGCGCCGGGCGCGACGTCGTGGACGAGTTCCAGCATCGCGGCGCCTTCGTCGGTGGCGCCGGCGGCCGGGCCGGGGTCGTAGACTTCCACTTGAGCCGGCAGGTCGCCGGTATTCTGCGAACTCGAGCCGGTCAGGATGTTGTTGGAGATGCTCCCGCCGATCACGCGGTGCACGCTGTCGGAGAGGATGCCCACCTTCTGCCCCGCGCCGGTGACGCTGTAATTGGCGCGAGCCTGGTTGGCGTTCATCGCCTGGTCGGCCTGGTTGTCGGCCGCGCCGGTATTCGTGACGCAGCCGTAGCGCAGGCACACGCCGTCCACGCCCGGCAGGTCGGCGATCGCGGAGATCTCGCCGAGCGTCGCCGCGGCGTCGATCGCGTTCCAGCGCGGCGCGACGTGCTGAAGGATCGCGCCGGTGGCTTCGACGGCCTGCACCAGCGCCTGCGTCACCCGGCCATCGACGCGGATCGCGAGCCGTTCGGGGGGCAGGCCTTTGGGCAGCGCGGGCCCGAGGGCATCCTTCAACGCGCGCACCGCCGCGGCGTCGTACGCGTCGCGAAGGGCCGCGGTCGCGGGCGGGCGTTCGCGCAGCGGGAGCACGAGGCCCGCGAGCCGGCCCTGGAACTTCCGCGCGAGGCTTCCCGTGGGCTTGGCGCGCGCCGCGGCCACGGCTTCCCCGGCGGCGGCCTGTTTCGCGCGCTCGAATTCGCTCGGTCCGGGCGCGTCCCGACGGCCCCCGGCGGGCGGGAAAAAGCCGTCCGGGGCCGCCGGCTCCGGTTCCGCCTCGGGCTCGGCGGCGGCCGGCGCGTCGAATTCACGGGGCGTTTCCACGCCGGAATTCGGGCGGGCCTTCAACGCCTCGCGGGCCGGCGGCCTGGCGTGCGGGCCGGTCGCCGGAAGGGCCCGCTCCCGCGCGCCGAACCAATACGCCGCTCCCAGCACCAGCGCCAACGCCAGTCCCAGTGCGGCAGCCCATCGAAGTCGTTCGCGCATAGCCATCTTCACACGAAATAGCGGTCGCTTCAGCGCATGGCGTCTGAAGCGAGAACGTCGAACCCGAGTTTGTTCGCCTGCGAGCGGAGTAGCAGCCGGTACAACGTATATGCTGGGAGAGTTTAAGTGAAGAAGATTATCGGTCGCATTGGGAAATAAACGTATTTAGGGCCTGAATTTAGCAATAAATTGCTGCACCTTGCGAACAGGCGGAGGGGTTGACTGCACGTCGTAAAAACGCCTCAGCCTTCCTGCTGAACCTGCGAGTGCAAGGCCGATTCGTCCGGGTGCCTTCGGCCGTAGGCATACCCGCCCTGGTAATAATAGCTTCCGTAGCCGTAGCCGCTGGCTTCCGCGTCCGAAGCGTCGAGCGCGTTCAAGACGCAGTGGCATTCCTTGGCCTGCGCGCGCTGAAGCGATTCGACGGTGCGGTCCACCTGGGCCAAGCGCGTGCTGCGGCTGCGCACCGTCACCAGGACCGCGTCGCACTTCGACGCGATGCTGCACGCGTCCGCGACGGCCAGCACCGGAGGCGCGTCCACGACCACCACGTCGTACTGGGCGCGGGCCGATTCGAGCAGCTTGGAGAACGCTTCGGATTCCACGATCGAAGCCGGCGCGGGACCGGGGCGGCCCGAAGGAAGCAGGAAGAGGTTCGGCGTCGGGGTCGGCCGCACCATGCCTTCCAGGCGGATGTTCGCCGACGTGCCCAGCGCCTGGAGCCCGGGTTCTTCGAGCATCATGAAATGCCGGGTCAGCGAGGCCTTGTGCAGGTCCATGTCCACCAGCAGCACGTTCTTGCCCGCGGACGCGAAGAGCGCCGAGAGGTTGCTGGACAGGAAGGACTTCCCTTCCCCTTCGCTGGGGCTGGTGACGAGCAGCACGGTGCCGTGCTTGTGGCCGTTGCCGTTCCCGTTCGCCCCGTAGCTCACGGTCAGGCTGCTGCGCAGGGAGCGCAGGCTCTCGACCGGGACGGCGCGCGGGTGTTCCTTGGCAAGCGCGTAGCCGCCTTCCCGCAGCCAGTGCGGTTCGACCAGCGGCACCGAACCGAGGACGCTGATGCCCAGGCGTTTTTCGAGCTGTTCGGAGGTGCGGACGGTATCGTCGAGCATCTCGCGCAGGTACACCGCCACGCTGGCGAGCAGGATGCCGAGGATGAACCCGACGGTGATGTTGCGCCGCCAGCTCGGCAGGAACGGCGCGGTGGGCTTCTCGGCGCGTTCCCAGGTCTGGGCGAACGAGAGTTCCACCTTGCCAGCGACGTCGGCTTCGCCCTGGCGCTGGGCGAGTTCCTCGTACTGCTTCTGCGCCATCTGGGCGTCGCCCGCGAGCTGCTGGTATCTGGCGCTCTTGGACTGCAGCGTCGTGTATTCCTTTTCGGCGGCGGCGAAGAGCGTGCTCAACTGCTGCATCTCGTCCTGGGCCATGCGCAGGTCGAAGGCGAGCTGCGTGAACACGGCGTCGAGCGCCTGGCGCTCCTCGCTTTCCAGGTCCCGCAAGGTGCGCTGGGCCTTCTGCACTTCCAGGCTGTTGGCGTCGTAGTCCTGCTTGAGTTCGATCAGGCGCTTGCGCTGCGCCTGGATCAGGATTTCGTAGGCGAGGATGTTGCGGTCGTTGCGCACGCGGGGAAGCTGCAGCACCTGGTCGAGCTTGCTCTTGGATTCCTCCCACAGCCGGCTCTCGGTCATCAGGCCGTTCAGGCGCAGCTTGGCATCCTTGAGCTTCTGGTCCAGTTCCGCGTAGCGCTTGTTGACCGGATGCGTCTCGGAAGCGTGCGGAATGAAATTCGACTCGATCTGGAAATTCTGCAGCGCCTCCTGCTTCTTGATCCAGTCCTGGCGCAGCGCGGGAAGCTGCTTGCCCAGGAAGTCGCGCGTGTAGATCGAGGAGGAGCGCTGGCGGTCGCGGCTCTCTTCGACGAAGGCCTGGTTCCAGCAGTTGGCCAGTTCCTGCGCGCGCGCCGGCTCGGAGTCCACGACTTCCAGGATCAGCAGGCGTCCCTGCGCCTTGGCATCCACGTTCCCGAACTCGCCGAGCACCTCGTCCGCGTTCTTGCCCGGGCGATAGCCTTTCTCGACCATGAGCTGCGCGGCCCGTTCCAGCACCGGGCGGCTCTTGGCCAGGATGCGCTGGGCCTTGGCTTCTTCCTGGTCCAGCCACACGCCGATCTCGACATCGCCGACGATGCGCTGGTTGCGGTTCTCGATCAGGACCGACGTGGACGCGATGAAGAGCGGGATCTGCATGGCCGTGTAGACTCCGGCGGCCAGCACGCATGACGCCAGGATCACCGCCGCCAACTGGCGGTGGCGCCAGATCATCGAGCGATAGTGCCGCCAGATGGATGCGAGCGGTATTTCGGACTCGCCTTCGGCCATGACCCCTTACCTGTGCCCCGCGGGCCCGTCCGGCAGGAACGGGCAACCATTCAGTCAGAATCGGCGTTTCACGGCAGCCGTGCAAGGAAATTCCGGACCATGCAGGTCAAGGGCTTACAAGAGGTTCTTCGAAGTTGAAGCCGGGCGTCGGCGCCGGATTGCCCGTCGTGGTGGTGGGTCCGTTGGGAATCGCGCGCGGCGGCGTATCACCTCCGCCCGCGTCTTCGCCCGGTCGGAAATTCCCGTCGATGATGTACGGAATCTCTTCCATCACGCGGCGCAAGGTGCTGGGATCGAGAATGGAAAGCGGATCGCCGGTGTTTTCAGGATAGCTGCCGTCCGAAGTTCCGTCGCCGTTCCCACCGCCATTCCCGTTGCCGTTGCCGCTGCCATTTCCGTTGCCGTTGGCATCGCCGTTGCCGTTGGCGTCACCATTGCCGTTGGCGTCGCCATTGCCGTTGGCATCACCGTTGCCGTTGGCGTCGCCATTGCCGTTGGCATCACCGTTGCCGTTGGCGTCACCGTTGCCGTTGGCGTCACCGTTGCCATTGGCGTCGCCGTTGCCGTTGGCATCGCCGTTGCCGTTGGCGTCGCCGTTGCCTTCGCCTTCCGTAGGATGATCCTGGGAGCCGCGGTCGCCGCCTTCGAGATCGCCAAAGCGCGCGACCTGGCCTTCGGTCACCAGTTTGACGACGCGTTTGTCCGACTTGCCGCGGCCGACCACCTGCCCGCCGATCAGCGTCACCCACGTGACGCCGACCTTGCCGCCCGGCTTGGGCAGGCGGTGCCGCACGATAAAGATCGTACCGATGTCCTTCACCTGAACCGCGGGCGTCTCGACGACCACGTTGCCGATCGCGGCGCCTTCGGACGTGCGAACGCGAAAGAGTCCGTAATCGAGCGTGAAGACCGTGAGCACGCCGCTGCCGACTTCTTCGCGCCGCGTGATCGTCAATCGACTGTTGTGGCCGAGCACGAAGCGCGTGCCGCCGGCGAGTTCGATCTGCGCGATCGTCTGCTTATCGGTGATCAGAATGTCTTTGGGATGAACGGGCGCTTTCGCGCCGAGATCTTCGAACGCGCCTTTGCCCGTTCGATCGACTTGAAGGAAGAAGGTTCCCACCGGCGCGGGCACGGACTCTTTGCCCGCTACCAGCTTGAGCATATCACTCTTGGCTATGCCACGTACATCCGATACGAGCCCGTCGAGTTTGTTCTCAGCATCGCCGCTTGGGCGCACTTCAGGCGCAACGCCGCCGTCTTCGCACCAAGCGAACGAAGTGGTCAGTGCGAGCACAACGAGGATCGAGATTTTTTGTTGGTTGCTTCGCACCTTGTTCCAAAACCTTGTGGCCCGTTGTAACATTCGAGGACGCCAGAACCTACACTTCTATTTAAGCGTTTCGCGCCACCAAAAGCAAGTCTTATCAAGCCGCAGACTGCCGCACGCGAATGATTGCAAAAGATTTTTATTCAAGCACTTAGATGAATGCTCCGATCCGGTCCCTCGGAAAGTGTTCCCATAAAGGGCTATAATATACCAAATTATAGAAAAGTACATGCACCTCGCGAAGTTTCTCCAGGATATAAGTCTCAATCGAAGTTCACAATAAGCCGATTTACATGCTCAGTTAAGATTGACTCCTGGATTGCACCATGTAGGATTTTTACAGCAGTGTCGTTGCGGCTTAGACGCGCACCTTGAAGAAGTTGAGGGGGAAGTCTGTGATCCAATCATGGTTTGACTTCGTTGCCAACAACAAGACGTATGCCGGGTGTTTTCTGCTTGGCTTGCTTGTTGCGTTTACCGTAACTCCGCTGGTCATACGCTTGGCGTTTCGCGCCGGCGTGCTCGACAGGCCCAATCACCGCAAGGTTCATTCCAAGCCGATGCCGTTGATGGGAGGCCTCGGGATCTTTGTCGGCATGTGGGTCCCGCTCTTCCTGCTTTCTTTTCACCAGAACCTGGTCACCGACGCGCTCGAACACGAAGGCTGGCAGCAGTTGGCCTCCATTTTCTTCGCGGGCCTTTCCATGCTCGTGCTCGGCATGGTGGACGACCGGTTGGGCCTGCGTGCGCGCTGGAAGTTCCTGGTGCAGATTCCCGTCGCGATCCTGCTGGTGTGGAGCGGCGTGCGCTTCGAGAACATCAATCTTCCGTTCGTGGGAGACGTGCAACTGGGCATGATGGGCCACGTGCTCTCCGTGGTCTGGCTCGTCGGCGTCACCAACGCCTTGAACCTGATCGACGGGATCGACGGCCTCGCGGCCGGCGTGGCCTTCTTCGTCGCGGCCACGAACGGCATCATGGCCCTTTACAATCACCACACGCTGCTCGCGGTGGTGATGTGCTCGCTCGCCGGGGCAAGCCTGGGCTTCCTGCGTTACAACTACAACCCCGCGCGGATTTTTCTGGGCGATACCGGCAGCCTGTGCCTCGGCATGACGCTCGCGGTCACTTCCGTGATCGCTTCGACCAAGGGTTCCGTCGCGACCTCCATGTTCGTGCCGGTCCTGGTGCTCGGCTACCCGACGCTCGACACCCTGGTGGCCATGACCCGCCGGCTGGTCACGGGAAAGCCGGTCTTCTCCGGCGACCGCGCGCACCTGCACCACCTGCTGCTCGCCATGGGGTTCGACCACAAGCGCGCCTCGGGATTTCTATACCTGGTCTGCTGCCTCTTCTGCGTGGTGGGGCTCAGCACCGTGGTGGGGAACGACTTGGCGATTGGCCTAGGCCTGGCCGCGCTTGGCGTTCTGTTTGCAGTCGGTTTCCGCGTCTTACTCGCGAAGGGTTCGGCCACCCGCGATCTGCTCTCCGGCAAGCCGGCGAACATGGAAGAGGTCGTCGAACGATTCAAGGCCAACATCGAACAGGCCAACGACCGCGAGAAAGTCCTCGAACTGCTGGACGATGTCTGTTCCACGACGGGCGTGGATAACCTACACATTGAGCAGCAGGATGAAGTCTTCAAGGAACAGGAACTGGTCAAGCTCGAGCGCAAGAAGGATGCACCTTCTAAGTTGGATCGGGTCATCAGTTTTGTCGTGCTCGAACCCGGGATGAAAGTGGAGTTGGCCGGTCAATCCCGCCTGCTGACGCATTGTGAAGGCAACGCCATCGAGCAGGCCCTGCAGGAGATTTTCGGCGCGGCGGCCGGGCGCTTGAAAGCCCTTCGGACTCGCTTGACCCCCACCACGCCCGATTCTTTGAAGTCTTCGCATTCACAAGCGTTAGGGAAACCGACCAGCCCACCACTCAACCGTCCAGCCCAGGCCGTCAGCCCTTCCTGAACCACGGATCATCGATTCATAAGATGTACTTAAGATTCAGGTTACGAACAAAACTCTCCGAAATGTGCTGTTGTCTTGTGTAAGGCTTGACGATATAAGTAGTTGGTAGTAGCACGTGCCGCTGCGTGCTAAGCCGTCCCGGGGGGGATGCGCTGGATGTTGAAGACCAGAGCATGGGTCGCCTTGGCCATTCTATGGCCTCTCGCCTTCACGGCGAAATCCGCCTTGGCGGAACTGACGACCGATGAATCCGGCCGCCTGAAACCTCCCATGGAAGGTGCAGCACAAGGCAAGACCACCAACTACGTCATCGAAAGCCCGCAGATTCCGTACATCCCGCCGTTGCAGACTCGCGCGCCCCGCCAGCAGGCCTTTGGCGAAGAGCCCGACGGAATTCGCATGGGGCGTTGGACGCTCCATCCGATGATGACCGAGCGCCTGACCTACGACGACAACGTCAACGGCGCCGACGAGACCCGCCAGATTCACGATTTCATCTCCGAACACGCGCCCGGCATCGGCGTAAACTACATGCGCGGGCGAAATTTCAAGGCGCGCGGCTCCTACACCTTCGGCTGGCACGACTATCTGGACGACACCCAGCGCGACTACCTGACCCACGACGCGACCGTGGAAGCCGAATGGTCGAACGCCGGCGTGCGCGGCCTGACCATTCTGGTGCGCCAGAGCTACAACCAGACCGGCAACACTCAGGTGCTTGAAGACGAGTTCCTCTCGTTCACCCGCGTGCAGGGGTACAGTTCGGCCATCAACCTGGGGTACGTGCGCGGGCGCATCTCCGTTGCCACGGGTTACGAACTTGCCTTTACGGACTACTTTGGCCGAACGGCGACGCTGAACGACTACCACGCCCACTCGATCCCGATCGTCTTCTCGTACAAACTCTCGCAGCGCCTCGTCCCGTACCTTACGTACAATTACACGGCCAACCGATTTCAGCACCGGGACGGCATCGATTTCGACACGCACATCATCAAGGGCGGCATACGCGCGACCCTGACCCGCAAGTTTTCGGTGGATGTCTCCGCAGGCAACAGCCGCGCCATCGCCATCGAACCGTACGACAGCAACGACGGACAGACCTATAACTTCAACCTCGAATACCGCCACAGCAGCCGCATCATGGCGCGCCTTTCGGCGTCGCACGGATTCTCGGCGGGCGTCCGCACGGGCAGCGCAACCAATACCGAGTTCGAGATCGGCGGCGACTTCAAGCTCACGCGCCAATTCAACATCTCGACCAGCGGCATGTGGCGCACCGAAGACCGCGACTCCGGCTTGCAGCAGTCCACGCTTACCGCGCAGGTGGGTTTCTTTTATCATATCAAGAAGTTCCTGCAGGCGAACGCGGTCTACAACCGCAGCGAGCGCAGCAGCAACGCGGGTCCGGATATCGCCATCAACCAGGTCCAGTTCGGATTCAATTTCCGCTGGTAAGACCGCACGGAGTCCATGCCATGAACCGATGCTCCCGGGCCGCGTTGCTGGCCGCTTGTCTGCTCATGGGCTGGTCCTGCGCGAGGGAAGACGCGCCGGCCAAGAAACCGTTCCGCTTCCAGGGCGGCGAGCAAGTAACAGTAGGCTACATCAGTTCAGATATTCTCTCGCGTTTCGATCCCTATCCGCAACAGGTCACTTCCGACGGCTTCGTGAGCGCCCCCATGGGAGCGGGGGCCGTGAACATCCTCGACAAGACGCTCCAGGAAGCCACCGACGCTATTGCCACCAAAGTCACGGAAGCTACGGGCCTGAAGAATCCTAAAGTATCGATCTCGATTCACTCGATCACGTCGCGCTTCATTTACCTTCAGGGCGAAGTCGCGCGTCCGCAAAAGCTCTCGCTGCCGGCCGACCGCGACCTGAGCCTCGCGGCGGCGCTGGCGGACGCCGGAGGCGTGACGGCCGACGCGGATGTCTCGCAGATCAAGCTGATCCGCGAAGGCGACGAGAAGGACCGCGTGGTCATCGTGAACGGCTCTACGTTCTTCCGGCCGGGCAGTTCGGACGTCGGCCCGATCCTGCGCAGCGGCGACCTGATCGTCGTGCCGCGCGCCGAATCCTTCGTGCTCATGGGCGAGATCGTGAAGCCGGGCATCCTGACGCGCAAGGAGACGCGCGTGCAGCCGGGCCAGCCGGTGCGGCTCAGCCATGCCATCGCCGCGGCCGGGGGCCTGAAACTGACCGCGAACAAGAAGGAAGTGCGCATCGTCCACACCACCGAAGACAACCAGCGCAAGGTCATCGTCTGCGACGTGGAAGCGGCGATGGACAAGGGCGACATGACCCAGGACCCGATCCTCGGCGACGGCGACCAGATCAGCGTGACGGCCAGCGAAGGCATCCTGCTGATGGGACGCGTGGGCCAGCCGGGCGTCTACTATCCCGTGGGCGGCGCGATGACGGTTTCGAAGCTGATCGCGCTGGGCGGGGGGTTCGGGCAGTACGCCAAGAAGAACAGCATCATCGTCGTGCGCAAGGACCGCAGCGGCCCGCCGCTGCGCGTGGACATGCGCGCGGTGCTGGAAGAAGGCAAGGTGGACCAGGACGTGAAACTGGACATCGGCGACACCGTGTTCGTCGGGGAAAGCGGCCTGTAGTTTCACCGCCCGCCCACGCGTGAAAACGGGTAGGATGCGCGGCCGTTGCGGGGGGCCAGGGAGCGGGAAACGGTGGAGCGACTTCGCCGCGGGGCGGCTTGGTTGGTGCTTGCCTTGGTCTGCGCCGCGCCCGCGGTGGGCGGCTGCCAGGGGCCGTGGGCGTGGGGTTTCCTCCTCGCCGGCGCCGCGGCGCTCGCGATCCTGCTGGTCCTCTTCGAAAGCTTCCGCGCCGGCGCGCCCGGCGGCCTTCCCGGACAACTCTTCCGCCGCCCGTTGATCGGCCTCACGCTGCCCGCGCTGGCGCTGCTGCTCTGGGCGACCCTTTCGTGGTACCTGCAGGACCAGGCGCCCGCGGGCGAAGGGCGTCCGGCGCTGGCCCTGCGCAGCCTGCTCTTTGCCTGGGGCTTCGCGGCGGCGTTCGTGGCGGGGCTTTCGGCGGCCGACAATCCGTGGCGCCTGCGGCGCGCGCTGGCGCTGTTGGCGGTCGTGGGGTGCGCCCTCGCGGCGGTGGCGGTCTCCCAGTGGTTCGGCAGCGGTCCGGACGAGGCCTTCGGCTGGGCGATCTCGCGCGACCGGCCGAGCGGGCTTTACACCAACGCGAACCGCTTCGCGGTGCTGATCTCGGTCTGCTGGGCCTGCGCGCTCTCGCTCTTTCTGGCCATCCTGCTGGGCCTGCGCAGCACGCGCAGCCGGCGGCGGAGGCTGAAGCGCCGGATCTGGATCGCGGTGCTCTTCGGGGTCGTGCTGCTGCTCAGCGCGGGCGTGGCCGTGACGCTCAGCCGCTGGACGCTGATCAGCACCGCGGTCGCTGTGAGCCTTACGACGCTGGTGGCGCTGCTTAAACGCGGCCGCAAAAGTTCCGAGACCGAATTCACGTATGTCTCGTACCATCCGGAACAGCGCAAGGAACACCTCATCAAGATCACCGCGCTGCTCTTCGCCCTGGCCGCGCCGGTGGCGGTGGTCTTCGCGCTGGCGCTGACCCTGGCCGGGCGCCCGCTGGTGAACCGCTTTGCGCGCATCGACCAGCCCGACGAGATGTCGCGCGCGCGTTCGATGCGCATCGCCGCCGACCTCATCGCCGAAAAGCCCGCCCTGGGTTGGGGCCTGGGCGGTTTCGAGAACGCCTTCCGGCCCGTGCAGCCGATGGACATGCCCGGGCGCTGGGCGCAGGTCCACAACGACTGGCTGCAGGTGGGCGTCGAACTGGGCGCGCCCGGCCTGGCCCTGGCGGTGCTGGCCGCGCTCGGCCTGAGTTGGCTGGCCTGGCGCGCGCTGCCGCGCACAAAGGGACGCATTCGCGCGGGCTTCTGGCTCATGCTGGGCGGCGTGACGGCGCTCGCGATTCCGCTGCTGGCCTCGATCGCCGACTTCCCGTTGCGGGAACCGGCCAACGGCATGGTCTTTTTCC
>JAHCJK010000147.1 GCA_026184295.1 Planctomycetota bacterium
CGTGCCGGTTCGGCATCCGTTTCGCTCTTCTTGATCGTCAGCACTTCGCGGGACTGGCCGCCGCTTTCGCGGGCTTTCTCTTCCGCGAGGGCGTTGGCGTTGGGTTTGTCGAGCTGCTTGTCGGCTTCCTGGAGCTTGGCCAGGTCGCCGGTGCGCGCGCCTTCGTCCCGGGTGAACTTGCGGGCCAGTTCCTCCGGGGTCTCTTGGGCGTTTTCCGGCGCGTCCTTGGGAGGCTCGGGCGCATTGGGCTTGGCCGGGGCCTTCGTTTCGGCGGGAGTGGGCTGGTTCCATCCGCCGCCCGGCGCGGTCCTGGCTTCCGACTTGGCGCTGGGCTTGGGCGCATCCGCGGCGGGCGGAGCGGCCGGCGCCGGGGCCGGACCGGTTTCGTTCTTCATGCGCAGCGGCGCTTCTTCCAGTTCTTTGCGGCGCGCTTCGGTGCCGCTACGGTCTTTCAACTCCGCATCGTCGCCCTTCGGCACGGAGGCGAAAGGTTGCGCCTCCTTGGCGGGGGCGGCGGCCTTCTTGAGGTCTTCGGGGCCGCTGTCCCCTCGGTTGCGGCGGTTGATTTCTTCGGCGCCCTGCGCCTTCCACGCTTCCTGCTCGCGGCCGTTCGCGCGTTCCACGCCGTCGGCCGGCCGGTCGGCATCGCGGCCGGCGCCGAGCTTCCGGTCCTCGTTCGAGAACTGGTCGGGAGCGGGCCTGGCCGCGGGCTGGGCGGCGCGTTCGGCCAGGGGTTCGGCCTTAGGTTCGGCCTTAGGTTCGGCCATAGGTTCGCCGGGGTCTGCGGCCGCGGCGGGTTCGGCGGGCGCCACGGCGCGTTTGCCGGCAAGTCGGTCTTGGGCATCCTGGCCGGACCGCCCCGGCTTGCCGTCCCCTTCCAAATCCTGGGCGTGCTCCTTGCCGGCCGCCTCGAGGTTCGCGGCCAGCGCTTTCTCTTCCTTCTTGTCCTTCACCGGGGAACTCTGGTCGGAGGACGTGACGGTCGAGGGCACGTGCGGCGTGATGGCGGTGTAGACCAGCACGCCCATCGCGAGGAACGCGGCGAGCGAGACGAGGCCGCGGGTCCAGGGACGCGCGGCCTTGCGCTGGAAGGCCTCGCCCGCGCGGATCGCCGGGGTGGGCGCATCGGCGGAGGCGGCGGCCTCCTTCTTGATCTCTTCGCGAATCTTCGGGAGGAGAGACGCGGGGGCCTTGAGCGCCGGGAGGGCGTGCACGGCCCCGGAAGCGGCGCGCAGCAGTTCGAGTTCGGCGCGGCACGCTTCGCACTGGCGAAGGTGCGCGTCCACTCCCGCGCGCAACTCGGCGGGCAGCTCGTGATCGAGCCACTCGCACAAGTTTTCTCGAATCGCTTCGCACCCGTTCATGACCGCACCCATCCCGCCTTTCCGTTCGACGTGGTTTCTTAGACGTTCGCGCTGCCTTCCGGTTTCAGGTCTTTGAGGATTCTCGCCAGTTCCAAGCGCGCGCGATGCAGCCGCGACTTCACCGCCGCGCGCGTGATCTCCAGGGTCTCGGCGATCGCGTCGTAATCGAGCCCGTCCATGTCGCGCAGCAGCAGCACCGCGCGGTAGTCGGAGTCGAGCTGCGCGATCCCGTCGCGCACGCGCTGCCGGACGTGCTCCTTTTCCATGCGCGCTTCGGGGGCCTCGGCCGGCGCGGCGGCGGTCTCGCCCAGGGCGCGCCCGTCCTCGCCGTCGCCGTGCTGCGCGTCCAGGCTCACGCCTTCGTGCTTGCGGCGCCGCTGCACCTGCCGGCCGCGCGAGTAACTCGTGTTGACCGCAATGCGGAAGAGCCAGGTGTAAAACTGCGACCCCTGGCGGAAGCTTCCGAGCGCGCGGTAGGCCTTCATGAACGTCTCCTGCGCCAAGTCCTCGGCGTCCTCTTCGGACCCGCTCAGTCGGCATAAGAGGCTGTACACCCGGTCCTGGTACCGCAGGACCAGCGTCTCGAAGGCCTCGGCGTCGCCCTGGGCCGCCTTGGCGACCAGGGCCTCGTCCTCGGCCTTGCCGGGGGCACCCGCTACCATTCGGGGGCCTGGGTGTTTGGACTCAGAGCGCACCACGTGAGATTCGCATATTCCTTTAATATTCGGAGACACGAATGCTGGACGGACCCGCATCCTAGCCGCAGAACCCGTGCGCCTCAAACGAAATGAACGCGGACCGCGAAGGCGCGAACCAAGATAGGACGGTTGGAGTTACGAGAATCGCGGGAGTTTCCGCCGAAGGAGCCGGGGAGTCCGCCCTAAAGGGGCCGGACCGGGAACCCCAGGCAGCGAGCACTCAAGAGGTTGTAAGAATAAGGAGGCTAGTCGCCCGTGCCGGTGCTGGCGGCCGAACCCGAGGGGCTGCTGGGCGAGGAGGCGCCGGAAGTGGCCGAAGGCGCGTCGATCCGTTCTTCCATAATCTTACCAGCCTTGAAGGTAACGACCTTCTTGCTGGCGACCATGACCTCTGCACCCGTGCGAGGATTGCGGGCCTTGCGAGCCTTGCGCGTTCGAACCTCGAACACACCGAAGTTGCGCAATTCAATGCGCCCTTCGTTGGTGAGGATGTCGATGATGCTGTCCAAGGTCAGTTGCACGACCTGTTTGACCTTCTGCTGCTCAATGGCAGTTTTCTTGGCGATTTCAATGACCATGTCATTCTTCGTAACGGACATTGGGCCTCCCAAGGTCTATCTGACCAGTACCCAAAGGGTTAAAGCCTCGCGCGCGGGCGGCTCGCCTGCATACCTCTGCTCAGGCCGATGCTTGAAACTCATATCCAGGATTGCCCTAAGTGTCAAGCAAATATGACGATACACGGTTGACCCCTGTTTCGCATCACATTTTCATACCGCGCAGCCCATGCGACCGCAGATGCTTCGGTGGTTTTGCGCGAGATGAACACAGTTCTGATCCCCACGCTTGCACGCCATGCCGAACCCTTTATGATGCGAGCCGTTACGTCGTGAGGGCGCGCCATCGCGGCCCAGAGAACGGCTGGGACACATGGCCAACAACGATTCCGAACTCGAACTCTACCTCTCGGAAATCAGCAAGTTTCCCCTGCTGAAACCGCACGAAGAACGCGAGTTGGCGTATCGCATTGCCAAGAACGACAACGAAGCCCGCGACCACATGATCCGCTCTAACTTGCGGCTGGTAGTGTCGATAGCCAAGAACTACACGCACCGCGGCATGTCCCTGCTCGATCTGATCGAAGAAGGCAACCTGGGCCTGCTCAAGGCCGTCGGGCGCTTCAGCCCCGACCAGGGCTGCAAATTTTCGACGTACGCCTCGTGGTGGATCAAGCAGACGATTCGGCGCGCGCTGATCAACAAGGTAAAGTCGGTGCGCGTCCCGGCGTACATGGTCGAAATCCTCGCGAAGTGGAAGAAGATGTCCTCCTCGCTGGCGCAGAAGTTCGGGCGCGAGCCCACTCCGGAAGAGATCGGCAAGGCGCTGAAGCTCAGCCCGAGCAAGCTCTCCGCGATCCGCCAGGCGCTCTCCGCCGCAGCGCCCACCGGGCGCGGCGGCGACCAGGAGACCGCCATCGACATCGAGGACCAGCTCGCGGGCGTGCCCAGCCGCGAGGAGAAGGAATCGGGCGGGCTGCTGGACGAATACGACCGCGAGAGCCTGCGCCATTCGCTCGAATACGCGCTGACCGACCGCGAACGCAAGATCATCGAGCTGCGCTTCGGCATCGGCGAAGAAGAACCGTTCACGCTCGAGCAGATCGGCGAACGGATCGGGCTGACGCGCGAGCGCGTGCGCCAGATCGAGAACCAGGCGCTGCACAAGCTTCAACTCTTCCTGGCGCAGAAGGATGAGCGCGAGGAACGCGCGCGCGCCGAACGCCGCCGCAAGCGCGCGGAGGCCGAGCAGCGCGGGATTCCGCTGGCGAGCATGAGCGGGCTGCTGAACCAGGTGGTCGCGGAGATCGAAGATCCGCACGACGAGAACGGCGGCGTGCGTGCGCCCCGCCTGACCAAACCCAAATCGTAGGCTCAAGCAAATCCAACGGTTCGTTCGAGCGTAGGTTTCGAAGCGTTTTCCAGAGCGGGAACTTCTTGGTACGCCAAGCCTAACGGCAATGTGCGAACTTTCGAAGAAACGCCGCTGTACAAACATGGTGCAACTTATGCCGCAAGGCAGTATTAGCACGCTTCGTCCGTCGTAAACTAGGCACGTTGGGAGCCCTTGGGGAGGACCGCATGGCTGCAAAGTCGGACCCGCCTGCTTCCTCCATTTCCGCACGCAAACGCCTCGGCGAACTGGCGCTCGAAAAGGGCCTGATCTCCTCCACGCAGCTCGACGACGCGCTGAAGACCCAGGGCGAACTGACCAAGCTCGGGCTGAGCGAACGCATCGGCACCATCCTCTTCAAGAAGAAGGTGCTCTCCAAGCAGGACCTCGACAGCCTGCTCAAGGAACAGACCACCAGCGAGACTTCCGTGCGCACGAAGTCGAAGCGCCTCGGCAACTTTGAACTGTACGAAAAGGTCGGGCAGGGCGCGATGGGCGTGGTCTTCCGCGCGCGCCAGATCACCATGGACCGCATCGTCGCGGTCAAGATTCTGGCTCCGAAGTACGCCAACGACGAATCCTTCATCAAGCGTTTCGTGCGCGAAGCCCGCGCGGCCGGGCAGTTCAGCCACGAGAACATCGTCACGGCGCTCGACGTCGGCTACATCGAACCCTACCACTACTTCGTGATGGAGTACGTCGAAGGGAAGACGCTCCGCAAGGTCATCGAAGAGCGCGGCCCGCTGCCCGAAAAGGAAGCGCTCGCCTACGCGATGCAGATCGCCAAGGGCCTGGACCACGCGCTGACCAAGAAGATTCTGCATCGGGACGTAAAGCCCGAGAACGTGATCGTCACCTCCCAGGACATCGCGAAGCTGCTCGACATGGGCCTGGCCTGCGCCGTCGGAGCCAACGAAGACGAAGACGCCGCGGACGCCGATCCCAAAAAGCGCAAGGCCGCCGGGACCCCGCATTACATCTCGCCCGAGGCCGCCAAGGGCGAGGAACTGGACACGCGCGCCGACATCTATTCGCTCGGCTGCACCCTTTTTCACATGCTGGCCGGCACGACGCCGTACGAAGGGACCAACGGGCGCTCGATCATGGCGCGCCAGGTCGCGGAACCCTTCCCCGAGATCAAGCAGAAGCGCGCGAACGTGAGCGAGAACACCGCGCGCATTTTGGCCAAGATGACGGCCAAGGACCGCGCCAAGCGCTACGCCAATCCGCAGGAATTCGTCGAAGACGCCGGCCTCGCGCTCGAAGGCTCCTCGCTGAAGCACGCGCTCGGCGACGGCAAATCCGGACGCCTGCGCGGCGGGACCGGCACCACCGGCCCGCGCGCGCCCATCGGCGAACGGGGCACCACCGGCCCGCGCTCCCCGATCAAGCCGCGCGGAACGACGACCGGGCCGGCCTCGCCGATCATGGGCGACCGCACGGGCAGCCTCTCGCCCACGCAGCCGGGCGGGTCGCCGGGCGGCGCGCGCGCGAAGCCTTCGAGCACCGGCATGTGGATCGGCGTGGGGCTCGCGGGCGTGATCGTGCTCGGCCTGGGCGTCGCGCTGCTCGGAGGCGACGGCGGCAAGCAGACCGCCAAGCCCGCCCCGCGCAAGCCGGACGCCGCGCCGGCTCCGGCGCGCCCCGAACCCGAAGTGAAGAGCGTGGAAGTGAAGGCCCCCGCCGGACCCACGCGCGAACAGCTCGCCCGCGAGGCCCTCGACGCGGCTGAAAAGCTGGCCAAGGACGCCCCGGAGAACTACCCCGCGCTGCTCGCCGCGTTCGACCGCGCCGGCGAACAGGCGCGCGAGACGCCGCTGGCCAAGCAGGCCGGCGACGGGCTGGCCGCCGCGCAGGAACGCCTGGGCAAGGCCCTGGACGGCGTGCTGAAAGAGATGCAGGACAAGGCCGACGCCGCGCGCGGCAAAGGCGACTGGCGCGGCGCCGTGGACGCCTTCCGCGACGAGGCCGTGGCCGAGCACCTGCGCGCCGGAGACTGGCGCCCGCGCCTGGACGGCGCGCGCCAGGCCGAACGCGCCAAGGCCGAGGCCGAAGCCGCGAAGCACCTGGGGGAGGCCCGCGCCAAGACGCAGGCGCTGAACGCGCAGGGCTTCGAAGAGGCCATCGCGCTGGCGCAGAAGGCCGAGGCCGTCCCCGCGGAGTTCGCGCCGTCCTCCAAGGCGGCCTCCGAAGAGAAGCAGCGCTGGACCGAGGCCCTGGCGCAGTTGCGCCAAGCCGAGACGCAGGCGGCTTCCGCGCGCCAGGAAAAGGGCCGGGAACTCGCCTGGTCCGTGCGCAAGGAGATGCAGGCGCTGCTCCAGGCCAAGCGCTTTGCCGCCGCCCGCGACCTGTTGGACGGAAAGCTGCGCGACCGCGCCTTCGCCGACGCGCGCGAAGCCCTGGGCGCCGAAAAGGCCGACCTCGACGCGCTGCTGGCCCTGCGGCAGGAGGCCATCGAGGCCCTGCGCAAGCGCGCCGGCGAGAAGATCAGCCTCAGCAAGGGCAACACGAAACTGAACGGCACGCTGAAGGACAACGGCGGCGACCGCGCCGTGGGCCTGAAGCTGGCCGAAGGCCCCGAGTTCTCGCTCAGCGGCGAACAACTGGAAGCCGACGACGTGGACGCGCACGCCCCCGCCGGGCAGGACGCGAAGGAAGGCCTGCGCCGCCGCGGGCTCCTGTACCTCGCCGACGGCGACTTCGCGCGCGGGAAAGACTTCTTCGCCAAAGCCCGCGACGCCGGCCTGGGCGACGCCGCCGCGCCGTACCTCGAACGCATCGAACGCCTGGAGACGGGCGACCTGGAACTGAAAGCCCGGCGCGACTGGGCGGAGGCCGAAGCGGCCTTCAAGTCCGGCAAGCTGAAGGAAGCGCACCTGATGTACCTGAACTTCGAGCGCGCGCACGCCAAGGCCAAGGCCTACGCCGAACACGCGAACGAACTGAAGGAACGCCTCGCGGCCATCGAGGCCGCCCTGAACCCCAGCAAGCCGGGCCTGATCGCGCACATCTTCCGGGGCAGCGAATTCAAGCCCGAGGAGTTCATCGCCGCGCGCGTGGACGCGAAGGTGGACTACGACTGGGGCGGAGGCGGGCCCGGCGACGGCCTGCCGAACGACGACTTCTGCATCCGCTGGTTCGGCACGATCAAGATCGAGAAGGCCGGGCACTACACCTTCGCGACCTCGGCGGACGACGGCACGCGCATCACCGTCAACGGCAAGCAGCTCACCAACGACTGGACCACGCATCCGATGACGCGCTTCGCCGGCGAGATCGACCTCGCGGCGGGCTCGTACGAGATCAAGCTGGAGTACTACGAGAAAGGCGGCGGCGCGGGCTGCCGGCTCTACTGGGGCCTGAAGGACGGCTTCCCGGAGACGATCATCCCGCCCGAAGCGCTCTCGCACAACCCCGCGCTCGAGCAGCCCAAAAAGTAATTTCCGTTCCCTTTGCGAAAGGCCGGGATATACCACGCTCCATTCGCGAGCGTGGGCGGGCTATGGGCACGGGAGGCGGGGTATGCGCTTGGGCGGCATCCTGATCGGGCTCGGCGGCATCCTGCTGTACCTCTTCGTGCCGGGCATCTGGCAGGGCTTCACCAACACCCGCGTGCGCGAGGTCACGTTCGAGGAATTCTACGCCAGCGATCCCGCCGACGAATGGCTGGTCATCCGCCATGCGTACGTGGACGACGCGAACATCGTCCGCACGGTGGTGATCCAGAACGGGCAGACGAAGGGCGCGGGCGAATCCTTCGTGCCCGTACGCGCGGGCCCGAACGACACCCGCCCGATCAAGCTCTTCACGTCCCACCGGCGGTACGGCGCGGACAAGAACGACGAGCCCGGCGACCGCAAGGAAATCCCCATCGACGAGTACCACACGTACACGCTGGAGACCGTCCGCGGCGTGAAGGCGGTCGGCTTCAAGCTGGACCGCGACATTCCCGGCATCCTGCGCTCGGGCACGCTGCCGGCGGCCGAGACCTTCATCGTCCTGCGCCGCGACCACGAGCCGCAAACGTTCGTGGAATGCCTCGCGCAAATCCTGATTCCGCTGGGCCTGATCGCGCTCGGCATCTGGTTGCTCCGGCGCAAGAAAGCCGCGGCCGCCGCGGCGTCGCCGGCGCCGCCCGTCCCGCCCACGGCCTGACGTCCTTTTCGTAAACCTCTCGTATTCAGGTGAACGCTCCCGTCCTTTCGGAAAACCGGGGGACGTTTCACCCCTTTCAAGTGGGGCGCACGTACCGCTGCATCCCGGTGCGCCGCTTCGATTTTCGAAGAATCGGCGCCGATTTTCCGAACCGATTCAAGCCGCCTCCTGAATAGCTTCCCGAGCAGCAGCCCCACCGAAAGCACAAGGTATCGGAAGGGCCGCGGCTCCCGCCGGCGCCGGAGCGCCGCTCGAACAAGGAGGCCGCCATGTTTGAAATCCTGAACGCCGCGTTCTCCTTCCCGACGGTGCTCTTCACCGCGCTGCTCGGCTGCGTGGTGCTCTTCTGGCTCGGCGTGATTCTGGCCGGGCTCGACCACGACGCGCTGAACTTCCACTCCGGCGGCCACGCGGACATCCATCTGGACGCGCACGCCGACCTCGGCGCTTCGCACGGCCTGGACGCCGGCGGCGAAGGCTGGGCCGACGGGTTCCTGGGCTTCCTGAACGTCGGCTCCGTGCCGGTCTCGATCGTCGCCAGCGCCGCGATCTTTTCGGGCTGGACGCTCTCGATGCTGGCCGAACTCTACGCCGCCCCGCTGCTGGGCGCGGCGCTGCCGGGCTTCCTCGTCGGCGCGGGCACGCTGGCGCTGGGGACCTGCGGCGGATTGTTCGCGGCGGGCCTGGCCACGCGGCCGATGCGCGGCGTCTTCAAGGTCCAGACCCAGCACGGCGGCGGCGCGCTGCTCTACAAAATCGTGACGATCACGACCGAAAAAGTGAATGCTTCCTTCGGACAGGCGGAACTGAGAATGGGCGGCGCGCCGCTGATCCTGAGCGTGCGCTGCCTGGTCCCCAACACGCTGAGCAAAGGCAAGCTGGCGGTGATCGTGGGATACGACGCGAAGCTCGACGCGTACGAAGTATCGGAACCTTCGCAGGAGCGCGAACGCGTGCTCCAGAAGATAGATCGGCCCACGGAACAGATCGACGAGTGCTTGAGCACTCAGCCCGCGGCCGAACGCAACTGACGACGTCATCGCAGGAAAGGAGAATGTCATGCTGACCATGCTCGCCTTCTTCGACAGTCCCGGAACCCTTCTGGCCTTGATCGTGACGGGCATCGGTTTCGTGATCGGAATCGGAATGATCAAGTGGCTTCTGAGCATGTACCGCAAGGTCGATCAGGGGACCGCGCTGATCATCAACAACCTCAAGAGCGAGCCGGACGTCACGTTCACCGGCGGGATGGTGCTTCCCATCGTCCACCGCGCCGAGGTGATGGACATCTCGCTGAAGACCATCGAGATCGACCGCCGCGGGCACGAAGGCCTGATCTGCCAGGACAACATCCGCGCGGACATCAAGGTGACCTTCTTCGTGCGCGTGAACAAGACCAAGGAGGACGTGCTCCACGTCGCCCAGACCATCGGCTGCGCCCGCGCGAGCAAGCAGGAGACGCTCAACGAGCTCTTCAACGCCAAGTTCAGCGAGGCGCTGAAGACCGTCGGCAAGCAGATGGACTTCGTCGAGCTGTACCAGGAGCGCGAGAAGTTCAAGAACCGCATCATCGAGACCATCGGACAGGACCTGAGCGGGTACAAGCTCGAGGACGCCGCCATCGACTACCTGGAGCAGACGCCGCTCGAGAACCTGAACGAGAACAACATTCTGGACGCGGCCGGCATCAAGAAGATCACCGAGTTGACCTCGATCGAACGGATCAAGGCCAACGAGATCCGCCGGCACCAGGACAAGGTGATGACGCAGCAGAACGTGGACGCCCGGGAAAAGATCCTGGAGCTTGAACGGCAGCAGGCCGAGGCCGAGATCAAGCAGAAGAAGGAGATCGAGGTCATCCGTTCCACGCAGGAGGCGGAAGCCAAGATCACCTCCGCCGAGCAGTTCAACCGCTCCGAACAGGCGCGGCTGAAGGCCGAGGAAGAGGTGCAGATCGCGAACGAGAACAAGGAACGCCAGGTGCAGGTGGCCGCCAAGGGGCGCGAAAAGGCCGTGCTCGTCGAGCAGGAACGCGTCCTCAAGGCGCAAAGCCTGGAAGCCATCGAACGCGAACGGGAGACGGAACTCCAGCGCATCGGCAAGGAGAAGTCCCTGGAAGTGGAGCGCAAGAACATCCAGGACGTCATCCGCGCCCGCGTGGCGGTCGAGAAGACCGTGGCGGAAGAAGAGGAACGCATCAAGGACGCACGCGCCTTCTTCACCGCCGACCGCGCCAAGAAGGTGGCCATCACCGCGGCCGAACAGCACGCCCAGGAGAACCTGGTGAAGGACATCAAGGCGGCCGAGGCCAAGGAGACCGCGGCCAAGCACCTGGCGGCGCAGGAACTGACGATGGCGCAGGCCGAGTTCCGCAAGGCCGAGCAGATCGCCGCCGGCAAGATGAAGCTCGCCGAAGGCATCCGGGCCGAACGCGCGGCCCTGGGCCTGGCGGAAGTGCAGGTGCGCGAAGCCAACGCCGCGGCCATCGAGAAGCTGGGCACGGCCGAGGCCATGGCACTGCGCCTGAAACTGGAAGCCGAGGCCGACGGCGCCGCCCGCATGGGCGACGCGCAGGCCCTGGCGGTCCGCGAGAAGATGCTCGCCGAGGCCAAGGGCCTGGCGGAGAAGGCGGAGGCCATGAAGGCGCTCGACGAGAGCACCCGCGGCCACGAGGAGTACCGCCTCAACCTGGAGAAGGAGAAGGCCATCGACCTGGCCGAGATCGAAGCGAGGAAGGCGATCGTGCAGGAACAGGCCAAGGCCATGGCCGAAGCCTTCAAGAGCGCCAAGATCGAGATCGTCGGCGGCGACGGGGCCTTCTTCGAGAAGTACATCCAGGCCGCGACGGGCGGCAAGGCGCTCGATGCCTTCGTCGACCGCAGCAAGGTCGTCCAGAAGCTGGGCAAGGACTACCTGAACGGCGATGCGAGCCTGATGCAGGACATCAAGGAGATCCTGACCAAGGCCAACATCGGCACCGAGGACCTGAAGAACCTGAGCACCTCCGCGCTGCTCGCCAAGCTGGCCGCGGGCGACGACGACGGCGGGATGGAAAAGGTGCTCCGCAAGCTGCTGGGCCGCGCCAAGGGGCTGGAACAGAAGGCCCTGGAAGCCAAGAAGTCGTGAGGACCCGGCGAAGGTGCTGCACAAGCGGGGAGGCCTCGGCCTCCCCGCTTGCTATTGCGCCAAACCGGAGCCGATTTCATGAAATGGCCCGGCCCGCGGACGTAATCCAGCGGTAAGGAAGCACCCTTAGCGAGCGCCGTTCGAGTTTCACACGCCGCGGCGCGCATGGAGCGAGCCATGACCGACCTGAAAATCCAACACACCCCCACCCCCGCCCAGGAAAACCTCCACGGCGGCGCCTACGAAGTGCTGCGCGACCGCCTGGCCGGCCAGTGCGCCGAACTCCGCGCCCATGCCGAACAGCTCAACGCCCGCCGCAAGGAACTCTTCGGCGGCCGCGAACTGGCGCTCGCCGCCAGCCTGCGCGTCGCCACCGAACACGCCTGCCTGGCCCGCGATCTCGCGCAGGCCGGCGACCGGCTGCTCTTCGGCTGCGACGTCTTCCTCGGCATGAAAAAGGAAACCACGCTTGCCGACGTCTTCTCCGTTTTCGGCTTCGAAAACGGCGAACTCGTCCGCCTGGGCCTGGATTTCCTGGCCGACCGCGCCTTCGAGCACGACTTCCGCGAGCTCTACCAGTACTTCAAGGGCGCGCGCCTGCAGCAGCTCCGCAACACGGGCACGCACCTGTTGATGGTCTTCCAGGCCGGCCCCAGCGCGGGCGACGTGAAGGTCTTCCGCTGGGCGCTGCAGAAGGACGGCGCGCTGCGTTACGCGGGCGTCAGCAGCGACCGCGACCAGCTTCTCCCGCCGCAGCACGACTTCGAATGGACGCGCGCGACCCGCGAGATGCACGTGCCGGGCAAGCACCCGCACGTCAGCATCGCGGACCTCGTCTTCGTCGAATGCACCGGCGGCGACCTGACCGTAAAGGTGGAGAACAACGCCGAGAGCGGCCAGGGCATCTACCGCGAACCGGTCTCGTCGCCCGACCAGGGCCTGGACGACGCCGAGATCGCCTTTGCCGTGCTCCAGAACCTGGTGCTGCTGCGCATCAAGCCTTTCAACGAAAGCGCGCAGCGCTTCCTGGTCTTCAACCGCATCACGCAGCGCGTGCAGCGCATCGACGCGCTGGGCCAGGCCTGCGTGCAACTGCCCGAAGGCCACGGCGTCGTCTTCCCCGGCGGTTACCTGCTGCAGTCGGGCGAATCGAAGACCTTCGACCAGGACACGGAAGCGATGCACTTCCAGGCCGCGCTGCGTTCGGCCAACGGCGAGGACCTGCTGTACGTCTTCCGCCACCGCGAAGACGGGCGCTACCTGCTGCTCCCGTACAACCTGATCGAGAAAAAGGCCGCGACGCCGCTCGTCTGCCGCGGCTACGCGCTGCTCGAGGACGGCACGCTGGTGCTGGTGCCCAACGGCCACCGCGATCCGTCGCGCTCGCACGAATGGCAGCTCTGGAAGTCGCCCTTCGGCGCCGAGACCGGCGCGGCCGTGGCGGACGCGTCCTCGCAGCTTGCGCGCATCGGCAACCGCGACCTCGTCAGCGGACTGAGCGAAATCCTGGGCGTCGCGCGCCTGGGCGAAGGCAGCCTTCCCACGCTCGCCGCGTTCGAAAACCTCGCGCGCCAGACGCAACTGACGCTCGACCGCTTCCACTGGCTGGCTCACGAGGAATGCGGCCGGCTGGACGAACGCCTGAAGGCGATCCGGGAGACCGGCCACGCGGCCATCGCGGAATTCGAGAAGGCCCAGCGCATCCGCCGCGAGACCGCGCGCAGGATCGAGGAATTCGACGCCGAGTTCGACGCCGACGCCACCCGCCTGGCCCACGCGACCTTCGAAGGCCTGGACGCGCACGTGGAAGCCCTGACCGCGCTGCGCGCGCGCCGCGGCCAGGCCGAAGGCCTGCGCGAACTGCGCTACGCCGACGCCGGCCGCCTGGACGCGCTCGAAGCCCGCATCGTGAAGCTGTACGACGAGATCGCCGCGCAGACGGTGCAGTTCCTGCTCACGCCCGAAGCCTTCGCGCCGCACGCGCAGAAGCTCGACGCGCTGACGGCCCGCACCGCGGCCGCCGGAAAGTCCGCCGAGACCGCGGAGCTGAAGGCCGAACTCGAGACGCTCGCCGCCGGCCTGCACGTGCTCGCCGAGATCGTCAACGGCCTGCCGGTGGACGATCCGACCCTGCGCACGACGCTGCTCGACGCGCTCAGCGAGACCTGCGCGCGCCAGAACCGCGCCAAGGCCGCCCTGGAAGCGCGCCGCGCCGAACTGCTGACCCGCGAACTCTCCGCCGAATTCGCCGCGCAGCTGAAGCTGCTCGCGCAGAAGCGCTCGAACTATCTTTCGCTCTGCGACACGCCCGAGAAGTGCGACGAACTGCTCGCGCGAGTGCTCGCGCACATCGAAGAGATGGACGCGCGCTTCTCCGAAGCCGGCGGCTTCGCCGCCGTCGTCGCCGAAAAGCGCGAGGAAGCTGCCGCGGCCTTTGCCGCGCGCAAGCAGGCGCTGCTCGACGAACGCCAGCGCAAGGCCGCCGCCCTGGCCGCCGCGGCCGAACGCATCCTGCTGGGCGTCCTGCGCCGCGCCGCGAGCTTTACCGGCGCCGACGAACTCCACGCCTACTTCGCCTCCGACCCCATGGTACGCAAGGCGCGCGAACAGACCGAGCAGCTCCGCGCGCTCGGCGACCGCGTGAAGGCCGACGAACTCGACGCCCGCCTGAAGAGCGCGCGCCAGGAAGCCGGCCGCGCGCTGCGCGACCGCCTGGACCTCTTCGAAGACGGCGCGAACGTAATCCGCCTCGGCGCGCACCGCTTCGGCGTGCACACGCAGCCCGTGGACCTGAGCATGGTCCTGCGCGACGGCGCGCCCTGCCTGCACATCGCCGGCACCGACTTCTACCAGCCGGTGGAAGCCGAATCGTTCGCCGCGACGCGCGCGTTCTGGGAACAGACCTGCCCGAGCGAAGACGCTGGGCATTACCGCGGCGCGTATCTGGCGTGGAAGGTATTCGCGAACGCGCGGACGCAGCTGCAGGGCCTGGCGCGGCTGGCCGCGCTGGACGCCCCGGCCCTGCTGGAAGCCGTCCGCGCGTTCGCGCAAGATCGCTACGACGAAGCGTACGAACGCGGCGTGCACGACCACGACGCCGCGGCAATCCTGGCCGCGCTGTTGAAGGCCCACGCGTCCGCCGGGCTCCTGGCCGCGCCCGCGGGGGCGCGCGCGCTCGCCACGCTCTACTGGTCGCGCCTGCCCGAGGCCGCCCGCAAGGACCGCATGGCGCGCCAGGCGCGCGGCCTGGGCCGCGTGCTGACCCAGAATCCCAAGGCGGGCGATGGGCTCATCGACGCGTGGTCGGCCGACCTGGCCGCCTTCGCCTCCGCGCAGGGCCTGCCGGCGCACGCCGACGCGCGCGCCGCCGCCGCGTATCTCTTCCACGAACTCGGCGCGGCCGACGCGCCTGCGTTCGCGGTCTCGGCCGAGGCCGCCGAACGCCTGGACGCCTTCCTCGCGCACCTCGACCGCGCGGGCCTGAAGGAATCCTTCCGCGCCGACCTGGACGCGCTCCAGACGCCGCTCGGCGATGCCTACGCTTTCGCGCGCGCCTGGCTGGACGCCTTCGCGCAGGAGACCGCCACGCCGGCCGGCGGCGAGACCGACGAAGAGACGCTGAACCTGCTCCTGACCGGCAGCCTGCCGCGCCGCGCGCCGGCCAGCGTCCGAGCCGCGGCCGAAGGCCTGCTGGGCCGCCACGCGACGATCGCGCAGGGCGCCTACGCCTTCCGCGTCGATGCGTTTCTCGCCGAGATGGAACGCTTCGACCGCGAGACGGTCCCGGCTTACCGCGCGTACCTCGTGCAGCGCCGCGAACTCCTCGCGCGCGAACGCGACGCCATGCAGCTCGACGAACTGAAGCCGAAGCCTCTCGCGACCTTCGTGCGCAACCGGCTGATCGACGAAGTCTACCTGCCGCTGATCGGCGCGAACCTGGCCAAGCAGATCGGCGAGGCCGGCGACCGCGCCGGCGCCGACCGCATGGGCATGCTGCTGCTGATCTCGCCGCCCGGCTACGGCAAGACGACGCTGATGGAATACATCGCGAACCGGCTCGGCCTGATCTTCATGAAGATCAACGGCCCCGCGCTCGGGCACCAGGTTACCTCGCTCGACCCCTCCGAAGCGACGAACGCCGCCGCGCGCGAGGAGCTGGCGAAGCTGAACCTGGCGCTCGAAATGGGCGACAACGTGATGCTGTACGTGGACGACATCCAGCACTGCAATCCGGAGTTCCTGCAGAAGTTTATCTCGCTCTGCGACGCGCAGCGGAAGATCGAGGGCGTGCACAAGGGCCGGACGCGCACCTACGACCTGCGCGGCAAAAAAGTGGCCGTGGTCATGGCGGGCAACCCCTACACGGAAAGCGGCGAGAAGTTTCAGATTCCCGACATGCTGGCCAACCGCGCCGACACCTACAACCTCGGCGAGATCATCGGCGACAGCGCCGACGACTTCGAGACGAGCTACCTGGAGAACTGCCTGACCTCGAACCCGGTGCTGAACCAGCTCGCGGCGCGCAGCCAGGACGACGTCTACGCGATTATCCGCATGGCGCAGACGGGCAGCCGCGAGGGCATCGACCTGAAGGGCAGCTTCTCGCTGGACGAAGTCAACAGCATGGTCAACGTGATGAAGAAGTTGCTCTTCGTGCGGGACACGGTGCTGACGGTGAACAAGGAGTACATCCGGTCCGCCGGCATCCACGAGGACTACCGCACGGAGCCCGCGTTCAAGCTCCAGGGTTCGTACCGAAACAT
>JAHCJK010000148.1 GCA_026184295.1 Planctomycetota bacterium
CCGAACAACACTGGAGGCTGGAGGAATCGCGATTGAAGATTAGAAACCCGAAATCCGCAAAGCGAAACGCAATAGCCTAGGCAGATTCCTGATCCTTGACCGGGTCGGGATTTAGCACTCAGGATTCAGGGAAGGAGCGGCCTCGCCGCCCCTAAATAAAAAAGGCAGCGCGTAAGCGCTGCTCGTCCCCTGACCCCTGAATCCTGATTCCTGACCCCTGCCGTTAAAGCAGCCCCACCTTCCGCATCTGCTCTTCCACCTTGCGCTTTACGGCGGCGTCGTTCACCAGGGGGTCGGGCCAGTCGCGGACGAAGCCTTCGTCCTTCCACTTCTTCGTCGCGTCGATGCCGAGCTTGCCGGTCCAGCCGTAGTGCTGGCTGGCGTGGTCGAGGATGTCGGTGGGGCCCTTGACGATTTCGAGGTCGCGCGAGAAATCGCAGTTGGCGCCGACGTGGAACCAGACGGCGTCTTCGTCCTGCACGTCCACGTGCTCGTCCACGATCACGATCATCTTCGTGAACATGATCTGCCCGAGCCCCCAGATCGCGTGCATCACCTTGCGCGCGTGCTGCGGGTACTGCTTCTTGATCTTGATGAATGCGCAGTTGTGGAAGACGCCGAACTCCGGGAGGTTGTAGTCCACGATCTCCGGCAGCGTCAGCTTCAGGAACGGGAGGAAGATGCGTTCGGTGGCCTTGCCGAGGTACGTGTCTTCCATAGGCGGGATGCCGACGACGATGGTCTGGTAGATCGGGTTCTTGCGGTGCGTCACGGCGGTGACGTGGAAGACCGGGTACCGGTCCGCGAGCGAGTAAAACCCGGTGTGGTCGCCAAAGGGTCCTTCGACGCGCCGTTCGCCCGGTTCCAGGTAGCCTTCCAGGATGATCTCGGCCTCCGCCGGCACGTGCAGGCTCGGCTGCGAGACGCACGGGCACATCTCCACGTTCTCCTTGCGGATGAACCCCGCCAGCAGCATCTCGTCGATGCCCGGCGGCATCGGCGCGGTGGCGGCGTAGATGACGGCGGGATCGCCGCCGATGGCCACGGCGACGGGCATGCGTTCGCCGCGAGCTTCCCATTCGCGAAAGTGGCGCGCGCCGTCGTGGTGCATGTGCCAGTGCATCGCGCAGGTGTTCTTGTCGAAGACCTGGATGCGGTACATGCCGCAGTTCGGCAGGCCCTTGGGGTCGCGGGTGAAGACGTTGGTGAGCGTGAAGTAGCGCCCGCCGTCCTGCGGCCAGCACTTCAGCGTCGGGAAGATGCCCAGGTCCACCTTGTCGCCGGTGTACACAACTTCCTGGCAGGGGCCGCCGCGCACCTTCTTCGGCGGGTAATTGGCCAGTTGCGCCAGCAGCGGGAGCATCTTCAGCTTCTCGACGATCGTCTCGGGCGGGCGCTGGTGGATCAGCTTCTCGATCTGCGCGGCGATCTCGTCGAAGTTCTTCACGCCCAGCGAAAGCGCCGTGCGTTCGTAGGTCCCAAAGAGGTTGATCGCGACGGGCATGCTGCTGCCTTCGACGTTCTCGAAGAGCAGCCCGGGGCCCTTCTCGCCCAGGTCCTTGACCGTGCGGTCGGCCCACTCGGTGATCTCGAGGATCGGCGAGACCTTTTCCTTGATGCGCAGGAGCTGCTTGCGTTCTTCCAGCGCCGCGAGGAATTCGCGGAGGTTGCGAAAGGCCATGGTCGTCTCCGGTAAAGGCCCGCGCAGTATAGCCTCGCGCCGCGCGCACCTCCAGGCACGGAATTTTGGTAACGCCCCCTGGTGGCTTCACGTCCTGGTAGACGGCAGAAACTCTGTTTCGATCCCTGCGCTGCTTCAAGGCGTGGCTTGGCAAGGAGTTGACGGATGAAAACCGCCGCCCTCAGGTTCGTTGTGTTCGCAGGTGCGCTGATGCTTTCCGCCGCGGCCCGCGGCCAGGAAGCGGTGCCGGAAGACCTGATCAAGCAGGCCGAAAAGTACGTCGCGCGCCTGAACTCGAACGACTTCGACGAACGCGAGTCCGGCCTGAAGCGCCTCCTGGAGATGGACGCGGCGGTGCTCCCGTGGATCAAGGAACGCATGGACGCCAAGCGCCCGGGCGAGGCGCTCGGCAAGGAAGTCCGCGCCCGCCTGGCGCAGGTCGTCGCGAACATGGAATCGAGGACGGGGAGCGCGAAGGCCTCCGAGGGCACGCAGGTCGCGCTCAAACTGGCCGGCGCGGGGCCGAAGGAGATCGCGCAGGAACTCGAGCGCCAGACGGGCAACGCCCTGCCCGCGGACTTCGCCGGCCGCCTGACCCCCAAGGATCCGGCCGACTTCTCCTTTACCGGAAGTTACTGGGACGCCGTGGACGCGCTGCTGGCCGCCTATCCGCCCAAGACCGACGGAAAGTGGAAGCGCGAGAACCTCGCCACGCCGCGTTCGGCCACGGCCTGGACCGAGGGCGACTACGAAGGCTGGGACGCCCCGCACGCCAACGCCGGCATCTGCCGCGTGCGCGTGGCGCGCGTCGCGCTCGAACGCGAGGCCGGCGGGCAGACGCTGGCGGTGGTGCTCTCGCCGCTGTTGGAATCCAACCTCATCGTCGAGCGCCTGGATTTGAACGTGGAGGTTTTCAAGCTGGCCGGCGGGCGCGACCTGCAGGCCAAGTGGGCCTTCGAGCCCGTCAAGCGGGACCGCCAGAGAATCCTGCACCCGGCGGACGGCTCGGCGAACGGGTTTGCGATCGCGCCGGCGAGCGAAGGCTGCTTCGTCGCCAAGGCCCGGGAACTCGGCATGGGCGACCGCGCGTTCGCGCTCGAAGGGACGGCCTCGGCGACCGTGCGCGACGCCGTGAAAATCGTCAAGACCTTGCGGCAGTGGAGCCTACCGGCCAGGCTCCCGGAGGGCGCCACCGCGCAGATCCAGGAACAGCGCCGCGACCTCTACGAAGTGACCGTCACCGGCGGCCAGGGCGCGGAATTCCGGTCCCAGCATTACACGAACTGCGCGCGCTTTCTCGACGACAAGGACCAGCCGGTGCAGGCGCGGCTCGCGACGATGCGCGTCCAGAGCAACGGCCAGCGGGACGTGCTGGTGGCGGGCTACCAGGTGACGGTCCCGTTCTCGAAGATCGAAGTCACCGCGATGAGCGCGCCGCGCGAACTCGAGATTCCCTTCAAGATCGCGAAGATTCCGCTGCCCGCGCTGGGCGAATAGCGCGATTTGGACCTGACCCGGTCAGGGATCAGGAATCTACTTAGGATAGTGCGTTTCGATTTGCGGATTTGGTTTTTTCGGACTTCCAATCTTCAATCTCCCATCGCGGTTCAACCAGCCTCCATTGCTGTTCGTGCTGTCGCTTGCCTCGAAGAGGCAACAGGTGAAAGCCCAGGGTTGCGCGCGCAGCGCGCTACCCTGGGTAGGCCGCGCCGCGAACGCTGCCCTGCTAAGGGCAGCACCGGTTGCCTGGAGGTCGCCATGCTTCCCATGCAGGGAAGCCCTTCTGATGACCACTCCAGGCGCGCGCGCAGCGCGCTACCCTGGGTCGCCGCGCGCGAACGCTGCCCTGCAAAGGGCAGCACCGGTTGCCGGGTCTAGTTCCCCGCCAGCACCGCCGCGGCGGGCTTGTTGTTGATGGCCTTGAGCGTCTTGATGGCCTTCAGCCATTCGGCGTCGCGCTTCAAATCCAGGTCGAAGACGATCTCCTGCAGCGGCAGGTCGTGCAGCGGCGTGAAATCCTTGATCGCGCAATCGGTCAGTTGGATGGACTTGATCTGCTTGCCCTTCAGCGGGGAGAGATCCGTGACTTTGGTGCGCGTGATCAGCAGCGATCTGAGCGGCATATCCTTGATGAATCCGAGGTCGGAAACGCTGGACCCGTTGAGGTTGAGGGTCTCCAGCGGCATCTCGGCCAGGGCCGAGAAATCGGTGGCGGCCGGGTGCCCGTAGACGAAGTAGGTCAGCTTCATGCCTTTCAGCGGCGATAGGTCGGCCACGCCCAGGTAGGCGAGCGTCAGCGATTTGAGCGGCATGCCTTCGAGCGGCGAGAGGTCCTTCACCATCGACCCCGCAAGATTCATGTGCTCCAGTTTCATGCCCTTGATGGGCGAGAGGTCGCCGACTTTGGAGGACGCCAGGTTCAGGGTCGTGAGGGGCAGGCCCTTGAGCGGCGTGAGGTCGCTGCACGACATGCCGTTGAGCGACAGGGTGTGGAGCGGCATGCCTTGCAGCGCCGACAGGTCCGCGATCTGCGGCTGCATGTTCAGCGTCAGTTCTTCGAGCGGCAGGCCTTTGAGCGCCGACAGATCGGAGAGGATGCCCTTGGCGTTGTAGGTGCCCGAGACGCCCAGTTTGGTAAGGCCCTTCAAATCGGCGACCGGATCGATCCTGGAAATCTTGTCGGAGACGATGACCAGCGTCGCGGGGCGGCCGTCCTTGACCTCCGTGCCGGCCGTCTGGCCGTCGTAGCCGGGGTTGAGTTCCTTCAGCTTGGCGACGACGCTTTCGAGCAGGGCCTTGGGGTCGGCCGGCTTGGGCGGCGCGCTGCCTTCTATCTTGATGTCGTCGAGGTACATCGCTTTCACTTCGTTGCCGGGATAGACCCACCAGTTGACGTAGCGGACCGGCGTCTCGGCCGGCAGCGGGTCTCCGGTATCGTCCTTGAAATGGAAGTCGGCGCGCGTGAGCACCGCTTCGGTCCACTGGTCCTTCTTCAAGTCCAGCTTCGCGTGGTACGCGGGGGTCTCGGCGTCCCGGTTGAGCGTCACGCGCAGCGTGTAGCCGCCGGTGATGAAGTACTTGAACGAGAGCTTGAAGTCCTCCGAGGCGACGAAGACCGCGCCGGCGCGGAAGGCCTCCGAATCGCCGGGATAGTCGCCGTCGCACAGGCGCGCGCGCATCCCGTCGTTGTTGACATTCCCGCTCAGCACTTTGCCGCGCCCGCTCTGCGTGGGATCGTCGGCCAGCTTGGCGAAGACCTCCGAAAAACCCGGCGCCTTGCCGTTCTCGAAGTCCAGGTTCAGCGTGCGCGGGATCGCGGCGTTGACCGGCGCGGCGACGGGCGGAGCCGGCGTCCCCGTCGCAGCGGCTGGATTCTTGAGGCGCTGCAGCAGCACGCGGGCGCGCGAGGAGACGATGGCGTCGCCGTGCTTGGTCAGGAACGCTTCGATGCGCGCGATCTTCCCGGCCGTGTCGTCTTCGGCCAGGCCCGCGAACTTGGTCAAATCGGCGAAGGCCTGTTCCGCCAGGTCGTCCGCGTCGGGCGTCTTGGTCTCGGGCGTGAGCGGCGGCCGCGGGCCGGCCGGGACTGCCGGAACTGCGGGCGTCGCGACCGGCGCCGGAGTCGGCGCGGGCAGCGCGGGCGGTGGCGCCGGGGGCACGACCCGGGTTTCGTGCGCGGGCTTGGACGGCGCGGGCGAACGGAGCAGGAAATAGAGCACCGGCAGGATCACCACCGAGCCCAGCGCGATGAGAATGGCCGGGTGGAACGGCTGCGGCTTCTGGAGCGGAACGTTCTTGCCGTCGCGCGGATCGGGCGCGCGTCCGCCTGCGCGGCGCGCGGTGCTTCCTTTGCCCGCTCCGGGGACGACGGAGGTCTCGTTGGGGGACTTGCGCGAAGGCGGCGCGGCCGGGGCCTCGGCCGGAAGGCAGGCGGCGCAGAAAAACCGCCCCTCGCGTTCGGCTGCCTGCTTGGTTTCCAATTCGCTGGGACTGATGCGTTTACCGCAGCGGTCGCAATATTGGATGATCATTCACACGTTCCCGATCCAGCCTCCATACTAATTACAAGTCATTGCATTTTAAAGTCTTGGATTCGGCCAACCCGAACCGAAAAAATTTCCCTTTCCATTCCCGAACGATGGTGTATGGTACATAAAGGTTCACACAAAGAAACACTAGGTACCAATGCCATGAAGAACTCCGTTAACCTCAACTTTGACAAGCCTTTGCCGTCCTACGCCCAGCTCCAGCAGGCGCTCCGGCAGGCGATTGTCTCGCGCAAGCTCGTCCCGGGCGAACGCCTGCCCGAGGAGCGCGTCCTGGCCAAGCAGTTCTCCTTATCTAGGGGCACGGTCCGGCGCGCGCTCGCGCAACTGGAAGACGATGGTCTGCTCCTGCGGCACCAGGGCCGCGGAACCTTTGTCGCCGCGCCGGACACGCTCCCGGCGGTGCCGATTGCGGTGATTCTGGAAGGCGACCCCGGCCGCGTGCGCCTCGGCTTTCCCGGCGAACTCTTCCGCGCGCTGATGGAACCGGCGGCCTCGCAGGGGGCGGAACTCCTGCTGCGACAGTCGGCCGACCAGCGCGGCGCGGTGGAACCCGCGGCCTGCCTCTTCCTGCTCCCGCGCAACCACGACGTCCTGCGGAACCTCGCGTCCTCCGGCATGCCGGTGATCGCGGTGGATTACACCGTCAAGGGGCCGGGCGTGGACTCGGTCGTCTTCGACAACACGCGCGTGACGCGGGAGATCACCCGGCATCTGATCTCGCTCGGCCACCGCCGCATCGCCTACGTCGAACCCCTCGTCACGATCGACCGCAACTTCGTGGACGAATCGAACTCGCCCGAACGCCGCGCCGGCTACCGCGAGGCCCTCTTTTCGTCCGGCATCCACGAGGAATTCGTGGACCAGATGCCGCTGGACGAACGCGACATCCGCCGCGAGTTCATCCGGCTCCTCAAGCGCAACCCGCGCCCCACGGCGCTCTGCGCCTTCGACGAGACCGTGGCGCTGGGCGCGTGGCTGGCGGCGCAGGACCTGGGCCTGCGCGTCCCGGAGGACTTCAGCATCGCCTGCTTCCGCATGACCGACGCGCCGCCGCGCGGGATGATCGACTGGACCGGCTGCGGGTCGAGCCTGAACGAACTCGGGCGCATCGCCGTCGCGCGCGCGCTGCAGCGCGTGCAGGCGCGCGGCGCGCAGGCATCCGTGCCCGCCGGGCAAGCGCTCTTCGCCCCGCACGACTGGCAAAAAGGCGCCACCACCGCTCCGCCGAAACCATGACGCAACCACGCGAACCCTTCACCCTTCACCCATCCAACGACCAAGGAGAACGGACCATGTCCTTTGCCCCGACGCCGCAGCAGATGAAGCAGTTCAAGGAGGAAGGTTATTACATCAGCGCGCCCGCTTTCGACGCGAAGATGCTCGCCGAGGTCACGAAAGAGTTCGACCGCCTGCACCGGGAAGTCGTCGAGAAGGCCGCGGCCACGGGCGAAGAGAAGCGCATCCGCCTCGCCAGGCTGCGCCCGTTCATCGGCGAAGCGCATCTTAAGAGCGACGTCCTGAAGGAAGTGGTGAAGGCGCCGGTCTACACCGAGGCCTGCAAGGCGCTGCTTGGGCCCGACGCCGATCTGTACTACAACCAGGTGGTCATCAAGCCGCCCGAACAGGGCATGCCCTTCGGCTGGCACCAGGACACCGCCTACGGGCCGTGCGAACCGATGGAGTACCTCACCTGCTGGACCGCGATCGGGCGCGCCTTCGTCGAGAACGGCTGCGTCTGGATCATCCCGGGCTCGCACAAGCGCGGCCTGCTCAAGCATGTCCGCAGCGAGTACTCGCTGGACGCGGTGCTCGAGGACGAACAGGGCGCGATCCCCGTGGAACTCGAACCGGGCCAGGTGGTGATCTTCAATTCGCTGCTGCTGCATAAGAGCGGCCCGAACGTGAGCAGCGAGGTCCGCCGCGCCTACGTGCCGCAGTACCACGTCTCGAACGTGATCGAGAAGGCCACCGGCCAGCCCCACGGCGACCGCTTCCCGGTCCTGCGCGCGGGGCTCCGCGCGGCGTAGCACCCACCAACGCGTGGGTGCCAACCTGGGTGGGAGGCCGGCTATGCGCATGCTTGGCGTGGTGTTCGCGGTTCTGGCGGGGTGCTCGGCGGCGGGCGCGGAAGGTCTGCGCATACAGGTCTGCTCCGACGTCCCGCGCATCCGCCAGGAAAAACCCTGGCCCGAAGCGAGCCCCATCTACGACGCCGAAAAGCGCGCGATCCGGCTCCACGGGGCGCGCAACGAGGTGCTCGGCTTCCAGATCCTGCTCCGCACCGAAGGCGAAGCGGTGCCCGGCGTCGCCCTCCAGGTCTCCGGCCTGGAGGGCGCGCAGGGCGCCCGCATTCCCGCGTCGGCCTTCGAACGCTTCCGGGCGGGGTGGGTACAGGTGGAGACGCCGTCGTACACGGGCGATATCGCGGGCCTGGGCAAGGGGACCTATGCCGATCCGCTGGTGCCGGTGGAAGCGCCCGCCGGCGGCGCGCCTTTTGTGCTCGAAACCGGCCGCACCGAGGTGCTCTGGGTGGACCTGTACCTGCCCGAGGGCACGCCCGCGGGCACGTATACGGGCAGCCTGACGCTGACCTCGAAAGACGCCGAGCTGGCGAAGCTGGCCTTGAGCGTGGACGTCTGGAATTTCTCCCTGCCCGAGCAGACGCACTACCAGACGCTCTGCTACTACGAGACCGAGTTCATCCGCTGGGCCTTTCCCAAGGCCGACGCCGAGACGCAGCGGGCCATCGAGGCCGACCTGCTGTGCCTGGGGCGGCGCCACCGCATCAACCTGGCCACCGACACGAGCCTGAAGGCGACCGAGGAGGACTGGGAGAAGTGGGCCGCGCGCTACGGCCGCTTCATGGACGGCAGCGCCTTCACGCAAAGCCCCGGAAAAGGCCAGCCCTCGTACATGTTTCGGCTCTCCTTCAATCCGGAGATGGACGAGGCGGCGGCCAAGGCTCGCTTGAAGTTGGCCGCGGATTACCTGGCGCGCAAAGGCTGGCTGGACCGCTTCGTGGTCTCCTGCTTCGACGAGCCCAAAAAGGACAAGTTCCCGCTGGTCAAACGCACGGGCGAATGGGTGCGCGAAGCTTCCGGCAGCCGGCTGAAGTACCTCGTGCCGGGCGTGCACGTGGACCCGTCGCTGCAAGACTGCGTGGACGTGTGGGACAGCGTCTGGAAGAAGGACGAACTTGGCGTCCTCGCCGAACGCCGCAAGGCCGGCCAGCGCGTCTGGACCTACGGAGGCCTGGGCGCGTCGGCCAATCCCTGCATCGACGGGTCGCCGTGCGGAAACCGCTCCTGGGCGTGGGTCTCCTGGAAGTACGGCTTCGATGGCTTCGAGATGTGGCATTCGAATTACTGGGTGGACAAGTTCAACCTCACGCCCGCCCAGCGCAAGGACCTGGACCGCGATTCCGCGCCCTTCCTGAACGTGTGGAAGAACCCGGCCCCGCTGACCTTCGACGAAGGGCGCAAGCGCGGCGGTAAGCGCGAGACCGGCGACATCCTGCAGAACGGCAGCACGACCCTCTTTTATCCCGGCACGGGCGCGGGCCTGGACGCCCGCGTGATCGCCACGGTGCGCACCAAGGACCTGCGCCGCGGCTGCCAGGATTACGAATACCTCTGGCTGCTGCGGCAGGCCGGGGAAGAAGCCGTCGCGGAGGCCGCCGTGGCGGCCGCCTACCTGCCGGACGCGCCCGACCTGGCGCGCGGGGGGCATCCCAAGATTCCCACCGGCGACGTCGGCGTCGTGGTGGACGAAGCGACCTGGGAGCGCGTCCGGCAGACCATGGGCCGGCGCCTGCACGAACGGAGCCGGCGGTGAACGAACCGGCGCGCGGCGTGGGCGAACCGGCCGCGGAGTCCGCCGGGGCGTAGTTCTTTGCATCGCGCGAGGTCCCTTTGCCGGAAGCGTGCTCGCGCCTCCGGCCGGATTGCCTGCGCGCGGGCTTTCGCGTACCTTGACGGCGTGAGTTTCACGCTGCTGACCCACAACGCGTTCTGGTTTCAGGGCATGCCCTTCGAAGGCACGGCCCCCGGGGCGGCGCGCCCGGAGATCATGCGCGGCCTCGCGCGTCTCTACGCGGAACTCGGCGCGAACGTGCTGTGCGTGCAGGAAATCCAGAGCCCCGAGACCGCCGCGGCCCTGGCAGATGCGCTGGGCCTGCGCTTCGCCTACCTGCCGGGCCGGACGTACCCCGTGTACGGCGGCGCGGTCTTCTTTCGCGAGGGCGAAACGGCCGATACCGACCGCGCGCACGGCTTCGCGGTCGAACGCTTCTGGCTCACGCTGCGCGTGCCGGTCGTCGAGACGGAGGAAATCCTCGTCGCCAACGTCCATCTGCCTTCGGGCCGGCAGAGTTCCAAGGAAGACGCCGAACGCGCGCGCGTGGCGGAACTGGAAGCGCTCCTGGCCGCGGGCCCCGCGCCCGCGATCCTGTGCGGCGACCTGAACGAGATGCCCGGCGGCGGCGTGCAGCGCCGCCTGGAAGCCGCGGGCTACCGCGACCTCGCGCCGGCCTTCGGGTTCGGCGAGACGGACTCGCACACGCGCCGGCGCGCCCGGCGCATCGACTACATCTGGGCGCGCGAAGACTGGGCCGCGCGGGCGAAGCGCATGCGCGTGCTCGAACCGGCCGCGCTGGCCCTGCCGGACGGGCGCTACGTGAGCGACCACCTGCCGCTGCTCGCGGAGTTCGCATGAGCGCTTCGGTTCCGGCCCTGGGGGCTCCGCCCGCGAACGTGCGCACGCGCGCCGCGCTGCTGCTCTTCGCCGCCAACATTTTCTGGGGCTGGTCCTTCCCGACGATGAAGTGGGTCGTCCCCGAGATGCAGGCGCAGGTGCCGGGCGCGGGCGAACTGGTCGCGACGGCCACATTCATCGGCTGGCGCTTCGGGCTCGGCGGACTGCTTTACCTGCTGCTCTCGTTCCGAACGCAGCGCGGCTTCACGCGCGAGGAATGGCGGGGCGGGCTCGCGACGGGGCTCTGCTTCGTCACGGGGCTTTTCTTGCAGATCATGGGCCTGCGTTACACGCTGCCCTCCATCTCCGGGTTCATCACCTCGCTGGTGGTGGTCTTCATCCCGCTGGCGCAGCGGCTGGTGCTGCGCACGCCGATCGCACCCGGCACGTGGCCGGCCGTGGGCCTGGCGCTGGCCGGGACGGTGGTGCTCGCCACGACCGGCGCGGGCGATCCCTCGGCGCGCCCGCCGTTTCCCTACGCGGGCGAAGTCCTGACGCTGCTCGGTTCGGTGGCCTTTACCGCGCAGGTGCTCTTCCTGGACCACTACGGAAAAAAGGCGTCGGCCACGCGGGTCTCGCTGGTGCAGTTCGCCGTCACGGGACTGGCCGGCGTGCTGATCGGCCTGGCGCTCGGGCACGGTCCGGACTTCTACCAGCCGGCCACGCTCCACGCGCTGGGCTCGAACTGGACGATCCAGTGGGGCCTGCCGACGCTGGTGGTCTTCTCGACGGTGGGCGCGTTTCACCTGATGAACCAGAACCAGCCGCTGCTTCCGGCGGCGACGGCCGGGGTGATTTATTGCAGCGAACCCGTGTTCTCCACAGTGTTTAGCATAGTGCTCGGGCAGGAGTCTCCGGCCGCGAACCTCTTGATGGGCGGCGGGCTGATCCTGGCGGGGATCGTCTGGATCAACCGTCCGGCGCGGCGCAACAAAGCGGAAAGCGTGCTTTCCACCGGTTGACACGGGGCTCAGCGCTAATACACTGTCCTGCTTAGCTTAAGAAGCGAAATTGGAGGCGTGCGGTGAGCAACGGGGGGGAGGCTGTTCCCGGCCCAGACGATGCACTTTTGGACCTGGACCCGGAAGCGTTTCTCAGCCGTCTGGAACCGTACGAACGGGTCCTGCTGGACATGAAGAACATGCTGTATGAGGGTTCGTGGGAGCGCGTGCTGGCGGACCTTCGGGCGCGGTTGAAGGGCGAGCCGTACGTGTACAAGCTCTCGCAGACCATCGCGCGGGACATCGCGGCCATCGAGCGCATTCGAGCGTACGAATTGCGCCACGGCATCGACCTCTCGCGCGTGAAACGAGCCTCGTAGGATGTTGGGTGCATGCCGGTTCCGGCCGGCCCTCTGGAAGGAGCGAACGATGACCTTCGCCAAGCCTCTCGGGAACGCCGCCCTGCTGCTCGCGGCCCTGGCCGTCGCCCTGTGCGGGTGGGCGCGCGCGACCGAACAGCAGGACCTGATCCAGACTTCGGAGATCGAAGGGCGCAAGGTGGTGATGCCCCCCGACCTGAAGCTGGACCTGGACTGGTACTCGCCGTCGGTCGATCCGGCCGCGGGCAACATCGTCCGCGGGTGGGTCAAGGGCGAACTCGTGCTGCTCGAGACCGACAAGAATTACCTGATCTGCGTGCGCCGCGAGGACGGCACGGAACAGTGGCGCGCGATCCTGGAACAGGAACTGCGCTACGAACCCTGCGTCACGGCCAACAACGTGGTCGTGAACGTGAAGAACTTCCTGGTGGCGATCGAGAAGCGCTCGGGCGAAGTGCGCTGGCGCATGCTGCCGGACTTCGTGATGAGCAACACGCCGCTGGTGATCGACCCCGCCGCCTACCCCAAGGCCTACGGCAAGGACTGGCAGAACCTCGAATCGATCTACGTCGGCTCGCAGAACGGGCGCATGCACTCGGTGGCTTCGCGCGGACGCGTGACGACCTACGTGCGCGACCGCGCGGGCTCGGCCACCTACGCCGCGCCGGACTTCGACCTGCTCTACCCCTGGCATAAGACCCTGCCGACCCGCATGCGCATCACCACGCCGGTCAAGCTCTACGACGAACTCCTTTACTTCACCGCCGAAGACAAGTGCGTCTACGCCGTCAACCGCGACGGCGAAGGGCGCGAACCGTACACCATGCAGGGCGAACCCGTTACGCCGATCACGGTCACTTCGGCGACCGCCTACGTCGGCTCGCGCGACTTCCGCCTCTACGCGCTCGACCGCCTGACCCTGAAGAAGAAGTGGGAATACCCCTGCGGCGCGCTGCCCCTCGGCAACATCTACTCCGACGAACCGACCGAGAAGACCCTCGTCTGCCTGGCCACCGAGAACGACGGCGTGCACGGCCTGCGCGTCACGCCCACCCGCGGCGGCGGCAAGAACGACGCCCTGATCGTCCCCGAGTCCTACGAGTTCTCCTGGAAGGTCCCCGGCGCCACCGGCATCGTGACGTCCAGCGAGCGCCTGGTGTACCTCGGCTACGACCGCCTCTCGGGGTTCGAGGCCTACAAGCAGGTGAGCTGCGTCGATAAGGACAGCGGCAAGGTGGTGTGGAAGAGCGAGTCGAAGGGCGTGCGCTTCTACATCGAATTCCAGAACGCCTGGCGCCGCACCGACCAGCCGATGCGCCTCTACGCCGTCACCGAAGACAACCGCCTGGTCTGCTACAAGGAAAAGACCGCCAACCTGGGCCCCGTGGTCGAAAAGAAGGCCGAGAAGAAGGAAGCCAAGAACCCCGGCCAGGCGCACGCGGGCGACAACAAGTAGCCATCATCCAACGACCGAATAAAAAAGGCGGCCTTCGGGCCGCCTTTTTTCATGCCCAAAACAAAACGGGCGGGTCTCCTTTCGGAAACCCGCCCGCGCAAATCCGGAATTCGCCCGGCTCAGCTTTCGTCGCTGCTCTCGTCGCCTTCGGCCAGGTCGTCGAGTTCGTCGCCGTCTTCCTTGCGGCGGATCTCGGCCAGTTCCTGGCACTTGATGCACAGCGTCGCGAAGGGCAGGAACTTCAGGCGCTCGCTGCCGATGGTCCGGTTGCAGACTTCGCAGTAGCCGTAGGTGCCGGAGTCGATCTTCTCGATGGCCTTCTCGATCTCCTCGGCTTCCGCGCCTTCGCTCTCGGCGATGCGCAGGGCCAGGTCGCCTTCGGCGGAATCGCTGGCGATGTCGGACGTGTCGAGGATGTGGGCCAGGTCGCGCTCGCTGGCGCCGCGGACCTCGTTCTTGATCCCGTTGCGGACCTCGGTCAGCATCGCGAGCAGGCGCTCGCGGACTTCCAGGAGTTCCTTGGTCGGAGGCTTGGGCTTGGGCGGCGGCGCGATGTCGTCCTCGTCGCGGACCTTGGGCCGGATCGGCTCGGGCTTATGGACCTTCGCCACGGCCTTGGCCTTGGCGGCGGGCTTGGCCTTCAGCGCCTTCTTCGCGGGCTTTTTCACGGCCGGCTTCTTCTTGGTATTGGGCATACACCCTCCGGAACGGCGCCTGGGGCTCCCTGGAAGTTCGCTTGTCGCGGGCCGAAACGGCTGGGCCGCGAGAAAAGTTCACGATTCCTACATGAGGCCCTGCGCAATTTCAAGTACAATAGGGTTGGCCAGCACTTACGCACAGCAGCCGTGAGGCCCGCGCGTCCGCGGGGAGTTCAGCATGCCGCACCGGGGCACGGCGGAAGCGCCGGCCATCGAGATCGAAGGCCTGGTGAAACGCTACGGCGAGCTGGCCGCGGTGGACGGCGTCAGCCTGGCCATCCCGCGCGGGGTCTGCTACGCGCTGCTGGGGCCCAACGGGGCGGGCAAGACGACGCTTTCGCGGATGATCGGGGCCGTCGCGCGGTGCAGCGGCGGGCGCCTGCGCGTGCTCGGCCGCGACCCGTGGAAGGAACAGACCGAGGTCAAGGCGCGCCTGGGCGTCGTGATGCAGGACGAAGTCTTCGACGAGGACCTGAACGTCCTGCGCAACCTGCAGATCTACGGGCGCTTTTACGGCCACCAGGGCCCGGCGTACGAAGAAAAAATCCGCGGGATGCTGAAGTTCGTCCAGCTCGACGGCCGCGAACAGATGCCGATCCAGGCGCTGAGCGGCGGGATGCGGCGGCGCCTCATGATCGCCCGCGCGCTGCTCAACGACCCCGAACTCCTGATCCTCGACGAACCGACCACGGGCCTCGACCCGCAGGTGCGCCACGCCATCTGGGCCACGCTGCGCGCGCTCAAGTCCAAGGGCATGACGATCCTGCTCACAACGCATTACATGGAAGAAGCCGAGCAGCTCGCCGACCGCGTCGGGATTCTCCACAAGGGCAAGCTGATCGCCGAGGGCGCGCCGGGCGAACTGATCGGCGGGAACCTGGCCCGCTACGTCCTCGAATTCGACGCGCACCGCCACGCCGAGGCCTTCGAGGCGCTGGCCAAGCTCGCCGCGGCCGAACGCCACGGCGACCGCGCCTTCGTCTTCCACGACGCCGAAGAGACCCTGCGCGGGTGGACGCGCGAGCGCGCGCTGGCCGGCGCGCAGGTCCGCGAGGCCTCGCTCGAAGACGTCTTCCTCAAGCTGACCGGACGGACCCTGGATGAGTGACGCGCCGCCGGAACCCGCCCGCGCGCCCTCGGGGCCCGCGCGCGTCTACTCGGTCTGGTTCCGCCACTACCGCGTCTACGCGAACTTCTTCATCGCCAACGCGACCCCGGCGGTCTTCGAACCGCTCTTTCTGCTGCTGGCCGTGGGCCTGGGCGTGGGGCGCTACATCCACCAGACCTTCAACGGCGGGCTCGATTACGCGTCCTTTATGGCGCCGGGCATCCTGGGCATGACCGCGCTGTACACGGCCGCGTTCGAGGCCAGCTACGGGACGTTCATCCGCTACATGTACATGAAGACGTACCACGGGATGCTCTCGACGCCGCTCACCCGCCGCGACATCTTCCTCGGCGAACTCCTCTGGTGCGGCACCAAGGGGATGCTCTTCTCGGCCATCGTCGGCCTGGTGCTGTACGCCTTCGGGAAAGTGCACACGCCCGCCGCGGTGCTGATCCCCGCTGTCGGCTTCGTCACGGCCATCGCCTTCGCGGGCCTCAGCTTCACCGTCACCTCGTTCGTGAACAGCATCAACCACTTCCAGTACTACTTCACCGCGGTGCTCACGCCGCTGACCTTCTTCTCGGGCATGATGTTCCCCGTGCAGGAACTCCCCGCGGGCCTGAAGTACCTCGCCTTCGCGCTCCCGATGTTCCACGTGATCGAGACCTTCCGCCTCGTGGTCTCCGGCCCGGAGCACGTCTCGGTGGCCTGGGCCTGGGCCTGCCCGCTGGTGCTGGTGGCGATGGCCGTCGTCCTCGGCTTCGTCGGCGTCCGCCGCATGGAAGGAAAGCTGAAGGCGTAAGCCGCCCGCCGCCCGCCCGAAATGT
>JAHCJK010000149.1 GCA_026184295.1 Planctomycetota bacterium
GCCTCGCGCACGGCGTCGCGCGCGCCCTCGGGCAGCCAGGAAAGGTCGCGCGGCAGGTTCAGCTTCTCGGCGCGCGGGTCGCCGGCCAGCGCCCAGGCATCCTTGGCGACCTCGCGCGTCAGGGTCCAGCCGAGCTGGAAGAGTTCCACGAGGTCGGTCGATTTGATCAGTTCGACGCCGGCGATGACGTTGCTCTTGGCGAGGGCCTCCAGGCCCACCGACGCGAGCACCTGCACGGCGGCGAGCGCGTCGCGCTTGACGTTGGGTTCGCCCGGGTCCTTGGCGTGCGCGATCAGCAGGCTGTTGGCGAGATCGGCGGCGTCCTTGATGAAGGCGCGTTCGGTGCGGTCGCCCAGGTCGCCCTTGGCGCGCCCGAAGGCCATCACCGAGAGCAGGAACGGCGCGGCGGGCCCGGTCTTTTGCAGCGCGGCCGTCTGCGCCGCGGGCGCGTCGTCTTCGCCCGGCCACTTGATGCCGTAGGGGCGCGCGTCGATCGGTTCGAGCAGGTGTTCGGCCTTGGCCACGACGGGGAAGCCGCGCTTGATCAGGCGGTCTTCGCGCCCGCCGTACATGTCGTTCTCGACGATTTCCTTCTCTTCGGCGACGATCAGTTCCAGCAGCTCGGCGAAGAGGTCGCGGTCCACGCTGTAGAGGAAATCGAGGAAGTGGCGCGCCAGGTCCTTGGTGCATTCCAGGTCGTCGGGCGTGAAGAGGTAGTGCTGGCGCATGTGCAGCGCGAGCAGCAGTTGTTCGCGGCTGACCGTCGGCTTCACGTGCGGGCGCAGGTACTCGGCCAGCGCGTTGGGGTCCAGGCCCTGCATCGCCTGGTCGGCCTCGTCCTCGTTCAGCGTCAGGAGCAGTTCGATCCACTTCGTGACCTTGCGCCGGTCGAGCTTGCCCTCGGTGAACCACTCGATGTCCATCAACGCCTGCATCTGCTCGCTGGACGCGGCCTGCAGCAGCGAGAGCGCGTCCTCTTCGCCGATCATCTTGATCGCGTGGTGCAGATGTTCGGGCGGCAGGGCGCGCACGAGGTCCGTGCAATCGCTGCTCAGCAGCAGCCATTCCTGCAGGTCGTCGCCCTGCAGGACCATGGCCGTTTCGAGCTGCCGGTCGTAGCCGAGTTTCTCGAAGGCCTCCTCGGCGGCGCGGCGGTCCTTCTCGGCCAGTTCGAGCAGGTTCTTGGCCTGCGCGGCGAGCTGGTGCTCGGGCGCGGTCTCGTGTGCTTGGGAAGCCGGCTCCTGCGTCATGCGTGTGGCGGTGCTCCGTGGTCCCATCCCAATACTGGACGCGCCTCCAGGCCCAACCTTGAGGCCTCATGCGCTCCACGTGCAAGATGGCTGAATCGACGGCCGACTTGGCAGAAAGGAATATGTACCACATCACCTGTGTAAAAAGCAAAACCCCCGGGAAAAATCCGGGGGGCGGTGCTTCCTGGCCTTCCAACGGCCGTTAGCGGACGGGCAGCATCTGGGCGTAATCGCGCACCGGGCACTGCGCAGCGCCGTTTACGTAGTGCAGCGCCCAGGCGCGGCGCGAGTTCGGGCTGTTGTTCGCCTTGGAGCTGTGCAGGACCAGCAGGTGGTGAAAGATGCACGCGCCGGCGGGGATCGGGACCGGGCGTTCGCCGCCGAACTGGCCGTCGGGCGTCAGGTGCGGCGTATCCTTGATCGCGCGGTGCGGGATCAGGCCCAGCTTGTGCGAGCCCGGGATGTAGTTCATGCAGCCGTTCTCGACCGTCGCGTCGTCGATGGCCATCCAGCAGGTGACGCCGAAGTGCATCGGTTCGACGCGGAAGTACGAGTTGTCCTGGTGCAGCGGCTTCTCGGTGCCGTGAAAGGCCGGCTTGAGGAACGCCTGGTCGCTGTAGAGGTGGATGCGCTCGGCCCGGCCCGTCAACTGCGCGACGCAATCCAGGATGCCCTGGCTCGAGGCGATGGAGCGGAAGAATTCGTCGTGCACGGCCAGCTCGCTCAGCTTGCGCAGGACGGGCTTCGCGGCCACGGCCGTGCCCCCGGCGGGCTCGAAGTTCGTCACGAAGCCGCTCGTCTGCGCGCTCGCGCGGCCTTCCTGGATGGCGTCGATGCGTTCGCGCAGCGTGCGCAGGTCCTGGGGCGAGACCAGGTTTTCGACGACGAGGTAGCCGTCGCGTTCGTAGGCTTCGAGCTGCGCCTGGGTCAAGGTCATGGTTCCTTCTCCTTCGGGCGGTGGTTGCGCGCGGTCTCAACCGCACTTGCGACGGAGGGAACTTTACATTAATCCAAGAGTATCGTCTTTAGAGGCACCTCCGATTTTATGCACAAATCTCAGGTTCGCCCCCCGCTGCTGGTCCCCCTGCCCGAAGGCCGCCCGGTCTACGCCGGGCGCCTGGGGCGCTACGTCGCGGCCCCGGGCCGCCTGCCGGTGACGGTGCTCCACAACGACTGGGACATCTTCTGGGTCCGCCGCGGGCAGGGCGTCTGGGAGCTCCTGAACGGCGAACGCCTGACCGCGGGGCCGGACGAGTTCGCGATCCTTCCGCCCTTCACCACCGCCGTCACGCACGAAGGCCGCGCGCCGCTCGACTTCTGGCACTGCCATTTCGACTTCCAGCCCGTGCAGGGGCGCATGATCGAGCCCCACCGCGCCGACAGCCTCGGGCCCGGCCGCCGCGCGACGGTGCCGCTCGTGTTCACGCGCCGCGAAGCCCCCGGCGTCTGGCGCGCGTACCGGGCGCTGTCCCTGGTGGATGTGGAAAAGCCCGGCGAGCCCTGGCGGCTGGAGCGCGCGGTGCTGGACCTGATCGCGGCGCTGGCGGCCTTCGGCGAAGCGCGCGCGCGCCGGCGTCTGCCCGGCCGGCCGTTCGAGCCCTCCGAGGCCCGCGACGACCGCGTGCGGCTGATTCAGCGCCGGATCGAGGCCGAGCCCGCGCGGCGCTGGCGCGTCGCCGAGCTCGCGGATCTGGTCGATCTCTCCCCCGGGCACCTGCACGAACGCTGCCGCGCGGTGCTCGGCCGGAGCCTCAAGCGCTTTATCGTCGAGACGCGCCTGCGCCGCGCGCTGACGCTGCTGCGCGAACGCCCCGGCGACCGCCGCCCGTCGGTAAAAGAGGTGAGCGCCGCGTGCGGCTTCGCGACGCAGCATTTCTTCAGCCGGCAGTTCAAGAGTTACTTCGGCGTCGGCCCGCTCGAATACCGCGACGGGGCCACGTTGGCCTGAGGGAGAAGAAGAAGGTTTGAAGCCGGGTCAGGTCTGGCGCACGCGGGCCACGCCCGTCGCGGCCAGGAAGAGCGCGAACTGCACGAGGATCACCATCGAGCCCGGCGGGACGTTCCAGACGTACGACGCGTACAGGCCCGCCTCGTAGCTCAGCACGCCCACCAGACCCGCCGCGGCCACCGCCATGCCCAGGCTGGAGCAGAGCGCCAGCGCGATCAGCCCAGGCAGCACCAGCGAGGCGCTGACCAGCACGATGCCGACGAGCCGCGCCGAGACCACCACCGTCAGCACCAGCAGCAGCAGAAAGAGGTAATGCAGGAAGCTCACCGGCAGCCCGCTCACCTCGGCCAGGTTCTCGTCGTAGGTGTAGTACATCAGTTCCTTGTGCAGCGCGGCGAGGATCGCCAGCACCGCCGCGGCCAAGCCAAGCGTGAGCCAGACCTGCCCGCCGCCGATCGTGATCAGGCTCCCGAAGAGGTAGCCTTCCCAGTTCGGCGCGTACTGCGCTTCCTGGCGCTGCCGCAGAGTGATCAGCAGCGCCCCGAGCGCCATCGCGACCGAGAAGGCGATGCCGATGGCGCTGTCCTCGCTGATGCGGTGGTGCCCGCCGCGCCGCGAAACCAGCCCCACCGAGAGCGCGAGCAGCAGGCAGAAGCCGATCGTGATCGCCTGCACGGCCACGTCGTCGCTGCGCGAGCCCGAGATCAGGAAGAGCCCGAGGCCGAGCCCGCCGAAGGCCGCGTGCGCCATGCCGTCGCCCACGAAGGCCATGCGCCGCAGCACGACGAAGGGCGAAAGGCACGCGCAGGTAAGGCCGACGAGCGCGCCCGCGCCCACCGCGCGCTGCAGCGGCGGCGTGGCGACGATGGCCTGCAAATAGGAGAGCGGTTCGTCCATGGCGTCCTTAGTGGCCGTGCCCGTGATCGTGGCCATGGTCGTGGTCGCAGTGCGGGCCGTGGGCGTGCCCCGCGGGGGCGTGGTCGCCGTGGAATTCCTGCAGGTGTTCGCGGTGCTTGATGAAGAAGGCGTCGAGTTCGCAGGCGTAGACCTTGCGCAGGACTTCCTCGCTGATCAGTTCGCTGCGGTCGTGCCAGTGCAGGCTCTTGTTCAGGCAGGCCAGGTGTTCGGCAAAGTGCGCGAGCGCGGTGACGTCGTGCGAGACCATCACCACCGTCAGGCCGTACTCCTTGCGCAGGCGTTCGAGCAGGTCGAAGAGCTGCGCCTGGCCGCCGGTGTCGAGCCCGCTGGTGGGTTCGTCGAGCAGCAGCAGCTTCGGCCGCGCGACGAGCGCGCGCGCGATGGCCACGCGCTGCTGCTGCCCGCCGGAAAGCCCGCCGGCCATGCGCCCTTCCAGGCCTTCCATGCCCACGTGGCGGATGGCCGCGAGCGCGGCCTCGCGTTCCTTCGCGCCCGGTCGCCGGAAGAGCCCCAGGCTGCTGTAAGTGCCCATCAGCACGACGTCGAGCACCGTCGCGGGGAAGTGCTTGCGCACGCCGCTGTCCTGCGGGACGTAGCCGATCAGGCGGCGGTCGGCGCCCAGCGCGCGCGGGTCGCGCCCAAGCACGAGCACGCTGCCCTTCTGCGGGACCAGCAGGCCGAGGACGATCTTGAGCAGCGTCGTCTTGCCGCCGCCGTTGGGCCCGATGAGCCCGAGGAACTCGCCCTCGCGCACGGTAAAGTTGACGCCGCTCAGCGCCTGCCCGCCTTTTTCATAGGCGAACTCGACGCCGCGGACCTCGATCACCGGCGTCCCTCCGGCGTTCTGCGCGCCCGGAACGGCCGCGGGGGCCGCCGCCTGCGTGCTCATTTCAGGTGCTCCACCAGGGTGCGGACGTTGTAGCGCAGGCGTTCGGCGTAGGTCTTGCCCGCGGGGGACTGGCGCAGTTCGAGCGGGTCGAGCATCGCCTGGGTCCCGCCGACGGTCTCGGCCAGCACCTTGGCGGTCCCTTCCTTCTGCGGCTCCGAGAAGACGACCTTCTGCCCGATCGCGCGCAACTGCGCCGTCGCGTTGGTCAAATCCTGCGCGCTCGGCTCCAGGTGCGGGTTCACCTGCAGGACGCCAGCCAGTTCGATGCCGCAGAGATCGAAAAGGTAGCCGTAGGCGTCGTGCAGAGTCAGGACCTTCTTGCCGCGCACCGGCTTGGCGGCCTCGGCCAGTTCCGTTGCCAGCGCGCGCAGGGCCTCGGCGGCCGCCTTCGCGCGCGCGCGGTAGCCTTCCGCGTGGGCGGGGTCCATGCGCGCGAACTCTTCGCCGAGCCGTTCGGTGATCTTGGCCGCGCGGTTCGGGTCGAGCCAGACGTGCGGGTCCTCGTGGATGTCGGGTTCCCCGTGCGCGTGGCCATGATCGTGATCGTGGTGCGCGTGGTCATGGTGGTCGTGGCCTTCCTCGGCCTTCCCTGCGCCCACGGCGCGGCGTTCGACCCATTCGCCCACGCGCAGGAGTTCCACCTTGGTCTCGCCGTTCGATTCGACCGCGCGGGTGCTCCACGGGTCGAGCCCCAGGCCGACGACCAGGAGCGCGCGGGCGCGGGCGATCTCGCCGATGTCCTTCATGCTCGGCGAGAAGTTGTGCGGGTCCCCGCCGCCGCCTTCGAGCAGGTACACGTCGGCGTCGGGCCCGGCCACGTCCTTCGCCCATTCGTGCACGGGAAAGATGCTGGCGCAGACCTTCAAGCGCCCGGACGCCGCGGGCGGTTTGCCGCCGCCGCAGCCGCCGGACAGGAACGCCAGCCCGGCCAGCAAACCGAAGATCATCGCCGCGGACCGGAAGAGCGCGCGCGCCTTCATGCCGCACCTCCCGCGTCGCGCGCGACGCAGGCGTCGAACGCGGCTTCCAGCTTCGGCCGGGCGGGAGCCGGCAGTGCTTCCGCGACCAGGTCGCAGCGGCTCTCGCCCGGATCGCCCGCGCCGGGACGTTCGTCCACGCCGCTGTCGCTTAGATTGAAGAGCACGCAGCCGTCCTCCGTATGAAAGATGCCTTTGGCCCGCCAGGGCCGGACGCCGTGCACGCCGGCGTCGAGTTCCGCGAAGAAGCGGCGCAGGCGTTCGAGGCTGAAGCGCACGGCCGCGGGGCGCCGGAAGGAAAGCGACGCGCCGTGCGCGTGCCCGTGCGGATCGTCCCCGCCCTCGCCCGCCGCGCCTTCCAGCACGTCCTCCGGCACGCTGCCGTAGGTGGTCTCGACCACGCGCGCGCGCGGATTGGCCCGCGCCAGGGCCTCGCGGAAGCGCGGCAGATCGGCGGGCGGCAGGCAGTCGAGCTTGTTCGCGACGATCACGTCGGCCTCCGCGACCTGCCCTTCGTAGAACGGCATGGCCTTCCCCTGCAGCTTCAGGAACGTCGCCGGGTTCACGATCGTCAGTACGGGCGCGAGGTCGAAACGGTTCGCCACGGCCTCCTCCCGCAGGAGCCGCCGGATCTCGCCCGGGCGCGCCAGGCCCGTCGGTTCGATCAGCAGCCGCGCGGGGCGCACCTTCTCGGCGATCTCGGCCAGCGCTTCGAGCAGCCGGCCGGCCAGCGTGCAGCAGATGCAGCCGTCGGGGATCTCGCGGACGCACAGCGCGGGCGCGTCCATCAGCACCGTCCCGTCGATGCCCGGCGCGCCGAAGCCGTTGCCCGGCACCGTCACGATGTGGGCCTCGTCGAGCAGCTTCATCGTCACCTGGCTGCTGGTGTAGCCCTTGGGGATCGGAATCCAGCAGTAGAAGGTGGCCTCGGGCGGGCGGACGTTCCAGCCGATGGCCTTCAGGCCATTGCAGAAGGTGTCGCGGCGCTGCTTGTACATGGCCATCAGCGGCGGAACGATCTCGTCGTAGTGCTGCAGCGCCACCGTGGCCGCGCGCTGCACGGCGGTGAAGATGCCGCTGTCCACGTTGCTCTTCATGCGCCCCAGGCCCGCGATCAGGTCCTTGTTGCCGCAGGCCCAGCCCGCGCGCCAGCCGGTCATGTTGAAGGTCTTGGAGCACGAGTGGAACTCGATGGCGACGTCCTTCGCGCCCGGCACTTCGAAGATGCTGATGGCCTTGCCGTCGAAGTACATCTCGGTGTAGGCCGCGTCCTGCGCGAGGATGATGTTGTGCTTCTTGCAGAAGGCGATGGCCTTTTCGAAGAAGGCCTTCGTGGCCAGCTTGCCCGTGGGGCTGTTGGGGTAGTTGAGCCAGAGGACCTTGGCGCGCGCGGCGTCGCGCGGGTCGATGAGGTCGAAGTCCGGGAAGAAGTCGTTCTCGGCCTTCAGGTCCATGTACAGCGGCACGCCGCCGGCGAAGTAGGTCGCGCCGCGGTAGACCGGGTAGCAGGGCTCCGGAACGAGCGTGATATCGCCCGGGTTGACGAAAGCGAAGGTGAAGTTGGCCAGCGCTTCCTTGCTGCCGATGGTGGGGTAGATCTCGGTCTCGGGATCCATGTCCACGCCGAAGCGCTTCTTGAAGAACGCGCTGATCTGCTTGCGGAAGGCGGGGTCGCCGTTGTCGAGCGCGTACTGGTGCGTCTCGGCGTCGTCGGCGGCCTGCTTGAGCGCGTCGATGATGACCTTGGGCGTGGGCGTGTCGGGATCGCCGATGCCGAGGTTGATCACGTCGTGCCCCGCGGCGCGGGCGGCCTTCTTCTTCTTGTCGATCTCGGCGAAGAGATACGGCGGCAGCAGCTTGAAACGATCGGCAACCGGGAAAGGCATGCGAAAGCTCTCCTCATGGGAAGGCTGGAATCACCACGGAGGCACGGAGACACGGAGGACGGCCCGATGGATCCAGCATGGGTTAAGCAAGCGATGTGATAGTATGAGAGGCGTATGGTGTCAAAGGGAGGGACGGCTATGGACATGGTGGACTTGGACGGGATGAATATTCATCCGATCGTGCTGGGCATGATCCCCGCCGAACTTGCGCGAACGCGCCGCGTGCTACCCATTAACATGTTCGACAGCGTCCTCACCGTCGTCCTTGACGATTCACGCAACGTCGCCGTGCTGGACGACCTGCGCTTTGTCCTGAACACCGAGGTCGAAGCCGCCCTCTGTACGCCCGCCCAGTTCGATGCCGCCCTCCTAAAGTATTATCCCGCCGCATGATCCCCTAGGGCTTATGCCGTCTTGCCGTTAGGCGCACAACGTGATACATTGCGTGGACAATTGCCGAAGACCGTACGGAGCAGGGCCTTATCGTGAGCAACACCAAACGCCGGCCCATCGGCGAGATCCTCGTTTCCCAGGGGCTCGCCAGCGAAGCCGATATCGCGAAGGCGCTCGACCTGCAGAAGCAGGGCGACCCGCGCCCGCTGGGGCAGATCATCCTGGCGCTCACCGAAGTCGGTTCCGTCGATGTCGTGCGCGTGCTGGCCAACCAGTTCGAGATGGACTTCGTCGATCTCGACAAGATCGACTTCGACGCCAGCGCGGTCTCGCTGGTCTCGCGCGAGTACGCCTGGGAGAACATCATCCTGCCCTTCCGCTACGAGGGCGGGTTCCTGAAGGTCGCGATCTTCGATCCGCTGTACACGGACCCGCTGCAGAAGATCGCGGAGTCCACGGGCCTGAAGGTCAAGCCGGTGCTGGCGACGATCGAGGCGCTCGACCGCGCGCTGCAGCGCGTCTACCGCGGTTCGCCGATGCACCCGAGCCCCCTGCGCCCGCCGCTGCTGTGGGAACGCAAGCAGGACCTGCGCCGCCTGATCGGGCTCTTCCTGAAAGACTTTTCGAGCACCAGCGGGCGCATCATGAAGATCTCGCGCATGGCGCTGGGCGCGCTGCTCGACTACCGCTGGCAGAGCGTGCGCGAACTTATGGACGCGATGGAAGTGGCCTCGAAGCGCGCGCCGAACGACGTCATCCGCATGGAACATCTGCCGTCGAAGGTGCGCGGGAGCCAGGCGGCCGAGGAAGGCGCGCAAGGCTGAGTGTGCGGGCCGAAACGGCCCATTGCACACGTGCAGGTTTTTTCGTGCAATTCTCCTCTTTGTGCCCCCTCGTGCGTTGAATCCATTTGCCCCTTCGATTATTGAACCGTATGATTTAGAGCACTTAACAGGAGTAACGCGCATCCATGCTACCTCGTGCGTTAGCTATGCATACCTGAAACAACTGGTGACGTGAAGACGAACGTACGCGGTCCGCGCGCGCGTTCGTACGAGAGTGGGGGATCGAACCATGTCGGACTCACGGCGCTTCATCGGCGAAATCCTGATGGACATGGGCTGCGTCACGCAGGAAGACGTGGACAGCGCCCTTGAAATGCAGATGAACGGCGACGCCCGCAAGATCGGCGAGATATTCGTCGGCCAGGACATCTGCACCTCCAACGACATCACCGCCGCGCTGGCCGAACAGTTCAACATGGAAATGGTGGACCTGGAAGGCCTGAGCATCAGCAAGGAAGTGACGGACATGGTGCCCGAACAGCAGTGCCGGGAAAACCATGTGATGCCGATCGACATGTTCGACGGCGTGCTCACCCTCGCCATCAGCGACCCGCTCGACCTTCAGGCCCTCGACAACATCCGCTTCATGGTCAACTGCCAGGTCGAACCGGTGCTGGCGACGATCTCGGCCATCGACGGGGCGATCGAGACCTGGTACGGCGGGCGCGAGTCGAACACGTTCAAGGAACAGCTTACCGACTTGAGCCAGTCGGACATCGAGTACGTCGATACCGAGAAGATCAAGGAAGACGCCGAGCGCATCGATTCGGAAGGCGACGACGCGCCGGTGATCAAGCTCGTGCACCTGATCATCCAGGAAGCGGTGAAGAACCGCGCGAGCGACATTCACATCGAGCCGATGCTGGACCGGCTGCGCGTGCGGTACCGCATCGACGGCATCTGCTACGAAGTCGATTCGCCGGCCAAGCGCCTGCAGGGCTCGGTGATCAGCCGCATCAAGATCATGGCCGACCTGCACGTGGAAGAGAAGCGGCGCCCGCAGGACGGCAAGATCGCGCTCAAGATGCTCGGGCGCAACCTGGACCTGCGCATCAGCACGCTCCCCGCCACCCACGGCGAATCGGTGGTCATGCGTATCCTCGACAAGAAGGCCGTCAGCTTCGGCCTCGAGGAACTCGGCTTCCACGACAGCGACATCCGCATCTTCCGCGGGCTGATCAAGAAGCCCAACGGCATCATCCTGATCACGGGCCCGACCGGCTCGGGCAAGACCACCACGCTCTATTCGGCGCTCAGCGAACTCAACAAGCCCGATCGCAAGATCATCACGGTCGAGAACCCCGTCGAATACACCATCGGCGGAATCAACCAGTGCCAGGTGAACGTGGACGCGGGCATGACCTTCCAGCGCGCGCTCCGCGCCATGCTGCGCCAGGCGCCCAACATCATCCTGGTCGGCGAAATCCGCGACAAGGAAACCAGCGAAATCGCGATTCAGGCCGCCCTGACGGGGCACCTGGTCTTCAGCACCCTGCACACCAACGACGCGCCCAGCGCGCTGACGCGCCTGATCGACATGGGCGTGGCGCCGTTCCTCGTGGCCAGCTCCATTCAGGCCGTGCAGGCGCAGCGCCTGATCCGCCAGATCTGCCCGGACTGCAAGACGCCCTACGAGGAAGACCCCGCGCGGTTGAAGTCGGTCGGCCTGCGCGAGGAACAGTTCGCGGGGCGCACCTTCTACCGCGGCACCGGCTGCATGACCTGCAACAACATCGGGTACAAGGGCCGCAAGGGCATCTACGAGATCATGGTGATGAACTCGCGCCTGCGCGAAATGTGCTTCAACAAGGGCACCACCGACGCCCTGCGCGACCAGGCCCGCCGCGACGGCATGAACACGCTGCTCGAAGACGGCATCCGCAAGGTGCTGGACGGCTGGACCACGCTCGACGAAGTCCTCGGCGAGGCCAAGCAGTACGCCTAGCCGCCGGCCGCATGAGGCGAAACCGCCAGATTGGAACGATCCGACGATGAGCGCTCCCGGACCTTCTTCGCCCCCACCCGCCGGACGGCCCATGGTGCCGGGCGCCGTGCCCGTGGGCGGCGGCGGCGCGCGCCCGGGCGCTCCGGCGGGAGCCATGGCCCGGCCAGGGGGAGGCGCGCCGATGCAGAACGGCGGAGGAGGGCTTCCGGCGCAGAGCGGCGGGGCCAAGGCGGACATCGCGCGGCTGCTCGACGCCATCATCAAGTACGACGCGTCCGACCTGCACCTGGCCGTCGGGCGCCCGCCCGCGGCGCGCGTGCGCGGCGAACTCCACAACCTGGGCCAGACGCCCCTGACGCCCGACGACACCGTCGCGCTGATGAAATCGATTACCAGCGAACGGCACCAGCAGGAACTGGCCGAACGCGGCGGCGCCGACTTCGGCTTCGCGTACATGGACAAGGCGCGCTTCCGCGTCTCGGTATTCAAGCAAAAGGGCGTGGTCGGCCTGGTGCTGCGCCAGATCCCGTCCAAGCTGCGCAGCTTCGAAGAGATCGGGCTGCCGCCGGTGGTGAAGGACCTGTGCATGCGCCCGCGCGGCCTGGTGCTGGTCACCGGCCCGACCGGCAGCGGCAAGACGACCTCGCTGGCGACGATGCTCGACTTCATCAACACCGAATGCGCCGAGCACATCATCACGATCGAAGACCCGATCGAATATTATCATGGCCACCGCAAGTGCGTGGTGACGCAGCGCGAGATCGGCAACGACGTCCCGAACTTCCCCGAAGCGCTGCGGCGCGCGCTGCGCCAGGACCCGGACGTGGTGCTGGTCGGCGAAATGCGCGACCTGGACACGATCCAGACGGCGATCACGGCGGCCGAAACGGGCCACCTGGTCTTCGGCACCCTGCACACGACGGGCGCGGCCGAGACCGTCAACCGCATCGTGGACGCCTTCCCCACCAACCAGCAGGCGCAGATCCGCACGCAGCTCGCCTCCACGCTGCTGGCGGTGATCTCGCAGGCGCTGATGCCCACGGCCGACGGCAAGGGGCGCGTGGCGGCCTTCGAACTGATGTTCTGCAACGACGCGATCCGCTCCCTGATGCGCAAGGGCGAGACCTTCAAGATCAACTCGCACATCCAGACGGGCGCGAAGGAAGGCAACATCCTGCTCGACGACTTCCTGTTCAATCTGTGGAGCACGCAGCGGATCACGTACAACGAAATGATGCACCATTGCCAGGAGCCTGAAATTCTCGAGCGCAAGGTGCGCGATTACACGGAGATGATGAAGAACCGCAAGCGCTGAGGCGCGCGCGGGGTCGCCGGCTAGATGGAGAAAGCCATGGGGTTAGGGCAGGGACATACACAGGGGCTTGCCGTGGAAGAATATGGTGGTGAACGCAAGCTCCTCGGCGAGATCCTCATCGAGATGGGGGTCGCGGACGAGGCCGCCATCGAAGAAGCGCTGGCCCAGCAGCGCGAGAAGGGCGGCCCGCTCGGCCAGATTCTCGTCGAAATGAGCGTGATCAGCGAGGACGACCTGCTCTCGGCGCTGGCGACGCAGCACGACATGCCGCCGGTGGACCTGCGCAACGTCCAGATCACGCCGGAAGTCCTGCAGATGGTCTCGGTCTCGATGGCGCAGATGTACCAGATCATCCCCATCGATTTCGACGGCGGCGAACTGCGCGTGGCCATGGCCGATCCGCGCAACGTCAACGCGCTCGACGACCTGCGCTTCATCCTCAACTGCAGCGTCAGCGGCGCGGTGGCCTCCCCCCAGCAGATTCGCGACGCCATCGACCATTACTACGGCAACCAGACCGAGTCGATGAAGGACCTGCTCGACGAGATGAGCCCCGACGAACTGAGCCAGTTCGAGGGGCCGAACAAGGACAACGACGTCAAGAACATCGAGAACATGGTCAACGCGGCGCCGGTCGTGAAGTTCCTCAACCTGGTGCTGCTCACCGCCATCAAGGACCAGGCCTCGGACATTCACTTCGAGCCGTTCGAGAACGAATTCCGCATCCGCTACCGCATCGACGGCACGCTGCTGGAAATCACGCCGCCTCCGCGGCAACTGGCCATGGCGCTCGTCAGCCGCATCAAGGTCATGGCGAACATGGACATCGCCGAACGCCGCATCCCGCAGGACAATCGTATCGAACTCAACGTCGGCGGCAGCCCCATCGATTTGCGCGTCTCCACGCTTCCCACCGTCTTCGGCGAATCGACCGTGATGCGCGTGCTCGACCGCTCGGTCGTCGCCCTGGACCTGGAACGCCTGGGCATGCGCGAAGAGGAACTCGAGTTCTTCAAAGGCGCGGTCGAACAGCCCAACGGCATCGTGCTGGTCACCGGGCCCACGGGCTCGGGCAAGACCACTACCCTTTACTCGGTGCTCAACGAGGCCAACACGCCCGACATCAAGATCATCACCACCGAGGACCCGGTCGAATACGACCTGGACGGCATCGTGCAGGTGCCCATCCGCGAAGACATCGGCGTCACCTACGCGGCCTGCCTGCGCTCGATCCTGCGCCAGGACCCCGACAAGATTCTCGTCGGCGAAATCCGCGACCTGGAAACGGCCGAAATCGCCATCGAAGCCTCGCTGACCGGCCACCTGGTCTTCAGCACGCTCCACACCAACGACGCGCCCAGCACCATCACGCGCATGCTCGACATGGGCATCGAGCCCTTCCTGGCCGCCGCGACGCTGCACTCGGTCGTGGCCCAGCGTCTCGTCCGCATGATCTGCAAAAAGTGCAAGACCGAGTACACGCCCAACGAGGAGCAGTTGATGGAAATCAACATGCGCCCCGAGGACGTGGAAGGGCGCCCCTTTTACTACGGCGGCAAGTGCGAGCACTGCAACAAGACCGGCTTCCGCGGCCGTAACGCCATCTTCGAGATCATGAAGGTCGATGCCAAGATGCGCGAACTGATCATGGGCCGCAAATCGACCGAAGTGCTGCGCGCCGAAGCCCAGGCCTCCGGCATGCGCACCTTGCGCGAATCCGGCGTACTGAAGGTCCTCGACGGTCTGACCACCATCGAGGAAGTCGTCCGCGAGACCCTGGCCTTCGACTAAGTCTTTGATATTCAACGTGATATAAAAACCCGCCGGGCTGCCCCGGCGGTTTTTTTGTCGGGTCGTGTAAGCATATGGCCGATCATAGGTTGGGAAAACCGTGAAGGCCGCGGCCACCCCTCCGTCTAGGGGTTGGATTTGCGAAAAATATCGGCTTTCGCCGGTGCTTACGTTGCGGCAAAATGAGGGCCATCATGCATCTGTCGCGCCCAAACACCCTGCGCTTTGGCGGCCTGCTGGCCCTCGGCCTGGGGTTCGCCTCGCTGCTGGCCCCGCTCCAGGCGGCCGAGCCGGTCAAGTTTCTCGAGCTTGAGAACGAGGTCGTCTGCCGCGTCAACACCGCGGTGATCAGCAAGCGCGACGTCGAGATTCGCATGATCAACAGCGGCCAGGCGATGCTGAACCTCTTCATGTTCCGCGAGCGCCTGAAGTCCGAGGACCAGTGGAACGAGGAGAACCAGGAGCGCTTCAACGAGATTTACATCCCGGCCTTCCGCGACGAACTGCGCAACGCCATCAAGGAAAAACTGATGCTGGCGAACGCCAAGGCCGAGCGCATGGAAGTCTCCAAGGTCGCGTTCGAAAAGCGCTACCAGCGCATCATCGACCAGTACCGCCAGCAGGGCCTGATCAACAAGCCCGGCTTCAAGCTGGAGGAAATCAAGGAGCGCCTGAAGGAAACGATGCTGCTGGAAGAGTTCCGCGACCAGTTCATCAGCGTCTTCGACATGCCCAAGAAGCCGGACATCGTGAAGTACTACAACGAGCACCTCAACGAGTTTCAGCGCGGCCCGGGCGTGAAGGTGCGCCAGATTCGCGTCGATTCGATCAAGATCAACCCGTTGGGCAAGGAAGAACGCGTCCCCGACGCGCTGGGCAAGGCCGAGCGCCTGCGCGAGGACATCGTGAAGTACAGCGCGGACTTCGCCCAGACCGCGCGCGACCATTCCGACGACACCGCCGAGGTGAAGGCCAACGGCGGGCTGATTACCAGTTCGACCGGCGACTCCTTCATCACCATGGACGGGCGCAGCGCCGCCTTCGTCAAGGCGATCGAGTCCCTCAAGCCCGGCGGGATTTCGCGCGTCTTCGCCTACGGCGAACACAGCTTCGCGTTCGTGATGCTGGAGGCCCGCCGCGAGGCCGGCCCCAAGCCGCTCGACGACGCGCTGTACGAAGAGATCAACAAGAAGCTGATCGGCACGCGCATCCAGCGCAAGGAAAACGAGTGGTTCCACAAGGCCGTGCAGGAAAACCTGATCATGGGCATCCAGGAAGGCCGCGAGAGCAAGATGCCGATGTCCTTCTTCTTCCCCGACGATCCCGCGGCCATCGAGGCCGACCGCCTGGCGATCGAGGCCAAGAAGGCCGAGGCCAAGCCCGTCCGCAACGAGTCCTCCGAGTCCGGCCGCTGAGCATGGCTTCGAACGAAGCCGCCCGCGCCCCCGCATCGAACGCTTCGCCCGCTCCGCGCTCGTCCCTGCCTTGGATCCTGCTCGCGCTCTGGGTAGTCTGGTTCGGCGCGATGCTGTGGCTCTCGCGCGGCCAGTGGGGCGTCTCGCGCGTCCCGGCCGAAACCGCGCCGGTGGGAAAGAGAAACCCATGAGCGAAGAAGCGATCGACCTGCGCGCGGCCCTCCTGCAGCGCCTGCGCTTCGAACGCGACTTGGGCATCGAGTG
>JAHCJK010000015.1 GCA_026184295.1 Planctomycetota bacterium
CTTCCACGCGGATGAAGCTCGGCTTCGAATCGTTCACCGCGAAATACAGGTCGTCCAGGCTCGTGCGGCCCAGCGCGCGGGGGAAGTGCTTGCGCGCGCGCGGCATCACGCGCTTCCAGAAGGCGCGCGAGCGACCCACGAAGTTTTCGTAGAAGCGCGACTGCGACTCGTGGATCCCCAGGCTGGCGGCCTCGCCCATGGGCGTCCCGTAGTGCTGGGCGTCCAGGCCCTGGTCGTAGATGCCGTGCCCGGCCTCGTGCAACGTGCCGAAAAACGCGTCGGCGAAGCTCTTGGAGTTGTAGCGCGTGGTCAGGCGCGTGTCGCCGGGCCCGATGCCGCTGCAGAACGGATGCGTGGTCACGTCCAGCCGCCCGGCCTGGAAATCGAAGCCGATCGCCTCCGCGGTCTCGCGGCAGAAGTCTTCTTGCGCGTCCGTCGGGTAGTCGCTGTTCAGCACCTTCTGCGGCGGGCGCTTGCCCGAATGCGTGATCTTGCCGACCAGTTCGCTCAGTTCGGCCTGCAGCGGCCCGAAGACGCTCTGGATCTCGGCCGTGGTCGCGCCGGGCTCGTAGCCTTCCAGCAGCGCGTCGTAGCGGCAGGCCTTCCAGCCGTAGCAGTCGGCCTGCTCGCGGACCAGCTTCACGATCTTTTCCAGCATCGGGCGGAACGCGGCGAACTCGCTCTTCTTGCGCGCCTCCACCCACACATCGTAGGCCTGCGCGGAGGTCTGGCTCAGTTCCTCGACCAGCCGGCGCGGGAGCTTGGTCTCGCGGTCGTACTCGCGGCGTATGTTGCGGATGTTCACGGCCGCGGGGCCTTCGGCGTCCTTGGCCAGGTCGCTTGCTTCGAGCACGCCCAGCAGTTCGCCGATGCGCGGGTTGGTGGACATCTGGTGCGACATCCCCGCCATCAGCGCCATCTGCGCCGCGCGGTGCGCCGAGCCCTTGGGCGGCATGTACGTCTGGTGGTCCCAGCCGAGCAGGCTGGCGACGGAGCCGAAAAGCGCGGCTTCCTTGCGCAGCTTGACCAGTTCGTCGTAGGCGGCTTGCGAATTCATCGGGGTCCCCTGTCTGCGGTGCGGCTCGCGAGCCTAGAGCCTGCGGCCCGCGCGTAAAGCGAGGATCGCTACGCGCCCTTCACGTAGGCGGCGACTTCCTTGATCGGCGCGACCCACACGTCGCCGCGCTCGGCCAGGTTCCGGCACAGCGCGTCGAGCATCTCGTGGTCGGTGGTCAACGGGTCGGGGTGGTCCTTGGGCGCGATCTCGTGGCCCACGGTCATCAGCCAGCCGCCGTTGGCGCGGACTTCGTCCAGGCGCTGCAGGACGCGGTCCAGGTCCACGCGGTCGGTGCCCTGCACCTTTACCGGCACGGGGCCGGTCAGCACGCCGTCGCCGCGCGCGTACAGAAAACGCTCGTTCACGAGCGGCTCGTAGCTCCGGCGGTTCTCGTCGCGGCCGACGTGGCGTTCGCCGCAGGGGTAAGCGAAGGTGCGCGGCTTCTCGCCGAAGAGCGCTTCGATCTTGGCGGTGGCGTCGTCGAGTTCCCTGGCGATGCGTTCGAGCGTGTAGTCCTCGATCGCGTTGTGGCGCGACCATTCGGCTTTGCCGCTGCACGGATGCGAGACCGTGTGGTTGCCGATCTCGTGGCCGTTCCGGTGCGCGGCCTTCCACAGGTCGGGGCGCGCGTCGAGGTCGCGGAAGCAGACGTAGAAGGTGGCCTTGTATCCGTGCTTGTCGAGCACCGGGAAGCCGTAATCGGCCTGCGTGGGCCGTGCGTCGTCGAAGGAAAGGGAGAGCGCGCAGCGTTTGCCGTTCGGCCAGGGTCTCGCGCCGGGCATGCAAGGCTCCTTTCGTGGGCGGCCCGCGCGCCGCCCGCGAAGGAGCGCAGGCTACGGGGCCACGGACTTGATCGCGTCCATGAACTTTTCGAGGTCCGCGAAGTTGCTGCACCAGGTCGTGTACATGATACCGTCCACCATGCCGGACTTCCTGGCCGATTCGAGCCACTGCCTGGTGTGGGTCATGTCGCCGTTGTCGTAGTAGCCGGCGGCGAGCATGCGGTGCCCGCGGTCGCCGAAGAACTTGAAGGTGTTCTCGCGCTGGCCGAAGTTCCACGCGACGATGTTCACGTCCTTGCTCAGGCCTTCCCAGCTTCCGGCCAGGTTCCCGCGCACGATGTAAAACTCGCCGTGGGCGTTGTGGCTGGGATCGAACATGTCGTTCCACGTGTAGAGCGTCGCGTCGGGCGCGACTTCCTTCATGATCGCGACGCACTTCCTGGCCAGGTCGGCGAGCATCGGGCCGGCGTCCAGGTTGCGCGCGCGGCAGAGGTCGCACTGGTTGAAGACGCGAATCTCGTCGAAGCCCATCATGTAGCGCTTGGCGCCGAAGAGTTTGTGCATGCGCTGCGCCTGCGCCTTGATCACTTCGTAGGACTTGGGCTCCGACGGGCAGATCATCGCCTGGCTGATCGTCACCGTCTTGGCATGGTGGTAGCTCACCTTCAGCTTCGTGCCGTCCGGCAGGCTCGTCTTGATCGTGGGCGGCGTGTGGTACTGGTCGTAGCAGCCCGGCCAGGGCTTGATGCCCATCGCGGTATCCACGACGGGTTCGTAGTCCTTGCCTTCGGCCAGTTCGGCGCCGTCGTCCTTCACGATCTTGACCGGCGTGCCGGGGCGGCGGATCAGGTTCACCAGGCCCACTTCCTCGATCTTCGCGTCCTTCCACGAGACCTTGCCGCGCCCGCCCCAGGAGCCGAAATAGAGGTACAGGTCGGTGTATTCCAGCGAGTTGAAGACGACGTGGTGCTCGGTCCAGTCCTGAGTGGGCTTGGTGTCGAGGTTGTTGTGCTGCAGGTCCAGGTTCTTCGCCAGCACCTTGATCTCGACCTGGCCTTTAAAGTCCTCGGTCTTGATCTTCACGCTCACGTGGTACTGGCGGAACGGCTTGAGCTTGATAGGAAAGTTCACGCGCGTGTTCGCGCCCTTGGCGTCGCCGTCCCACTGGTTGCCGTTGATGGCCACGTTCTCGTCGTGGTAGCCGATCTTCTTCAGTTCGATGGGTTCGGTGACCAACTGGGCCGCGCCATTCTTGACCTCGAAGGTCTGCTCGCGCACCGGCAGGCCCTCGATCAGGTTCGGGTCCTGCGAGAGGATGTCGTTGGAGTAGCCCATCGGGAAGATGGCGGGGATCAGGTCCAGCTTCAGCGCCGCGGCCTTGCGCTTCACGCGTTCGACGTTCTTGAAGTACGCGTCGTCCATCAGGTTCAGGAGCCCGAACTTCGAGTCGTCGATCAGGAAGCCGGTGTAGCCGAGCTTGGCGGCGCGTTCCATCAGCGCCTCCAGCTTGTCCACGGTCTCATCGACCTTCAGGTTGTTCTGCCAGAAGACCCAGCGGTCCTTCACGAAGGGCGGCGGAGCGTCGGCGGCGGACAGGCCCATGCCCGAGGCCAGCAGGACGGCGCCCAGGAGCATTCCAAGCACCTTGCGCATCGCGATCGAACATCCCGGCATGGCGGCCTCGCTTTCCCGGGGCGCGCGGGGCGTCCCGACCTGGGCGGTTGAAGAAGACGCCCGTATCCTTCGTCTTCCCAGCATAAGAGGATGCCCGGGCGGATTTCCTTCGACGATTTGGGCCCAAACATCCCTCGACAAGAAGCGTTTACTGGTTCATCCTGAGCGCTTGCTCAATAACTAGGGGGTCGCGCGATATGGCGGGTTGCCGGACGTACGCGGGAATACGGGCCTGGATGCCGGCGCTGGCCGCGCTGCTGCTGGCCGCCGGGCAGGCGCGCGGAGCCGACGAGGCCCCGCTCATCGACAACGGCGAAAACGCTTCGCTCTGGCGCAGTTACAGCGGCAAGCCCAAGCCCGAGATCGCCGCGTCGGCCGCCGGGCACGCCGGCGGAGCGATCAAGTTCACCCTGCCGGAAAGCAGCGGGCCCCAGTTCGTGGGGCGCTCGGTCAACGCCGACGCCTCCTGGGACCAGACCCAAGGCCTCTCGTTCTGGCTCAAGGGCGACGGTTCGGACCATTTCATCGCCGTCTCGCTGATCGACGACTCCTACACCAAGCGCTACGCGGCCCTGGTGGATCTGAAATCCACCGAGTGGCGCCAGGTCAAGCTGCGCTGGGAAGACTTCGTGCCCGAGATCGTCTCGGCCGACTGGATGTCCCGCAAAGACGGCAACATGAAGCCCTCGCTGGTGCGGGCGCTCTGGTTCGGACGCTGGTTCTACTTCCGCCCGTTCGCGGCGAGCACCTTCGAGGTGGACGATATCCGCCTGGAAGCCAAGATCGATCCGCCCGCGGCGCACCTGCCCGAAGCGCCGGGGATCCCCCGCACGCTGGCGAAGCTCAAGGCCAAGCAGCCGGTGCGGATCGTCGCGCTGGGCGACTCGATCACCTACGGCACGCACGTCCCGCAGCGCGAGACCAACGCGTACCCCGGGCGCTTGCAGGAACTCCTGCGCAAGAAGTTCGGCTACGACGGCGTGACCGTGGTCAACAAGGGCATCGGCGGCATCGAGACCCGCCAGGGCATCGCGCTGCTCACGCGCGACCTGGGCAACCCGCCGCCCGACCTGGTGACCGCGCACTTCGGCTACAACGACTACTCCTCGATGCTCGAAAAGCGCCTCCCCGCCGCCGAATGCGCGACCCTGGCCGGGCAGAACCTGCGCGAACTCGTGCGCCGCGTGCGGAGCCTCAGCAACGGCGCCACCGAAGTGCTCCTGATCGCCACGATCCCCGGCGCGGATGAGGAACGCCACACGGCCATGGACTTCTTCGGCGACCAGGCCAAGGCCGTCGCGGACGAACTGAAGTGCGGCTTCACCGAGGGCCCGCGCGCGGCCTTCCGCGAGGCCCAGAAGGCCGGCAAGCTGGATGAGAACTTCGTGCGGCTCGACGACGGCAAGCTCGACGTCGCCCACCCGAACGTCCCGGGCCAGCTGCGCTTCGCCGAGGCCCTGCTCAAGGCGTTCGAGTGAGGTCCTCGGGTTGACCGGAACCGCTTGATCGTTAGTATTTCGTGAAGCTATGCCATGGGTCGATGCTCGAAAGAACGAAGGGAGGCACCGATGCTGATCCGGAAACAGGTGGGCCTGCTCGTCCTGGGCCTGACGCTGGCCTGCGCGGTGGGGCTGCGCGCCGAGGAAGGCAAGAAGGAAGCCAAGGCGGGCGAATGGACCGGCGCGATCGAGAAGGGCGAGGACGGCGCGGTGGTGCTGAAGGTCAAGGACGCCGCCTATAAGCTGGTCGCGGAAGAGAAGGAAAAAGACGCCGTAAAGGCCCTCGAAAAGTTCGCCAAGGAAGCGCCCAAGGGCGAGTTCGTGGTGAAGGGCACGCTGGCGGAAGACACCAAGACGATCACGGTCGAGAAGATCAAGGAAAAGAAAAAGGAAGAGCCGAAGTCGGCGCCCAGCGAAGGGAGCTGACCGGTCCAGGCAAGGGAAAGGGGAGGGTTGGTTATGAAGATGTTTTCGATGATGGGTGCGGCGCTGGTGCTCGCGTTCGTCGCGCACGCGGCGATGGCCGAAGAAGGCGGCGACGCCAAGGCCAAGACCCAGGAGATCGCCGGGACCGTGGGCTGCGCGCACTGCTCGTACTCGGCCTCGCTGAAGAACGTCGAACACTGCGGGGCGGCCTTCAAGTCGGGCGATACCGTCTACCTGCTGAAGGCCTCCGAGAAGGCCGACGAGGCGACCAAGGCGCAGGTTCAGAAGTTCAAGAAGGAACTGAAGGGCGACTTCATCATCACCGGCACGGTGACCGAGGAAGGCGGCAACAAGATTCTGGTGGCCGAGGCGATCAAGCCCAAGAAATAGGCCGGATGCACAAGTGAAGGGCCGGTAAACCCGGGGCTTAGCGGCCCCGGGTTTTTTTGTGCCCAAGGCGTTGAAAGGTTGGCGGGTTCGTACGTAAGAGTATGGGTAGCTGACGATCGAACCACGGAGGAAGGGTACCATGCAGCCCGCCAACTCGCGCATCGAAGTGACCCCCGAACCGGCCGCGCGCACCGAGGTCCGGCCCGCGCGCCTGGGCAGCAGCGCCGTCCTGATCGCCGGGCTGGTCGTCGGCCTGCTGGCCGGCGCCGCCGGGGTGGGCTACGCGCTCGCCGCCGGACGGGACGACGGCCCCGCCTTCCACGAAGATCTGTACCTCGATTACCGCGTCGATCCCAACAACGAGAAGATCAAGTGGGCCGACTGGGCCAGCCCCCCGGACACCTTCCTGGTGATCCGCTTCCAGTCCGAACCCGAGAACGTGTACGTGACGCCGGTGGTGAACGACGACCAGGGCTTCCCGAACCCGCAGCGCCTCGCGATCCCGCGCGCGTTCGTCCCGGGCGAGAAGGCCTACGTCTACCTGATCGACGACGACTCGGCCTCGGACAAGTTCTGGAAGGACGTGACGCAGAAGGCGCTCAAGCGCGGCGGCGTGGTCGTCGGCCGCCTGGCCAGCGTCTGGACGCTGGGGCAGGTGCCCAGCGAACAGGTGATCGGCTTCTGCAACGAGGCCGGCGAGAAGATCGGCGAGATGACGCTCGACGCCAACGACTGTCTGGCCTGGACCGAGTTCGCCGTGCGCTCGCAGGTGCTGAGCTTCGAGGGCGAAAACGCGAAGGTCGAGACGGCCCTCACCGATGCCGACGGCCAGCCCGCCGGCGTCCTGAGCGCCGTCTTCGGCCATCGCGAACCGCCCATGCAAAAGCGCTAACGCCTTACCGGGAAGCAGCAGCCATGGACGCGGGGGCGCAAGCCCCCGCTTCTTTTTTGCCTGGGTGGCTTTACCCGCGCCGCGCCGCCCCGTACGCTCAGCGCATGCCCGAAAAGGAACAGCGCCTCGGCCCTGCGCAAGGCCTCCCGCCCGCCGCCCGCGGCATGAAGTGGATGCTCCGGGGCGTCCTGGTCAACGCGATCCTGGCCATCGTCAAGATTCTGGCCGGGATGTTCGGGAACTCCTACGCGCTCGTCGCCGACGGCGTCGAATCGACGCTCGATATCCTCGGCTCCCTGTTGGTCTGGGGCGGGCTGCACATCTCGTCCGCGCCCCCCGACGCCGGCCACCCCTACGGCCACGGCAAAGCCGAGCCGCTCGCCGCGATAGTCGTGTCCTTGACCCTGGTGGGCGCGGGGGTGCTGCTGGCCATCGAGAGCGTCCGCGAGATTCTGACCCCGCACCACGCGCCCGCGCCCTTCACCCTCTTCGTGCTCGTCGGGGTGGTGGTGGTCAAGGAGACGCTCTTTCGCACGATCTTCGAAGTCGGGGAGGCCATCGGCAGCACGGCGGTGATCGGCGACGCCTGGCACCACCGCAGCGACGCCCTGACCAGCGCCTGCGCCTTCGTGGGCATCGGCATCGCGCTGGTGATGGGGAAGGGCTACGAGAGCGCCGACGACTGGGCGACCCTGGCCGCCTGCGCGGTGATCGCCTACAACGGCTACCGCATCTTCCGCCCGGCCCTTGCGGAAATGATGGACGCCGCGCCGAACCCGGACGTCGAAGCGCGCATCCGCGAGACCGCCGGGGCCGTCGCCGGCGTGCAGGGGCTCGACAAGTGCCTCGTGCGCAAGTCCGGGCTGGCCTACTTCGTCGACCTGCACGTGCTCGTGGACGGCGCGATGACCGTCGAGGAAGGCCACGCCCTCGGCCACCAGGTCAAGGATGCGCTGATGAAGGCCGGGCTCTCCATCGCCGACGTGCTGGTGCATCTGGAACCCGCCACGCCCGAGCGCCTGGCGCGCGCGGAAGCCACGCAGGCCCTGGCGCGCGAACGCGTTTCGTAGGCGCAATCTCTGCTCGCACGGCCTCCGGCCCTGGCTAGCATGAAGCCCGGATCGCTCCCCTCGAGAAAGGAATTCCATGTCCACGGCTCCCGGCAAGAAACTGCGCGTCGGCATCCTCGGCTGCGGCGGCATCGCCAACGCCCACGCCAAGGCCCTGCTGCAAATTCCCGAGTACGAGATCGCCGCGTACTGCGACGTTTACCGCGCCAGCGCCGAGCGCTTTAAGAACGAGTACGGCAAGGGCCACGGGGAGGTCTTCGAAGATTACCACGCGATGTTCGAGAAGATGGACCTGGACGTCGTCGCGATCTGCCTGCCGCCCTTCGCGCACGCCGACGAAGTGGACGTGGCCGCGAAGCACGGCGTCCACATCATGATCGAAAAGCCCATCGCGCTGGACGTCGAGGCCGCGCGGCGCATGGTGGACGCGGTGGCCAAGGCGAAGGTGAAGTCGCAGGTCGGCTTCATGATGCGCTTCCAGGACGGCATCGAACGCCTGAAGGAACTTCTCGCCGCCGGGCGCGGCCCCGCGGTGCAGTACGTGGGACGGTACTACTGCAATTCGCTCCATTCGCCCTGGTGGCGCATGCTCGACAAGTCGGGCGGCCAGATGGTGGAGCAGATCATCCACCAGTTCGACCTCTGCCGCTATCTGCTGGGCACGCCGGAACAGGTCTTCGCGTACACGGGCAACGTCGGGCACCAGGACGTCGAAAACTACACCGTCGAAGACGTCTCGGGCGTGGTGGCGAAGTTCAAGGGCGGCGCGGTGGGCGTGCTGACCGGCACCAACTGCGCGATCCCGGGCAAGTGGCTCGCCCCGTGGACCTTCGTCGCGCGCGGCCTGACCGCCGAACTGAACGGCGGCGCGACCACCATCACCCACACCGACCGGGCCGTGCCCTACACCGAAGAGATTCGCTCGGAAAAGAACGTGATCCACGCCGAGCACCTGGATCTGCTGCGCGCGATCCGCGAAGACGGCGAGACGCGCACGCCGATGTCGGAAGGCCTGGAGAGCCTGCGGCTGGTCCTGGGGGCGCGCGCTTCGGGCGAGTCGGGCATGCCGGTGAACCTGTGACCGCGGCGGAGGTTGCCCGATCGTTCGGCATCGCGAAAAAACGCCCGAAAGCGGGGAATCGCGGCGGGTAATTCGGTGGACGGATTTTCCTTATTGGCTACACTCGCCGGAAGAACGCTGCACCTCACGATGACGACGCCACCGCGAAGAAGGAGGCAGGCGTGGTAAGGCTGAAAGACAAACTCGCCCAGGTCCTGGCAAAGCAACGGCAGGAACTCCAGACGATCCTGAAAGACGGCGGCGCCAAGACCGTGGACCAGGTGACCGCCGAGCAGATCTTTGCCGGCGCGCGCGGCATCCACAGCCTGCTCTGCGATACCTCCAGCGTCCCGCCCGACAAGGGCCTGATCGTGCGCGGGCATCCCATCGGCGACCTGACCGACCTGCTGCCCGAAGAAATCTTCTACCTGCTGCTGACGGGCGAACGCCCCGGCAAGGCCGAACTCGAGGAACTGCGCGCCGAATTCCAGCGCCGCGGCAAGACCCCCAACTACGTCTGGAGCGTGCTCGACGCGCTGCCCGACGACACGCATCCGATGTGCATGCTCAACACCGCGCTGCTGAGCATGCAGCCGGACTCGGTCTTCGCGCGCCGTTACGAAGACGGCATGCCCAAGGACCAGTACTGGGAAGCGACGCTGGAAGACGCGCTGAACATCATCGCGCGCATGCCCAAGATCGCCGCGTGGATCTACCGCAAGCGCTTCAAGAAGGGCCCGCGCCTGGACTCCGACCCGAACCTGGACTGGGCCGCCAACTACGCCCACCTGCTCGGCTGCGCCGACATGAAGGGCGGCTTCCCCAAGCTGATGCGCCTGTACATGGTCCTGCACTGCGACCACGAGAGCGGCAACGTGAGCGCCATGACCGCCGCGACCGTCAATTCCGCGCTCAGCGACCTTTACTTCTCGCTCTCCGCGGGCCTGAACGGCCTGGCCGGGCCGCTGCACGGGCTCGCCAACCAGGAATGCCTGACCTGGCTGATGGAAACGATGAAGAAGCACGGCGGCGTGCCCACCGTGGAACAGATCACCCAGGATGCCGAAGAGACCATCGCGGCCAAGCGCGTCGTGCCCGGCTACGGCCACGCGGTGCTGCGCGTCGCCGATCCGCGCTTCACGGCGTTCGTCAAGTTCGGCAAGGAACACTGTTCCGACGACCCGGTCTTCAAGACGGTGCTGAACGTCTTCGAGGCCGTGCCGAAGGTGCTGATGCAGCATCCCAAGATCAAGAACCCCTGGCCGAACGTGGACGCCGCGAGCGGCTCGCTGCTGGCGCACTACGGCCTGAAGGAACAGAACTACTACACGGTGCTCTTTGCCGTCAGCCGGTCGCTGGGCATCTGCGCGCAGGCGATCATCGCGCGCGGCCTGGGCCAGCCGATCATCCGGCCCACCTCGGTCACCACCGAGTGGCTCAAGAAGGCCTGCTCGTAATACGGGCCGCGCGCCCCGGCGGGTAAGGCCATGGAGCCTTTTTACAAAGGCTTGTTCTTCCAGGGTCTGGTCGTCGGATTCGCCATCGCCGCGCCGGTCGGTCCCATCGGCATCCTCTGCATCACGCGCACGCTGAGCGAAGGCCGCTTGAGCGGCTTCGCCGCGGGCCTGGGCGCGGCCTGCGCCGACGCCATGTACGGCGCCGTCGCCGCCATGGGGCTTACCGCCGTCTCGCAGTTCATGACCGCGCACCTGGCCACGATGCGGCTCGTGGGCGGCCTGGTGCTGTGCGCGCTGGGCGTGCGCGTCTTCCTCGCCAAGCCCAAGGACCAGCACGAGGACGTCTCCCAGAACGGGCTGATCATGGGTTTCTTCTCGACCTTTCTGCTGACGCTCACCAATCCCATGACGCTGCTCTGCTTCGCGGGCGTCTTCGTCTCGCTGGGCCTGGAACGGATCAAGGAACAGTCCGAGAACGGAATGCTGCTGATCGCGGGGGTCTTTACCGGATCGGCGGCCTGGTGGCTGCTGCTCAGCTTCGGCGTCGGCTTCTTCCACGCGCGCATGAGCGCCCGCGCGCTGACGCTGATCAACCGCATCTCGGGCGGAACGCTGTTCGCCTTTGGGCTCTTCGCCGCGCTGACCTGGTTCGGAGCCGTCTGATGGCCGGGCCCCTGGAACGGATCAAGGCCAGCCTGGAGGCCCGCGGCCTGAAGCCGCGCAAGGCCTTCGGGCAGAACTTCCTCGTCGATCCCAACTTTGCCAGGGCCGTGGCCGCCGCCGCGCGCGCCGACGAACGGACGCTCGCCGTCGAAGTCGGCCCCGGCACGGGGGTGCTCACCCGGGCGCTGCTGGAGTCCCATCCGCGGGCGCGCGTGCTGGCCGTGGAGATCGACCGCGGCCTGGCCGGCCTGCTGCGCGAGGAGTTTTCCGCCGAGATGGCCGCGGGGCGGCTGACGCTGATCGAAGGCGACGCGCTGGACGGCAAACACGGCATCAACGCCGGACTGCTCGCCGAGGGCCTGCGGATTTCGCGCGACGAATCCCGCCCGCGCCGGGTGCTCTGCGCGAACCTGCCCTACAACGCGGCCACGCCGCTGATCGCGAACCTGGCCCTGCCGCTGCCGTGGGAACCGCCCGCGCCGCCGGTCTCGTTCGTCGAACGCATCGTCGCGACGGTGCAGTTGGAACTCGCGGAACGCTTTTTCGGAAAGCCCGGCGGGAACGACTACGGGCCGCTCGCGGCGCTGCTGGCGCTGCGGGCCACGGGATCGATCGCGCGGAAGGTGGGAGGAGAGGTCTTCTGGCCGCGCCCGCAGGTGGCCTCGGCCGTCGCGGAATTGGACCTGCGTCCCTGGGACGGCTCGGACCTGCGGGCGGACGAGGCCGCCGGCTTTCAGGAGTTCCTGCAGAAGCTCTTTCAGCAGCGCCGCAAGACGCTTCGCGCGGCCTTGAAGACCGCGGGCCTCGCGCTGGCCGCCGCCGACCCGCGCGCCGCGCAGCGCGCGGAAGACCTGCCGCCCGCCGCGCTGCTGGCGCTGTACCGGATGGGACGGAACGGCTGAGTTAGAGCGTCTCGATCTGCGCGACGGCGAAGGCTTCGACGGCCTCGCCCTGGCCGACCGCGTCCACGCCTTCGCCCGTCTTGGCCTTGATGTTGACCATGTGGCGGGGGATCTGGAGCGAGTCGGCGATGTTGCCGGCCATCTCCTGCTTCAGGCGCCCGAGCTTCGGCTGTTCCAGGTGCACGGAGACATCGACGTTCACCGGCTTGTACCCGGCGTGCTGGAGAATCTCGACGACCTTCTTGAGCATCTCGATGGAGTTCGCGTCCTTCCACTTGGGATCGCTATCAGGGAAGTGGTGGCCGATGTCGCCCAGGCCGGCGGCGCCGAGCAGCGCGTCGATGACGGCATGGGTGAGCGTGTCGGCGTCGGAATGCCCGAACCCGCCCTTCACCGACGGCACCTTGACGCCGCCGAGCCACAGAATCCGGCCGGCCACGAGACGATGCTTGTCGGTACCGATTCCAAAACGGATCATGGGGCGCCTCCTTTGGCTTGAGCCCGCGCAGCTTACTCGCAGGCCCGCGCGCTTTCTAGATCATTGGGAGAACCGCGGGCGCGGTTATTTGACCAGGCCCAGGCGCAGGTACGCTTCCGCGATCTGCAGGTCCTCGGGGCGCGTGATCTTCAAATTCGTGCTGCTGGAATCGACCAGCGCGACGGCGTGGCCGTAGCGTTCGCAGACCGCGGCGTCGTCGGTCACTTCCTCGCCCGGGGCTTCGCGCTGGAAGCGTTCGAAGAGTTCCAGCAGCATCACGCGGCGGAAGACCTGCGGCGTCTGCGCCAGCCACAGGCCTTTGCGCGGCACCGTCTTGCCGATGATCTTCGTCCCGTTCAGGCTCTCGGGCGAACCCAGGTTCTGCCCGCTGACCTTCTGCGCGAGCGGGATCAGGGCGTGGTCGAGTTCGCGCTTGACCGTGTCGCGCACGGGCACGGCCAGGATCGAGGCGCCGCGTTCGTGGGCCAGCCCGACGGCCTTGGCGATCGCGCCGGGATCGGGGAAGGGGCGCGCGGCGTCGTGGATCATCACCAGCCCGATGGATTCCGACGTGGCCAGCAGCCCGTTCATCACTGAATCCTGCCGGCGCGCGCCGCCGTCGGCGAAGAGCAGCTTGACCGAGCGCGGCAGGCGGGCCTGGTCGGCGCAGCGCCGGGCCATGCGGCGGTCTTCGGGGCGCGTGACGAGGACGAGTTCCTTGAGTCCGGGCACCCGGCCGAGCGCCTTGATGGTCCAGGACAGGACCGGCTTGCCGCGCAGCTTGAGGAAGGGTTTCTTGACCTTGCCGCCCATGCGCGTGGAACTGCCGGCCGCGACCACGACGGCGGCGCAGGTCCAGGAGCTTCCGTTGCCGGAGGGCGCGGAGCGGGTCTTGGGTTTGGACGCGGGCTTTTTCTTTTTCATCGCACTCAAGCGGAATCTCGCAACCCCTGGGGAACGTGCTTCTGCCCGTCGCCGGACGACGCGGGCCGCACGTTCTTTTCGCTGTCCTGCCCCGAACCGCCCGTGATGCGGGCGAAGACGATGCGCCCGGCCTGCGTGGTCAGGAGGCGCAGCACTTCGACCGGGACGTCGCGCCCGATGGCGTGCCGCCCGGCTTCCACCACCACCATCGTGCCGTCTTCGAGGTAGGCGATGCCCTGTTCGCGCTCTTCGCCGGCCTTGAGCAAGCGTACGTTGAAGCGGTCGCCCGGCGTCACGATGGGGCGCAGCGCCGCGGCCAGTTCCTGGAGCAGGATGGTCTCGACGCCTTCCACGCGCGCCACCTTGGACAGGTTCAAGTCGCCGGTGAAGACGAGCAGGTCGCGTTCGCGGGCCATGCGGACGAGCTTGGCGTCCACGCCCGTCAGGTCGGGGTAATCGAGTTCCTCGATGTGCAGGATCATGCGCGTGTTGGCGCGCAGCTTTGCGAGTACGTCCAGGCCGCGGCGGCCGCGCGCGCGCTTGGTGCCGTCGGCCGAATCCGAGAGCGCCTGGAGTTCCTTGATCACGAAACTGGGGACGATCAGTTCGTCGGCGATCATGGAGGACTGGCAGAGGTCCGTAATGCGCCCGTCCACGAAGATCGAGGTGTCGAGCAGCAGGCCGCCGCGCTTGCGCCCCACGTTTGAGAAGGCCATGTACGGAACCACGAAGCGCAGGCGGTCGCGCGTTTGAAAGACGATGGTGACCGAGAGGTAGCACAAGAAGAGCGAGACGATGGGGCCGATCGGTTCGACGAAGCGCTTGTAGTAATCGCCCGGAACGAAGGTGATCATCAGCAGCGTGAAGATGAAGGTCGCGCCGAGCCCCAGGATCAGCCCGAAGAAGACCGCGACGAGCCCGGCGAGGTACTTTTTCTGGAAGACGACTTCGACCGCCACCGTGCACGTAGCCAGTGCGGCGATCAACAGCGGAAACCACATCTCCTGCGGAACTTCCCGGGGAAAGGCGGTTTGAATGCTGATCCCGACGAAGAAGGCCGCCAGCACAAAGAGAGCGCGCAATGTGCTAAGGAGATACATGGCCGCACCCCTGACAGATACACGTCTGCGTAACCAAGTTTACATGAATGCTGCGCGTTGCGCATGGGTGAAAACGGCGACGACTGCAGGGGACGAAAGGGGTCAGGAATCAGGATACAGGGGAGGAGCCGCTCGTTCCCTGAATCCTAAATCCTAGCCCGCGCATCCTATTCCATGCGTTGCCAAGGGTTACAGGTTGTCAGGGCGGGTGGCTAGAGCACCAGGTCCAGGTGCTGTTCGGCGTACTTGTGGCAGCCCTGCGCGATCTGGCCCAGGGTCTTGCCCTTCTCGCTGTCGAACTCGACGGTGATCCAGCCGGAGTAGCCGATGTCGAGCAGCGTCTCGACAAAGTCGGAGAGCTTCAGGTCGCCCTTGCCGAACTCCGTGGCGTGCGGCTTGGACATCTCTTTGTGCTTGCCCTTGCCGACCAGCTTGCGCGGCTTCAGGTCCTTGGTCTTGATGTCCTTCAGGTGCGCGAGCCCGATCTGCTTCTTGTGGTCCTTGATGTAGCTTTCGATCGGAATCTTGGCCTCGGCCAGGAAGCCGATGTCGATGCAGAGCTTCATGGCTTCGGGGTCGGCCATCTGCACAAACTTCTGGACCATCTTGGGCGAATCGACGTACGTGCCCATCTCGGGGTGCAGACAGGTCTGCACGCCCAGTTCCAGCGTGCGGCGGGCGATTTCGCCAAAAGCCGTCGCGGCGGGCAGCAGGTCCATCTCGTCTTCGAGCGGGCTGTCGGGATTGGGGCGCGGGGGGTACAGGACCAGAATCTTGGCCCCGGCGCTCTTCAGGAAGCGCGCGACATTTACGCCGCGTTCGACTTCCTCGTCGAGGTTCATCCCTGGCCACATCGAACCGCCCGCGGTAATCGCGGTCAGTTCAAGCTTATGTTGCACAAGGATTTCGTTGAAGACCGCCACGCGGTCTTCAAACTGCTCCACGATCTCCGCGGAGGTCTCGATGCCGCGATATTTCGCGCGCTCGATATCCGAGAAGGAGTGGATCAGGCCCTCTTTACCCCAGGGGCCCGTATGGCACGCCAAATCGATGTCAGACATGGGAGGCGAATTGTGAAGCGTGACGCCAAGATTTCAAGGTCGGGAAGCGGAATTGTAACCAGTTGCGGGCTCTAAAATCCCGCAACCGGCGGAAGCAGCAAAAGTTAATCGCGCTTGAAGTTCTTGGGCGCGCGCTCTTTCAGCCAGCGCTGGTAGGCCGTCTCCAGGTCCTCGACCTTCATCTTGAAGACCTCGGCCATGGCTTCCTCGTCGGACTTGCCGGCCTTGATCCCTTTGATCATACGCGGCAGCGCCGACTTGTCCGGGTACTGGTAGAGGAATTCGACGCGCGACCAGGCGAAGGCGTAGCCCGAGCGGTCCATGCCGCCCATCGGCCGGTTGCGCCCTTCTTCCCACGAAAGGATGTCCCCGCGGCGGACGGCGTCCTGGAGCAGATAGACGCGGTCGTTGCGGCCGGGGTTGTTCTTGTCGTCCTTGAAGAACTCGATGAACTGCGCCATCCCTTCGTGCAGCCAAGAATGGATCGTCACGTTGTTGCCGGTGAGCTGCAGGAAGGCGTGCGTGCCTTCGTGGTACAGCGTGTTGGTGGCCTCGCGGATCGCGTTCTTTTCGCCCATCGAGTCGTACATGGGGATGACGATGTGACATTCGCGGCCCTTATGCATGAAGTAGCCGCCCGAGTTGAACGCCGAGGGGCTCTGGTCGATCACCGAGGTGAACTTCGCGAACTGGGCGCGCGACTGCATCATGTAGAAGGGGCACTTGTTGTTCCACAGCGGATCGCCTTCCTTATGCTGCAGGATCATGGCGATCTGGTTGTAGAAGATCTCGGCTTCCTGCTTGAAGTTGGCGTGCAGTTCAGGCTTCAGGTTCGAGAAGAAGTAGAAGTGCTTCGTCTCTTCCATGCGCCATTCGCCGCCTACCTTCGACTTCAGGTCCGCCAGGCGTTCGTCGAGGAACTTCTTCATCTCATCGGGCTTGCGCGCCGGAACGTTCTCGTCGTCGGCCATGAACTGCTTGGGGATCTTGAACTTCTTTCCGCCGGGGCCGGTGACTTCGATCCATTCCTTGCTGCCTTCGCTCCCGCCGTCCTCGGAATCAACCTTCTTCTCCGAGTCTTCCTTCTTCGGCTCTTCCTTTTTGGGATTGTCGGCGACCTTGATCGCGTCGGGTCCCTTCGCCGGTTCGGGCTTGGCGTTGGTCGCGCCCAGCAGCGCCTCGACCTTGGCCCCGTACGTGCCCTTATCGATGGCCGCGGCCATGGTCAGCAGGTCCTTGCCCTCGTCCTTCAGGCCCTTCTTGAGGCAGTACTCGCCGAGTTCGAAGGTGGCCTTGGGGTCCTTGGGATCGAGCAGCGACTTGGCGCAGGCGTAGTAGTCCTTGGGCGTGAGCACTCCCGCCGGAATGGACTGTTCCTTGCCGTTGACCCGCAGGACCACCTCGGTTTTCGTCATGCGGACGACTTCGCCCCGCATGCTCGAAGAGCCCATCGAAATCGTGACGGGTTCGGCGGCCTGAACGTGGGCCAGCAGCAGAAGGAACAAACTAGCGACGAGATACCGAATCTGCGACATATTCTACATTCCTCCCAGCGTGCAAGCCATATCGCGGCTTAGCACCCTAATGAATCCTAATCTCGCTGGTATGCCCCCGGTGGAAATAGCTTCTTAAATGCCTTGCACAATGTAAGAAGCTATGTTGAACGGTCAAGGGTAAATCACCACCACGGTTTCACCATTCCTTACTTAGACTCACCGAAGTATTTCAATGGTGAGCACAAAATTGCGCGAAGATACAACGGCATTACACGCACCACGTTCATTGAAACGGCGGGAATTACTCGTCTTCTTCCACATGTCGGCCCAGGACAAGGAGTTCGTGCTCGTCCACGGGCAAGGGGTCGAAGCCGGAGGTGGGCAGGGTGGGGGTGAGAATTTCTTCGAACGGACGCAGGTCCAGGTTCGGATCCAATCGCAGCGGGCTGACCAGCGCGTCCATGTCCTTCACCAAAACAGGAATTTCCAGGCCCATGTAGGCCGGCGCGGGGATCTGCTTCGCCTTGAGTTCGAACGTGTGCTGGAGCGAGAGCACGCCTTTGCGATTCCCGTTCTCCCAGTGAACGAAGCAGACCGCGGCGTGAATGATCATCTGATAGAAGGTCTTCTCGAAGCCGACCGATTCGAGCCAGATGCCCTCGAGAATCTCGTGGCATTCGAAGAAGTGGCGCTGGTTGAAGAGCCAGACGCCCTTCGTGTAGGCCGCAGGGTAGGGCGGTTGCGGTTCGTCGTGCAGCATGTTCAGGGCTCGTCGTCCGCGCCGGTGCGCCGGGGGCGGGGCGCCAGAGGATCGGGTTCTTCGATGGCGGGGCGTTCGACGCTGTCGCCGCTGTTGGTCTCGAGCAGGAAGATCACCTGCAGCCGGAAGAGCACGTAGCCGGCGGCGGCGAAGCCCAGCACCAGCGGCACCGCGTCAGACGCGCTCCAGTTCATGACGTCGTTGATCAGCGTCGAAGTCATGCCGTAGACGACCAGCCCCGCCGCCGCGCCCATCGCGCCGCCCACCACCGCGAGCAGCAGGCGCAGGAACGCGCCTTTGGGCCGGTTCTGCTGGAAGAACATGGCGATGGCCAGCGGGCCCGTGCCGAGCAGCGGGCAGAGGGCCGCGAAGAGCAGCGGGTTGAGCAGGCGCGGGAAGACTTCGGGGTCGTTGGCGGCCGGATCGGACGCGAGCAGCGCCACGGCGCCGTAGCTGATCAGGCCCAGCAGGAAGCCGCCGTTCAGCCCCGCGATCGCGCCCATCAGCGAACGGTTCATCAGGGAGAGCAGGTAGGCGTTCAGCGCCCCGAGCGCGCACAGGCCCACGCCCATGAAATGGATATCCTTGTTGAGCAACGGAATCACGATGGCCAGGATGCCGGCGGTAAACCCCGAAAGCAGCCCGCCGAAATGCTTGTAGCCCCAAAACGGCATCGGCGGCGCCGCGGGAGCGGGCGCGGGGGCGGCGGGGAGGGGCGCGGCGGCGGCCTCGGAGGCGTTCATGCGCGCATGATACCCTGCCGGAGGGCGCGCGCGAGCGAAAGGGTTCCGGCGGAGGATCGGGCTGGACCTGCGGGCGGCGGGGAGTACAACCGGGGCAGACACACGCATTGAAAGCGAGGGGCCGCATGCCTGAAATTCATGCCATCGCCAACTATCACTGCAACACGGGGGAAAACCCCCTCTGGAACGACCGCGACGGCAAGATTTACTGGGAAGACATCCCCCCCGGCCGGCTCTTCCGCGCCGATCCCGTCACCGGCGAACACGAAAACTTCTTCACCAGCACCTCGCCCATCGGCGGCTTCACCTTCCAGGACGACGACGCCCTGCTCCTCTTTCAGGACAACAAGATCGCGCGCCTGAGTCCGGACGGAAAGTACGAGGTCCTGAAGGAAGGCATCGACGGCCAGATGACGCGCTTCAACGACGTCATCGCCGATCCTGAAGGCCGCGTCTACGCCGGGACAATGAGCAACGATCCGCTGGGCGGCGGGCTCTTTAAGGTCGAACGCGACCTGAGCGTCACCTGCCTCTTTCGCGGCACCGGCTGCAGCAACGGGATGGGCTTCACGCCCGACCTGAAGCAGTTTTACTGGACGTGCAGTACGCGGCGCAAAATCTACCTCTACGATTACGACCGCCGCACCGGCGCGCTCACCCGCGAACGCCTCTTCTACAACGCGCCGCCGACGGAAGGCTTCCCCGACGGCATGACGGTGGACACCGACGGCTTTATCTGGACGACGCGCTGGGACGGCTACGCGATGCTCAAGCTCTCGCCCGAAGGCCGCTACCTGGACAAGATCGGCTTTCCGGTCGGGAAGGTGTCCTCGTGCGTCTTCGGCGGCGCGAACCTGGACGAACTGTTCGTCACCACCGCGGGCGGCAAGGACGGCAAGGATACGCTCGACGGCACGCTCTACCGCGTCACCAAGGTCGGCGCGCGCGGCACGAAGGAATTCCGTTCGAAGATCGGGCTGTAGCGGCTCGTCCGGCGCGGGGTGCCGGCGGGCGGTGCGCGAGGAACATCGGGGATGGCGAAGCCTACGGTCCTGCTGACCGGTTCGGGTGGCCGCATTGGAAAACACGTTGTTCCCGCGCTCAGGCAGTTCTGGGACCTGCGCACGATGGACCACCGCCCGGTGGACTGGGACCCCGAGGCGCGGGTCTGCGGGCTGGACAGCATCCCCCAACTGACCGAACTGATGTCCGGCTGCCAGGCGGTGCTCCACCTGGCGGCAACCTCCGACGAAGCGCCCTTCGTCGAGCAGCTCGTCCCCAACAACGTCGTCGGCCTCTTCAACGTCTTCGAAGCCGCGCGCGCCGCGGGGGTCAAGCGCATGGTCTTCGCCAGCACCTGCCAGGCGGTGCTCGGAGGCGGCCGGCGAGACCATCCGATCCGTGCCGAAGAGCCGCATCGTCCCGTCACGCTGTACGGCGTCACCAAGGCGATGGGCGAAGTGATGGGCCGCTACTACCACGACAAGCACGGGCTGGAATTCATCGCCATACGCATCGGCTGGTTCCAGCCGTACGAGAGCGACCTGATCCGCAAGAAAGGCGGCGCGCGCACCATCTGGCTCTCGCCGCGCGACGCGGTCAAACTCTTCCGATGTTCTGTCGAAAAGCCCGGCGTCGGCTACGCCGTCGTCCACGGCACCTCGATCACCGAAAAGGAAGTGCTGGGCCTCCAGGAAGCGCGGGAAATCCTGGGGTACGAACCCGAAGACGACGTGCGGACCATCCCGGCGGGCGACGCATGAGCGCGCCCGCGGAGACGCCCCGCCTGAAGGTGGCCGTCACCGGCGCGGCCGGGCGCATCGGGCGCGTGCTCTGCCCGCTGCTGCGTCCGCACTACGACCTGCGGACGCTCGACCGCGTGCCCGTGGCGCACGACCCGAAGGCGCTGCTGGGCGACGTGCGCGATCTCGACTTCATGCGCAAGGCCCTCGCCGGCGCCGACGTGCTCGTGCACCTGGCCGCCGAACCGTACCCGTTCGCGAACTGGACCGAGGAACTGGTCGAACCCAACATCATCGGCGCCCAGCGGGCGTTTCAGGCAGCGCAGGAGGCCGGCGTCCGGCGCATCGTCTACGCGAGTTCCTGCCACTCGGTGCTCGGCTATCCCTGGGACCAGACGGTGCCGGTCACTGCCACGCCCAAGCCGCGCACGCTGTACGGCGTCAGCAAGCAGTTCGGCGAGATTCTGGGGCGCTACTACCACGACAAGCACGGGGTGGAATTCGTCGCCGTGCGCATCGGCGCCTTTTCCGAAAAAGGCGCGCGCCACCTCCGCAAGCCCGGCGAATGCCGCATGCTCTGGCTCTCGCCCGACGACGGCGCGTTCATCTTTCGCTCCGCGATCGAGCAGCCCGGGATCGGCTACGAGATCGTCCACGCGACCAGCCGTACCGAACCGGAATTCCTCGCGCTGGAGCACACGCGGGAGCTTTTCGGATACGAGCCAGCCGACGACGTCAGGAATCAGTAGGCGGCGCCGCGGGCCGGCGCTGGAGCGGCGGGCGAGGCCGGCGGAGCGGACGCTTGGGTTTGGGCGCGCCTTCGCTTTGAGCGGGGTGTGCGATTGCCGGAGCCGGCTTGGGCTCCTTTTCCACAACGGCGTAGGTCAGGCTGCGTTCGTCCAGGCAGCGCTTTATGCAGGCGATGCTGCCCGTTAATAACACGTCCTGCACCCGCGCTCGTTCGCCGCGCACGTACAGGGTCTTAAGCACCGCGGAACTCAGCCACCACGTCAGTCCCGCAATGGGCAGCGCCAGGGCGTACCAAACGATGCCCTCTGTGTTCAGGGTTCTGCCGTACGGCACGATTAGCGTTTCGTCGTTCCCTCCGAAAGTCCGCGCGACTTTGATCCCAATCACGGCGGCAATCAGGGCCGTCCAGGCGAGGCGGCGCGAACGTTCCGCGATCCACGTTTCCCGTTTGAGCGACGAAGCACAATGCAATTCGTAGCGTGCGGGCTCGGTGGCTTCCCAGGTAAGCACGACGCCGACGCCCTGATCCATGCCCAGGTTCAGATGGAACGTCTTCCGGTAACAGGCCAGCTCGCCGCTTGGCCCGTGCTGCTCGAACTCGAACCAGGTAGGCTCGAACGTTTCCTCACGTTCCTGCGGAATGACGGAGGCCGCGAGCGCATCCATCAGTTCGTCCATGCGTTCGATGTGGGCTTCGGGCGGCCCTTCCTGAAGGGAGATATGCAAGGTCTGCGCACGCATAGGCGGTCTCGATGTAATAATACCGGCATCTTACGGAGGACTACATAACGTGCAATATCCTGCATGACGGATCCGTTGCATGCCGTCTCCTTACTAACAACTGGGTTTCGAACGCGACGATGCCTGTAACAATTGTGATCGCAACATCATGCTCATGAATAGATTGTATTAATACCGGAAATCTTGCACTTTAGACCGCAGTCTTTCGTTTGTAGTTGTATAGACGTTATGCATGAGGCCCGGGGACGCGAAATGACAAGGCACCAGTGCATCCTCGTCGTCGCCGTGCTCGCGACGGTTTTGGCCGTCCGCGCGCAGGCGCAGGACTCCCGCGCCGAGATCATCCCGTTCCTGGCCGAGAACATCGACGCGGTGCTGCGCGCGGGCGAGAAGCCCAAGGCGTGGCTGCTGATCTTCGGTTCGCGCACCGAATACCCGATCGTGAAGTGCGACGAGAAGGCCATCACCGTGCTCGTGCAGGGCAACGCGTACCCCGCGCCGTGGAACCGCATCGAGAACCCGGAGCTGATCGGCATCGCCAAGTCCGTGGCCAACGGCAAGGGCGAACGCCTGCTGGTTGCCGCGGAAGTCGCCCTGGCGCTCGACCAGCCCGAGGAAGCCAACCGGCTCCTGGCGCTCGCGCGCGAGGCCGACGCGTCGCTCGATAAGAAGATCAATTCGCTGGCCGGCGAGGTGGCCCGGGCCGAAGAGGAAGCGGCCAAGAAGGCCCGCGCCGCGCAGCCGGTCAAGGCCGCCAAGACCACGACCAAGCCCGACGCGCCGCCGGCCGTGAGCGTCCCGTCCAGCGCCGCGTCGCAGCCGGTGACGGGCAACGTCTTGCAGGTGGGCCCGTCGCGGCAGTTCAAGACCATCGCCAGCGCGGTCGCCAAGGCCGGGCCGGGCACGACGGTGGTGATCGATCCGGGCACCTACAACGAATGCATGAAGCTGACGGGCCAGGGCACCGCGGCCGCGCCGATCCGCGTCCTGGGCGTGCTGGGCCCGAACGGCGAACGCCCGCTCCTGGACGGCAACGGGCTGGTGCTGAGCGGCGTGCGTTCGACGCCGCGCGCGATCATGCAGGTGGAAGGCTCGTACATCACGATCGAGAACCTGGAGTTCAAGAACGCGCGCAACGGCAACAACGGGGCCGGCGTGCGCTTCAATTCGTCCACCCGCGCCACGCTGCGCAACTGCAAGGTCACCTACTGCGACATGGGCCTGCAAGGGGGCGACAAGGAAGCCGTCACCATCGAACGCTGCGAGATCGCCTACAACGGCACCAAGGACTTCGACGGCTACAGCCACAACTTCTACATGGACGGCAACGGCGTGATCCTGCGCTTCAGCTACGTCCACGACTCGCTGTTCGGGCAGAACTTCAAGTCGCGCGCCCACTACAACGAGCTTTGGTACAACTACATCTGCGATTCGGAGGAAGGCGAGATCTGCCTCGTGGACAGCGAACACACCGCGGAGCCGAACTCGAACACCCTGCTGGTCGGGAACGTAGTGGTCAGCAAGGTCCGCGGCGGCGACCGCAACGCGACGAAGTACATCGATTACGGCTCCGACACGGGGCGCAAGCACGACGGCACCCTGTACGCCTTCCACAACACCTTCGTGGCCGGGACGCCGCGCATCGGTTTCATCGGGCTCTCGGCGCCCGACACCAAGGCCGTGCTGCTGAACAACATCTTCCACGGCTCGAACAAGATCGCCTGGGGCAAGAGCACCGACGTGAAGGGCAGCAACAACGCCGTCGATGCCGGCGCGGACGTCCCCGGCGGCCTGGCGAACCCGCTCAAGATCGCCCTGGCCTTCGCCGACGCGGCGGGGCACAACTACAAGACCGCGAGCACGCTCAACCTGGGCGCGCCCGCGGAACAACTCGTCTACGCCGACGGCACGGGCAAGAAGCTGACGGCCGTCGTGGACCGCCAGCCGATCTTCCCCCAAGGCGACGAAGCCCGCCCCAAGAACGGCCTGCCCGATTGCGGGGCCTACGAGCAGTAAGCCCTAAGCGCGCTTCATTACCGCCGCGAATTCCTTCGCATCGAACGCGCGCATCGTCTCCGTGTGCACGTTGCCCTTGGCGCTCAGCTTGAGCATCAGGGCCGTGGCGCGCGCCTCGTCGGGCGCGTCGAACACGAGCACGCCGTCGCTGGAGCCCATCGTCCAGTAGACCTCGTGCACGGCGCCGCCGAGCTTGCGGGCCTCCTTTTTGAAGAGCTCCGCGCGCTTCACGGACTGTCCGATCTGCTTCACGCCCTGGGCGGTAAAGCGGATCAACGCGACGTACCTGGCCATGGTTTCCCCTCCCGGAGTTTAGGATAGACGTTCAGGCTACTTCTTTCGCGCCGGGGGTCCACTTTTCATAGGTAAAAATTCAGGCCCGAAGCGCACGATCGGAGTTGGCGCGCGTGTGAAATTAGGTACAATTTCAGGCGTCCACCAAGGGGCTCCGAATGGCTGAAGATAAGACCGAAAGTACTGCCACCATCAACGCTGAACACGTCGAAGAAGGCAGCTACGACGCCAGCGACATCAAGATGCTGGAGTTTCCCGAGTCGATCCGCAAGCGCCCGGGCATGTACGTCGGCGGCGCGAACGAAGTCGGGATGCATCACTGCGTCTTCGAAGCCGTGGACAACTCCGTGGACGAAGCGATGGCCGGGCACTGCAAGGCCATCAAGGTCACCATTCACGCGGACGGTTCGCTGAGCGTCGAAGACGACGGGCGCGGCATCCCGGTCGCGGAGCATCCGGACGAAAAGGTGAGCACGCTCGAGGTGGTACTGAGCAACATGCACGCGGGCGGCAAGTTCGGCGAAGAGACCAAGGGCTACAAGACCTCCGGCGGGCTGCACGGCGTCGGCATCAAGTGCGCCAACGCGCTCTCGGAGTGGTTCCACGCGACGGTCTGGCGCGACGGCGAGGCGCACGAGCAGTGGTACGACCGCGGCGTCCGCCGCGGGCCCGTGCAGAAGGTGGGCGATTCGCCCCGCCGCGGCACGCGCGTGCACTTCAAGCCCGATACGCAGATCTTCGGGGCCCTCGAGTACAAGTTCGAGGTGCTCTCCAAGCGCTTCCGCGAGATGGCTTATCTGAACGGCGGGCTGCGCATCGCCTTCAGCGACGAGCGCAACGGCAAGAACGAGGTCTTCGAATACCCCGGCGGGCTGAAGGAGTTCGTCGCGCACCTGAACGCGGGACGCCAGACCATCGGCGACGTGGTCGCGTGCAGCGCCAAGGACGCGAGCATCGGCGTCGAGGTCGCGCTGCAGTACAACGACGGCTACGACGAAAAGATCTTCTGCTTCGCCAACGGCATCAACACCTCGCTGGGCGGCACGCACCTGTCGGGCTTCAAGACGGCGCTGACGCGCATCTTCAACAAGCTGGCGAAGGAAAAGAACTTCCTGAAGGAAAAGGACCCGTCGCTTTCGGGCGAGGACCTGCGCGAAGGGCTGGCGGCGGTGATCTCGGTGAAGATTCCCGAGCCGCAGTACGACAGCCAGAGCAAGACGCGCCTGGTGAACGCCGAAGTCGAGGGCATGGTCAACAGCCTGGTCGGCGACAAGCTGACCGAGTGGACCGAACTGAATCCCAAGATGGCCACCGAGATCGTGAAGAAGGCCATCAGCGCCGCGCAGGCCCGCGAGGCCGCGCGCAAGGCCCGCGAACTGGCGCGCCGCAAGAGCGCCTTCAGCGGCGGCGGGCTGCCGGGCAAGCTGGCCGACTGCCAGACCCGCGACCCGATGGAAGCGGAACTGTTCATCGTCGAAGGCGACAGCGCCGGCGGCAGCGCCAAGAGCGGGCGCGAGCGCCGCTACCAGGCGATCCTTCCGCTGCGCGGCAAGGTGCTGAACGTCGAGAAGGCGCGCATCGACAAGATGCTCGGCAACGCCGAAATCGCGACGCTGATCCAGGCGATCGGGACGAACATCGGCGACGAATTCGATGCCGGGAAGCTGCGCTACGGCAAGATCATCATCATGACCGACGCCGACGTGGACGGCTCGCACATCCGCACGCTGCTGCTGACGTTCTTCTTCCGCCAGATGCCGCATCTGCTGGCCGAAGGGCGCATTTTCTGCGCGCAGCCGCCGCTTTACTGCATCAAGAAGGGCAAGAAGGCCGAGTACGTGCTCAGCGACGAGACGATGAAGACGACCTTCCTCAAGCTCGGCGCCGACGGCACGCGCATCGAAGTGGCCGGGCGCGTCGCCGCCATCGAGAGCGAGGACCTGACGCGCCTGATCGCCTCCCTGACGCGCCTGGAACGCCTGCGCGCGAGCCTGAAGCGCAAGGGCATCGTCTTCGACGAGTACCTCAAGCAGGAAGAGGAAGGGCAGTTCCCCGACTGGCACGTGGTCGCGTTCGGCGAAGAAGGCTACTTCTTCGACGAGGGCGAGGCCGAGAAGTACCGCGACGGCAAGCTGGCCGCGATGTTGGCGCAGCGCCAGGCCGAGGCGGCCTCGAGCGAGGGCAAGACCCGCCGCATCAAGAAGAAGGACGAAGGCGAAGGCGGCGAGGCCGCGCCCGCGGAAGGCGGCGACGAGGAATCGTTCGAGGAAGGCGGCGGCGAGGGCGGCCAGTCCACGCTGGCCGCGGCCGGCATGGGCGTCGAGATGCGCCGGCTGAGCGAGGCGCAGTCGCTGACCGAGGCCTTTGGCGAACTGGCGACGATGGGGTTCTCGCGCGGCGACTACCTGGGCTCGGGCGTCACCGACGTCGGCTACAAGTTCAAGGTCATCGAATCGAACCACCAGGAACACGGCGTGGCCTCGCTGTCCTCCGTGCTGGACCAGATCCGCACGCTGGGCCAGAAGGGCATGGACGTGCAGCGCTACAAAGGGCTGGGCGAAATGAACGCCGAGCAGCTTTGGGAGACGACCATGGACCCGGCCAAGCGCATCCTGCTGCGCGTCAAGCTGGAGGACGCCTACGCCGCCGACGACATGTTCAAGATTCTGATGGGCGAAGGCGTGGCCGCGCGCCGCGAGTTCATCGAACAGCACGCGCTCGAGATCACCGACCTGGACGTGTAAGCGGGAAGTCCGCCCGAAGTAAAAACGCCGCCGCTGCACGCAGGGCGGCGTTTTTATTTTGGATGCGGCTTGCTAGTGGCCGTGGCCTTCGTGGCCGGACTTCTCTTCGGCGGGCGCGGGGGCCGCGGACTTTTCCGCGGGCGCGTGGCCTTCGCCGGCGCCGTGCGCGGGGGTTTCCGCCGGGGCGGTCTTGGTCTCGTGCGAACCGTGCCCGGCGGGCGCGGTCTTTTCTCCGTGGCCGGCCTTTTCCCCATGCGAGGCGGCGGGCGCGCCGTGGCCCTCGCCGTGGCCGGCTTCGGCGTGGGATTCGTGCACCGCATGCGGTTTGGCGGAGGTCGCCAGCTTCAGGCTGTAGAGCGAGATCGCGGCCAGCATGCCGGCCAGCGCGACGCCGAAGATCACCAGCGCTTCCGGGCCCACCTTGGGCAGGGTGCTGGGGCCGGGCGGCTTGAGGTTGTAATCGCCCCAGTGTTCGTGGCCGTGCCCGTGGCCGCCGTGGCCGCCGTGGCTGTCGTGGCCGCCGTGGCTGTCGTGCCCGCCGTGGCTGTCGTGCCCGCCGCCGTGGGCATCGTGCCCGCCGTGTCCGTGATCGTCGTGAGCGTGTGCCGACATAGGCGCGAAAACTCCTGCGGAATGAAAGGAAGCAGCGCGCTTAATCTAAGAAGGAGCGCGGAGAGTTCCAAGGCCAAAACCGAGATTCCGCTGCCATCTTGAGGCACTTGGGATAGATTTTTTCATTATCCGGCGGCCCATTCCCGTCTTACGGATGGGCCCGATCCAAGGACGCGCCGCGTGAGCCAATCCAACCGGTCCACTCTTGTCTTCGTCGTGCTGCTCGTGGTGCTGGTCGTGGGTGTAAAACTCTATTTGGGAAGGCATTCGCCGAACGTCCCCGAGCCCGATCCGGACGCTGAAAAGACCGTCGTTTCCGAAGAAACCTCCGAGCCGGCCCCCAAGCGCCCGCCGCCGCCGCCCGAGACCACCGCGCAGGTCCACGGACTGGGCCTGTTGCGCGTCAGCGACGACGCGGAGCTGAAGCGCGGCGACTTCTGGCTCGAACAGACGCTCACGCTGCCCCCGCTGGTCAACCCCGGCCCCGTCGCCGATCTGTACCTCTCCATCGATCCCGCGACCGCCACGGGCATGCGCCTGCGGCTCGACGACAAGGCCGCGGTGCTCGAACGCCTGACCAAACCCGAGGGCGCCCAGGAACCGGCCTGCGAGGAACTCGCGAAGGGTTCGGTGCGGGAACTCGTCGGCCCCGCCGCGCGCGCGGGCGGCGACCAGGTGCTCGGCGCGCTGTGGCGCAACGGCGAGCTGGCGGTCTGGTGGAACGGGACGCTCCTCTTTACGTGGAAGGGCGACGCGAAGCTCGACGGCCCCAGCGGCGCGGCGGTCTCGAACGACGGGACCAAGGCCGGGCCGCGGCGCGCGATCCCGCTCGGCCGCGTGGCCTTCCGCGACACGTTCATGCGCGAGAGCGCCGGGTACGTCTGGCGGCCCGCGCGCGGCAAGTGGGAACTGACGCAGATGGCCTTTCCGGAGCGCTCCGCGAATCCCTTCTCGCTGCGGGCCAGCTTCGGGCAGGACGCGCCCGCCGCCGACAAGCTCTACCGCGGGCGCATGCGCACCGAACGCTACGGCATCGGCGTGATGATCGGCGATGTCGAGGGCACCATCCACATCGTCCGCATCACGGGCGGTTCGCCCGCCGCGCGCGCGGGCCTGCAGGAAGACGACACCATCGTGGCGATCGACGGCCAGCCGATCGAGCAGCTCGACCGCTGGCGCCTGAACCAGCTTCTGTACACCGACGATGGCGGGCGCGCCGGGACGCTGCGCCTCAAGATCCTGCGCCCGGGCGAGAAAGCGCTGCGCGACTTCGTCATCCCCCGCGACCAGTTCGTCTGGGGCACGCCGATGACCGGGACGCTCATCCAGCCCGTCAGCCAGAGCGACGAGGCGCTGATCCTGGGCGGCGAGGCCGGCTGGAGCGATTACGCGGCCGAGGCCTGCGTGAAGCCGCTCGGCGCCGGGGCCTGCGGGCTGGCCGTGGCGGTTACCTCGCCCGGCGACTGCCTGCTGCTACGCTGGCAGGGCCCGAAGAGCGATCAGAACGGCGGCGAGGACGAAGGCGGCGCGGAGCGCAAGCAACCCGAGGCCGCGCACGAACGCCTGCAGCTCGTGCGCGTCGAAGGCGGCGTGGAAAAGATTCTGGCCGAGAAACCGATGGCCTACCGCCCGTACGAGTTCTACCGCATGACGCTGGACTGGTCCGGCGAGGACGTGCGCGCGCTCGTGGACGGCGCGGAAGTCTTCCGCGAAAAGGTTCCGGGCCTGCGCCGCGGGCAGGTGGGCCTGTACGCGGGCAAGGGCGAACCGGTCTTCTTCGACGACGTGGGCGTCTTCAGCAACCGCAAGGAACTGGGCGGGAGCAACCCCGAGCGGCGCATCAACGAAATCTTCGCGGCCGAGCAGGACATGGAACGCTGGGCCAACCCGGCGCTCGAATGGGACCGCGACGAGAAGACCGGATGGGCCCTGCACGCCTACCGCTTCCCCGGCGAACAGGCCGTGGTGCTGAACCGCCCCAAGTTCGACCAGCTTGAGCTGGCGCTGGGCGGGGGCGCGGACTTGCCGGCGCGGGGCGGCCTGCGCATCACGCTGAGCGGGCGGATCGCGAACTTTTCGGACCACGGGGGCCGCAACGCGAAGGCGCTCGAACTGCCCGCGGCAGGCCCGTACCAGCGTGTGGCCGTGCGCGCGGGCGCGGACCAGGTTTTCCTGGACGTGGACGGCCAGACGCTGACCTGGACGCGCGAACCCGAGGCCGCGAAGCAGGACGGCGACCGCCTGGCCGTGCGCGGCCTGAAGAACCTGGGCGATCCGCGGACCGTGCGGGTGACTTCGCGCGGGACGTACGAGTACACCTTCGACGGCGCGCCGGCCGACTGGAAAGTCGCCTGCGGGCGCTGGGGCCTGCTGAATAAATGGATCTGCGATCCGCGCTGGTCGTGGTTCGGCGGGCGCAGCAGCACGGTGGCCGCAATCTGGAACAAGCAGGTCTTCGGGGGAAACGTCTCGGTGGACGCGCACGTCGCCGTGATGATGGAGCAGGACGACCCGCCGTACGAACGCGCCGGCGACTACAACCTGACCATCTGCGGCGACGGCGTGCACCTGGACAGCGGCTACGCGGTGATCTTCGGCGGCGGGCGCAATTACTGGACGCGCCTGTACCGCAACGGCGTGCAGGTGGCCGAGGCCACCGCCGAGGACGCGCGCCTGCCCGGCGACCGCGTGCGCCAGCCGGACAAGCCCGAACTGCACCAGCGCTGGTTCCACCTGCGTTTGGAAAAGGCCGGCAACCAGGTCTCCTTCTACCGCGACGGGGTCAAGGCCTTCACCTTCACCGATCCCGATCCGCTGGGCGAAGGGCGCGTCGCCTTCTGGACCGTGGACAACGGCGTGCTGCTCTCGCGCTGCCGCATCGCCAGCGACGCCGTGCGCCCGGGACCGCTGGAAGCGCGCGCGAGCGAACTCTTCGACGACGGCAACGTGATCAACATGTACGACGGGGAAGTCCACACGAGCGTCGCGCTGGAGGCGATGCCGCAGGAGATTTCGGCCTCCGTCGGCGCGGCGCCGGCGCGCTTCAAGCCCGCCGACGCGGCGGCGATCCCCGAGGCCAAGGACCAGTTTCTGGCCAAGGCCTGGCGCGTCACCAATGCGATCGGCGGCGGCTCCTTCGCCCTGCAGTGGAAGCGCCTGCGGCTCGATCCGTCGTCCAATGGCGTGCTGCGCTTCGGCATGCGCCTGGACCCCGGCGCGGCCGTGGACCTGTATTTAAAGGATACGAACAGCGGGGAACTCTTCCGATGGCGCGTCTCGGGCCCCAAGTCCTGGGACGAGGGCCTGCCGGCGGTGGGGACGATCCCGCTCGCCGCCGACGGGCGCTGGCACACGGTCCAGTTCGACCTGGGGCCGTCGTGGGCCGAACTCTGGAAGCGCCGAGGGTACGACGCGCCGCCGCGCGCGAGCCTGCGCCCGATGTTCGGCTGCCTGGCCTGGCACGATTACACCGTAGCCGGGTTCGGCGGCAACCGCGCCGGCGCGAGCTACGCGGTGACCGACCTGATGGCGCTCAAGCCCGAAGACGTCGATTTTACGCCGCCGTCGGTCGCGAAGGTGATCTGGCCCTACGACGAAGGCGGCGACGGGCACAGCGTGAAGGTGGTCTTCGACGACGCGGGCGGCAGCGGCGTCGATCCCACGACCGTGCGCCTGGCCGTCACCGGCACGGCGGTGCCGCCTGAGATGGTCCGCTTCGACGGCGCCGCGCAGACCGCGACGTTCGACCTGCTGGCTTGGCGCGCGGGCAAGGCCTTTACCGAAGGGCAGTCGGTCGCGCTGACGGTCGAGAAATTCGCCGACCGCGCGGGCAACCCGGTCGCGCAGGCGTCGTCGTATGCGTTCACGTTCAAGTCGTCGGCCGCCAAGACCGAGCCGCAGGCGCCGCTGGTCGAAGCGCTGATGGACGCCGACCCGCGCCAGAGCGCGCGCGGGCTGACGATGGTCCGCCCGCCGGGCGTGCTGGGGCGCGAGGACGTCTGGCCCGCCACGGGCGTGCTGGAAGCGATGGTCGGCGAGAGCGCCGACGCGCCGCGAAACGCCGAGGATCCGCGCAGCGTCCAGGTGTCGTCCCTGCGCGACGGGTCGCACTTCGGGATGCGCGTGCGGACGGGGCATTACAACCTGGCGAACTGGCCGTACCTGGCGATCGAGTACAAGATTCCGTTCGAGGTGCCCGTGAACCTGCATTTCAACGACGGCGGCAATCCGCGCATGCCCCGGCAGACGCTGCTGCTGACCGATACGGGCGAGGCCGAAGGGCGGCGCGGGCGCTTCAACTTCGGCGATCAGAACTCGGCCTGCCACGGCCCGCCCGAGGGCTTCGTCGCCGACGGCACGTGGCGGCGCGTCGAAATACCGCTGATGAAAATGCTGGCCGCCGAATCGCCCGAGCAGGAGGCCTACGAGATTTCCAACCTGGACCTGCGCGAAGGCGGGTACCGCGGCAACCGCCGAGGCATGAGTTACCTCATTCACAAGATCGAAGCGCTGCCCGCCGCCCGCGCCCGAGGCATCGCGTTCCTGTGGCGGCCGCGCGACCTGGCGCCCGAAGCCGATTTCGCCAGCGCGCTGGACGAAAACCCCGACACCGTGCCCGCCGAAGGGCGCAAGGACATTCAGCCGATGGAGAGCGTGCAGGGCGCGGCCAAGCGCATGCTCGAAGCGGACGCCCAGAACGCGCCGGGCAAGCCGCAGGGCGGCCGGATGCTCGCCGACGGCTGGAAGTACCTGCACGTCCGCACCCGGAACGCCGCGGGCGTCTGGTCGCGCACGCGGCACTACAAGTTCCGCGTGGACAACTCGCCGCCGCGCGTGAGCAAATTCGAGCCCGGCCCGGGCGCGCGCTACGCCGGGCGCACGGTCTCGCTGAGCCTGGCCGACGACCACGTGGTGCTGCAGCACTCGCTGAAGTTCTCGGTCAACGGGCGCACGCTGGCGCCGGGCGATCCGGGCGTGACGTTCGACGGCGAACGCAACGTCCTGACCTACGACGACACGGCCAGCGCCAATCCGCTGAACTGGGCGGACGGCTCGGAGGTGAAGGTGCAGCTCCTGGCCGCGGCCGACAGCCTGGGCAACGAACTGGCCGAGCCCTGCGCGTTCTCCTTCGTGGCCGACCGTTCGGCCGACCGCAAGGGCCCCGCGATCGCGCAGGTGCGCTTCGCCGCCCCGGACAACGGCATCGGCGAGAGCCTGAACCGCCCCGCGCAGCTCGAGATCAGCCTGGCGCTCAACTTCGAGGAAACCCTGGGCCACGTGCGCGCGCTGCAGGACTGCCGCCTCGACTGGACCGACGATCCCAGGACCGCGGCCTTCGGCCGGCGCTCGGCGCGCTTCGTCATGCAGGACGACGACTGCGACGCCTGCATCCTGCTGCACAAGAACGCGTGGTACATGGACTCGTATCCAATTCTGCACTTCGACTACAAATCCGACCCGGGCGTGAACGTGGACGTGCAGGCGCAGGTGCTGGGCGAGTGGTACACGATCCGCTTCCTCGGCGACGGCAAGCCGGGCGACGAGGGCGGCAGGGAGGCCGGTTCCATCGCCAGCATCAAGGCCAACGGGCAGTGGAACCACGCGAGCGTGAACCTGCGCGACTGCATCGAACGCGCCGTGCCGCGCCTGCCGGTGCGGATCATCTCGCAGATTCGGCTGAGCGCCCACGGGCAGGCCGGCGCCAAGCGCGGCGCGAGCCTGTGGATCGACAACCTGCACATGGCCCCGGAAGCCGGCACCGGCGGGCGCGTGGAATGGGAAGCCGAGGAAGACGAGAGCGGGATCTGGGGCTATTCCATGATCATGGACCGCAGCGCCGACACCGAAGCGCCCAAGAGCGTCGCGCTGAAGGACACCTTCAAGGCCGAGTACGGGCGCACGGGCACCTGGTACGCGCACATCCGCGCCTGCGACCAGGCCGGCAACTGGGGCCCGACGCGGCACTACCGCATCGATTTCTGATCAGGCTTTCCAGCGGCGCAGGCCGTGGCGGTCGATCCCGAACGGAATCAGCCGTCCGCCCAGCGCCTCGAAGGCGCGTTCGAGCGCCCGGCGGTGGCCGTCGCGCGCGAGAAAGAGCACGCAGCCGCCTCCGCCCGCGCCGCAGGTCTTGCCGCCCACCGCGTGATCCTGAGCCGCCGCGTAATACTTCCGCAGCGTCGGGCTGTCGCAGCTTTCGTGCAGGCGCTTGTGATGCACCCAGTTCTCGTTCATGCATTCCCCGAACGCTTCGACGTCGCCCGCTTCGAGCGCCGCGGAACACGCACGCGCGATGCGCGCGAGGTTCTTCATCGCGTCCACGGTGGGGCTTTCGGGCAGCGCGTAGCTGCGCTTGATGTCGGCGTGGATGCTGCCGGAGAGATGCACTTCGCCGGTGTAGACGAGCACGCAGCGGCGCTCGAGTTCCAGCGTGGCGCGCTCGGGGACGTTCAGGCGCCGCACGGAGGTCCCGCCGCCCTGGTGGTAGGTCAGTTCGTTCCAGCCGCCCAGCGCCGCGCCGTAGCTGTCCTGGTTGCCGCCGATGTTCCCGCAGTCGTTGCGCTCGATGGCGTTGGCCAGTTCCGCGGTTGCTTCCTGCGTGCGCGCGGTGCCCGCGGCCTCGTCGAAGGCCGCGACGCAGGCGACGCCCACCGCGCCGGAGGAGCCCAGCCCGCTGCCGGGCGGGACGTCGGATTCCACGGTCAGGCGGAAGCCGCAGGCGGGCTTCAGGCGCAGCGCGACGGCCTTGAGCAGGTTCATCTCGCCGTCGAGCTTCCAGTCTTCCAGGCGCGCGGCGTGGATTTCGCGGCCCAAGTCCTCGCTGCGGATCGAGACTTCGCTGGAGCCCGGGCGCAGGTCCACGCGCGCGTGGACGTAGCGGGCGATGCCGAAGTTCACCAGCGTGCCGCCGTATTCGACGCTGAAGGGCGGGCAGTCGGTGCCGCCGCCGGCGGGATCGATGCGCATGGGCGCGCGGGCCACGGCGCTGCGGTTCATGATGGTGCCCCCGCGAAGTTCATTCGGCGTGCGCGTAGACGCATTCGGTAAGCTGCTTCACGTTCTCGCGGCGCGTGGGCGGCGCGACGCTGCACGCGGTGCTGAGGATGTACTGGCCGCCTTCGCTGCCGATGCCGTACACGCGTTCGATGTCCGCGCGCGCGCCCGCGGCGTCCTTGCGCAGCAGGGAGTTCACCGGATCGACGTTGCCCTTGATGAACAGGCGGTCGCGCAGCAGGCGCTTGGCTTCGGCCAGGTTCACCGTGCCGAGCGGCGGCGGGTCGAGCGTCTCGATGCCGTGAATGCCGGTCTCGGCCATCAGGTCGAGCCGGTCGCCGATCGCGCCGCAGGTGTGGGTGTAGACGTACTTGCCCTCGGCGCGCACGGCCGCGGCGATGCGCGTCTCGTAGGGCATGATCCATTCGCGGTACTGGTCGGGCGAAAGGAATCCGCCGCCGGCGAAGGGCGAGGAAATCTTGATCGCGTCGCAGCCGCGCCGGCACTGCGCGACGGCCCAGGCCGTGGACATGTCCGCGAAGGTCTCGAGCAGGCGCCTGGTGTGTTCGGGGGAGATCAGCAGCGCCATCAGGCCCGGTTCCATGCCGACGATGTTGAGCAGATGGTCGAAGGGCGAACGCACTTCGCCGTGCACCGAATGCGTCTCGCCGATGGCGGCTTTTACGCGGTCGATGCAGTCGAACCAGAAAGCGGGGATCGCCTCCGGCGTGCGGTAAACGGCCGTGCCTTTGTGCTCGCACCAGCGGCGAAAGCTCTCGGGCGCCCAGCCGAGCGGGTCGTCGGGATCGAAGGTTTCCACCTCGGGGCGCTCGAAGCCGTCGGCGTGGCGGTAATACGGATCGTCGTCGCGGGTGCAGTCGATGCGCGAGCCGTCCTTCAGGTAAATGCTGGGCGTCTCCTGGTCGCGGTCGATGCGCACGACCAGGTCCATGAAGTTCGGGTCGCGCCCATTCTTGTGCATCAGCACGCCGTCGAAGTTGTAGATCTCGCGAATCTTCAGGAGCCCGTCGGCGTAGGCCTGGCTCGAAAGGAAGTAATCGACCGGGTGGATGCCGGTCTGCAGCAGCGTGTGGCCGATGGCGAGCTGGCACATCACCGGCACGCGCTCGGGCTTGCCCAGCGCCATCGCCTGCCGGACCAACTCGCGTGAACTCGTTCCCATGCGCGCTCCCTTCGCTCGACCCGCGGGCATTATGGCCCGCCGCGCCAGGCAGGGGCTACGCGCCTGCTGCTTACAACCGATACTTTTTTGCCCTTCCGGATTCGGAGGCGATTGGATGGCGGATTGCGGCGCGACGGGTAGGCTGGAGCCGTCTGCGTGAGAAACCGCGTCCCGCACCGGAGCAACCCATGCCCGTCGAAGCGTTGCAGAACCTGCCCAAGGCCCAGCCGCGCCAGTTCGTCCCCGAGACCTGCGACCTGGGCGACTGGGCGCAGCTCGAACCGCTCTTCCGCCAGCTCCAGGAGGAAGCCGCGAAGCTCAAGAATCCCAAGCAGCTCGAGCGCTGGGTGCTCAAGGCCAGCGAACTCGGCGCGGCGCTCTACCAGGAAGAGGCCAAGCGCTACATCAACATGACCTGCCAGACCGACGACAAGGACGCCGAACAGTCGTACCTGCAGTTCGTCGAACAGATCGAACCGAAGATGAAGCCCGAGTGGCAGAAGCTCGACCAGCTCTTCCTGGCCTCGCCCTTCCGCGAAAAGCTGCCGCAGAAGCGCTGGATGGTCTACGAACGCGACGTGCGCAAGGACGTGGAACTCTTCCGCGAAGAGAACGTCGCGCTCCAGACCGAGGAATCGAAGCTCGGCCAGAAGTACCAGAAGACGATGGGTGCGATGACCGTCACCTTCCAGGAAAAGGAGCAGACGCTCCAGCAGATGGGGCGCTACCTGGAAGAACCCGACCGTGCGCTACGCGAGAAGGCCTGGCGCCTGGTCTCCGAACGCCGCCTGCGCGACAAGGAAGCCATCGACGGCATCTACGACGAACTGATCGCGCTGCGCGGAAAGATCGCGGCCAACGCGGGCTTTGCCAGCTACCGCGATTACGCCTTCCGCGCCAAGGGACGCTTCGATTACGGCCCCGAAGCCTGCGAGGATTTTCACAAGGCGGTGGAGGAGGTGGTCGTGCCGGTGGCGCGCCGGCTGCAGCAGCGCCGCCGCAAACTGATGGGCCTTCGCAAGCTGCGCCCGTGGGACCTGGGCGTCGATCCGCGCAACCGCCCGCCGTTGAAGCCCTTCGCCGACGTCCCAACGCTCGTGGACAAGACGCACGAAATCTTCCGCCGCATCGATCCGGCGCTCGGCCAGGACTTCGACCTGCTGCGCGGCAACAAGCTGCTCGAACTCGATTCGCGCAAAGGCAAAGCGCCCGGCGGCTACCAGCACTCGCTCGAAGAAGCGCGGATGCCGTTCATCTTCATGAACGCCGTCGGCCTGCAGCGCGACGTCGAGACGCTGCTGCACGAAGGCGGGCACGCCTTCCACTCCATCGCCACGCGCGACGAACCGCTGCTCGCGTACCGCCACGCGCCCATCGAATTCTGCGAAGTCGCCTCGATGTCGATGGAACTGCTCGGCGGGCCGCACCTGGAAGTCTTTTATTCCGAAGAGGACGCCAAGCGCGCGCGGCGCGTGCATCTGGAAGGCATCGTCGGCCTGCTGCCGTGGGTCGCGACGATCGACGCGTTCCAGCACTGGGTCTACACGCATCCGGGGCACACGCCGGGGCAGCGCCGCGAATTCTGGGTGACGCTGATGGACCGTTTCGGCGGCACGGAAGACTGGACGGGCCTGGAAGAAGCGCGCGCCAACCTGTGGCAGCGCCAGCTCCACCTTTTCCTGCACCCCTTCTATTACATCGAGTACGGCATCGCGCAGCTCGGCGCGCTGCAAGTCTGGCTGAAATCGAAGAAGGACGTCGCGAAGGCCGTGGCGAATTACCGCAAGGGCCTCAGCCTTGGGCGCTCGCGCCCGCTCCCGGACCTCTTCCGCGCCGCGGGCATCAAGTTCGATTTCTCGGCCAAGACCGTCAAGCCGCTGGTGAACGCGATCCGCAAGGAACTGAAGGCCGCCGAGGACGTCTGAGCCGGAGCCGCGCATGAAGCCGCCCAAGCCAAGGCTGAAGAAGAAGCGCATCGCGCTGCTCGCCGCCGAAGGCGTGCACGAGCACGAGTTCTGGACGCCGTATTACCGCTTTAAAGAGGAAGGCGCGGAGGTGCTCGTCGCCGGTCCGGACGGGAAGGGCGTCGTCTACCGGGGCGAAGGGCGCCTGGGCAAAGGCGGCCTGGACCTGGCGCCCACGGACTGCGCGATCGAAGACCTGAAACCGGGCAAGCTCGACGCGCTGGTGATTCCAGGCGGCATCTTCGGCCCGCTGACGCTGCGCGCGCACGAGCCCGCGCTGGACCTCGTTCGCTCGATGGACCGCCGCAGGAAAGTGATCGGCGCGATCTGTCACGCGCAATGGGTGCTGATCTCGGCCGGCATCCTGAAGGGCCGGCGCGCGACGAGCCCCGGCGACATCCGCATCGACATGGAAAACGCCGGCGCGAAGTGGGTCAAGGAAGAGGCCGTGCGCGACGGACATCTGGTCACCGCGATCTACTTCGGCTACCTGCCCGCATTTCTGCGGTTGCTGATCGCGGCCATCGAAGAATAGTGGTACGTCATCGGGGTGAAACCGACGCTGAGGATGCTCGCATGGCCAAGAAGTCTCCCAGGAAGCATTCGTCCCATTCGGTGGTCCTGATTCCCGGCGACGGGATCGGGCCCGAAGTGATCGGCGCCGCGCGCGAAGTGATCGACGCGGCGGGCGTGAAGATCGACTGGGTGCCCGGCGCGGCCGGCGAATCGGCGCTGAAGCCGCACGGCAGCCTGCTCCCCAAGGAAACCCTGGATGCGATCGTGAAGTACAAGGTCGCGCTGAAGGGCCCGTGCACGACGCCCATCGGCGGCGGCCACAAAAGCATCAACGTCTCGCTGCGCCAGGGCCTGAACCTCTACGCCGCCGTGCGCCCGGTGCGCTCCATCGAGGGCATCAAGACGCGCTACGACAACGTCGAGATGGTGATCGTCCGCGAGAACACCGAAGGGCTGTATTCGGGCATCGAGCACGAGGTCGTGCCCGGCGTGGTGGAGGCGCTGAAGATCGTCACCGAACGCGCCTGCACGCGCATCTCCGAATACGCCTTCGAGTACGCGCGCGGCCACGCGCGCAAGCGCGTCACGGTCTTCCACAAAGCCAACATCATGAAGATGGCCGACGGCCTCTTTTTGAAGTGCGCGCGGGCGGTCTCGCAGAAGTATCCGGACATCGCCTTCAACGAGATGATCATCGACAACGGCTGCATGCAGATCATCAAGGACCCGTCGCGCTTCGACGTGCTGCTGCTCGACAACCTGTACGGCGACATCATCAGCGACCTCTGCGCCGGACTGGTGGGCGGCCTGGGCGTGGTGCCCGGCGCGAACATCGGCGAGGCCGGCGCGGTCTTCGAATCGGTGCACGGTTCGGCGCCCGACATCGCGGGCAAAGGCATCGCGAATCCGCTGGCCGCGATCATGTCCGGCGTGATGATGCTGAACTTCCTCGGCGAGAGCGAGGCCGCGCAGCGCATCAAGGCCGCCTACAACGACGTGCTGGCATCGGACAACCCGAAGGTCCGCACCAAGGATCTGGGCGGCGAGGGCGGAACCCGTGAATTCACCCGCGCGGTGATCAAGCGCGTGCAGAAAGGATAGGCGATGCGACTGGGATGGGCAGGTGCGGTGCTGATGTCGGCGTGCGCTCTGCTGGCGGCGCCGGCGCGGGCGGAAACCGTCAAGCCCGGCGGCAAGGTGCCGGACCTCGGCCTGACCGGCCTCGACGGCAAGAGCGTCCCGCTCGACGCGCTGCTGAAAGGCGACGACGGCAAGGCGCGCCCGGCGGTGCTGGTGGTCTGGTGTTCCACCTGCCCGAGCTGCCGCATGGCGGAAGACCGCATCGCGGCCTTTGCCGGAAAGTATAAGGATCGCGCGGCCGTCTGCTTCCTCGACGCCAACCTGGGCGAGACGCCGGAAAAAGCCAAGGCCGCGCTGGCGAAGAAGAAGCTCGAGATGCCCGTCCTCTTCGACGCGGCCGGCGCGTCGGTGAACGCCTTCGGCCTTTCCTGCACGACGACGGCTCTGGTGATCGACGGCTCGGGCGTGCTGCGCTACCACGGGCGCTTCGACCAGAACGACAACCGCTACGCGGAAGACGCGCTCACCGCGGTGCTCGACGGCAAGGACGTGGCCGTCGCGACGACCGCCGAGGCCGGTTGCGGCATCGTGCGCGACGCCTCCAAGCCGCACGCGCACGGCGCTCACGCGCCCGCCGAGGCCAAGCCGGCGGACGCCAAACCCGCCGAAGCCAAGCCCAGCGAAGCCAAGCCCAGCGAAGCCAAGAAGGAATAGCGCGCCATGACCGGCGCCACTGCGCGCATCGACGCGAACCCCTGCCTGCTCGCGGTGGAAATGGGGAAGGTCGGCGTCAGCGAGCGGGCCGTCGAGGCGCTGCGCGACGACCAGGTGCGCGTGAAGGTGGACGTATCGATGGTCAGCCCCGGGACGGAACTTCACCACATCCTCGGCACGCACACCAAGGCGAGTTCCTTTCCGCGCGCGACGGGCTACATCGCGGTCGGGCGCATCGAAGGCCTGGGGTCGAAGGTGGCCGGCTTTCAGCTTGGAGAGCGGGTGCTGACGTCCATCGGCCACCACGCGCGCCTGAACGCCGATCCGCAACGCATCAAAAAAGTCCCCGAGGGCCTCGATCCCGTCGATGCCTGCGCGGCGGTGCTGCTGGGCATCAGTCTGCGCGGCGTTCGCGGCGGCAAGGTGCGGCTCGGCGATTCGGCGGCCGTGGTGGGCCTGGGCGCGATCGGGCTCTACGCGCTGCATCTGGCCAAGGTCGCCGGAGCGCATCCGGTGATCGCGGTCGATCCCGTCGCGATGCGCCGCGATGTCGCGAAGCAGATGGGCGCGGACCTGGCGCTCGACCCGCTGGCCTGCAGCGTGAAGGACGAGGTCTTCAAAGCCACCGGCGGCGAGGGCGCGCGCGTGAGCATCGACGCGACCGGCACGCCGAAGGTGATCGCGACGCTGCCGGACCTGACCGCGGAATTCGGCCGCGTGGTGGTGCTCGGCGGCGTGCACGGCCTGGTGCCCTTCGACCTCTACACGCGCTTCCAGAAGAGCAACCTGACGATGGTCGGGTGCGGCTCGGCCTATCCCGAGGACTTTCCGTTCACGGGCGACCGCAACGAAGAGACGCTGATGCGCATGACCGCCGCGGGCATGGTGAAGCCGCGCCCGGCCATCACGCATGTCGTGCCGTGGCGCCAGGGCCCGGAGATGTACCGGCTGATGATCGAAGAGAAGGACAAGATCATCGGCGCGGCCTTCGACTGGAACACGTAGCCGCGCGCGGCGCTCTCCCTGCTTATTCGGCTTTTTTGACGACCGGCGGGAAGGCGTAGTCGTGCCACTTGCCGGCCACGTCGCCGCGCTTGGGGTCGCCGCGGTGCAGGTACACGCGGTACTTGAAGGTCAGTTCGCCGCCCGCGGGCACCGTGTACGCGCCGTTGGCGAGGTGGCTCGCCTTGTAATAGCTGTGCCCGAACGGATTGGCCGCGAAGAGCCCGTAATCGCGCACGTGCCACGGGGTGGGGTGGCGCAGATTCATCGGGTGGTCCATGATCGCGATGCCAAGCTGCTGGCCTTCGACGGGCCCGAAATAATCGACCCAGTGCGCGGGCTTGCCCCACGTCTCGGCCTCGCCGACGCCGCCCGCGGAATTCACGATCGTGCCGGCACGGTTGCCGTCCATCGTGGTGGGCACGCGGATGGAACAGATGCCGCCTTCCTTCGTGTCGCCGAACTCGATCGCGCCGTCCGTCGCGCGGAAGCTGACGGTCAGGTCGATCAGGCGCGCGTCCTGCGGCAGGTTCCAGGTCTCGAAGGTGCGGACTTCCTCGTTGGTCTTCTTGCGGTCGTGCGATTCCCAGCGCAGCACCTCGGTAAAGCGCCCGAAGACCGGTCCGCCCACCACTTCCGTGAACTTCTCGTGCGTCTGGAAGCCGTGCGCCTTTTCCTGCGACCAGTTGTCGATGCCGTTCACTTCGCCAAAGGCCACGTACAGGCCGCGGTGGTGCGGGTGGTCGTGCTTCTCGCCTTCGACGTCGGCGCGCATGGGAAAGTGGCGCGTCACGTTCAGCCCGCCGGGCCCGAAGAGCGGGTAGAAGAAGGGGCGCGCCAGAGTCGGCACTTCGCCCTTCGGCAGGTAGCGGTAGGTCGTGAAGAGTTTCCCGTTCACTTCCACCGTCAGGCCGCTCTCGCCCTTGTCGGTCAGCTTCACGCCGCCGTGCTGCGCGGTCTCGGCGCCGAGTTCCACCTTCAGGCGGCGCTCGGATTTCTCGCCCAGCCCCGGCAGGACGAAGGCCAGCTTGGTCCCGTCGAGCTGGCAGGGGATCGCGCGGCCGGTCTCGGTCTCCGAAAGGCGCGCCTGCTTGGCGCCCTGCGCGGCCTCGCCCAGTTCCACGCGCATGGGCGTGTCCACGCGCGCGTGCGGGCCGGCGTTCACGACAAGTTCGATCGAGGACATGCGGTTCTCCGTGTTCGTGGGTGGCGCGCCGGCTGGCCTAGGCGCCGGCCATCGCGCGCTTGAGCGTCTTGATGCTGATCTCGGCGGTCGCTTCGGGGCCGGGCGCGAAGTCGAAGACTTCCACCGAGACCCAGCGGTCGTACTTCACATCCTTCAGCGCCTGCATGATCGGTTCGAACGCCATCTCGCCCATGCCCGGCCCGCGCAGGTTCGGGTCGTTGGCGTGGAAGTGCCAGAGGTGCCGGCCGCCTTCCATGCGCAGGGTCTCGGCGACGGGACGGCCTTCGGTGGTCATCGCCTTTACGTCGAGATGCAGTTTCACGCCGGGCGAGCCGACGTCTTCGACGAGGCGCGTGCCTTCGCCCATCGTGTTGATCAGGTTGCAGTTGTCCTTCGGCCCCAGGGGTTCGAAGCAGATCGTGACGTTCTTCGCGTGCGCCTTCGCGCCCAGGCGGCGCAGGGCGTCGGCGAGATGCTTGTAGGCGTCGGACCAGGCGAAGGGCGCGGCGACCTGGCGCTGCTTGGGGCTGCCCCAGACCATGATCTCGCCGCCCAAGTCCGCGCAGAGTTCGATCAGCGCCTCGACGTAGTCCACGGTCTTCTTGCGCAGCGCGGCGTCGGGCGCGTTGATGTGCAGGCCGGCCGGCTTGAGCAGCAGCCAGTGCAGCCCGATCACCTGCACGCCCTCGCGCCTCGCGGCCTCGCGAATCTCCCGGCGGCGCGCGGCGGAGACTTCGCGGCAGTCCTCGGCGAGCGTGAACGGCGCGACCTCGACGCCCTGGTAGCCGGCCTTCGCCGCGTGCGCGAAGACCTTCTCGATGGGCCACTGCTCGTACATTTCGTTGCAGATCGCGAACTTCATGGGCACCTCAAGAAAGGAAGGTTATCTGGTTCGCTTGTTGCCTTGTTAACTTGTTACCCTGTTGCCCTGTTGGCTCGTTGCCTTGTTGCCTTGTTGCTCGCCTTTGGCGCGTTCGTCCGTTAACAAGCCAACGAGTCAACCAGGCAACGAGCCAACCAGCCGTTAAAGCGGTAGCTTGATTTCCTTGCGTTCCTTCGCGCTGCGGTAGACGGCGGTGAGCACCTCGATGCTCTTGCGGCCTTCGTGGCCGTCGCAGATGAGCTGCTTCGTCTTGCCGTTCAGCACCGCGGCCATGTTTTCGACGCTGGTCTTGAAGGCGCTGGCGCGGGCGAGTTTCTCCTCGCGCGCCTTGTCCTGGAAGATCCATTCGGGCGCGCCGCGCATCGCGTTCACCGCGCCTTCGGTGCCGTGGATTTCCAGGCCGGCGTAGTAGTCCTTGGGGAAGGTGGTCGTGCCGAGGATGGAGCCGACCGCACCGTTCTTGAAGCGCAACAGCGCCATGCCCAGGTCTTCGGTCTCGATGCCGCTGTGCGAGAAGATGCCGACTTCGGCGGCCGTGACGCATTCGACGTCGCCCATGAACCACTGGAGCTGGTCGATCTGGTGGATGGTCTGGTTGGCCAGCGAGCCGCCGCCGTCCATCTTCCACGTGCCGCGCCAGCCGCCCGCCGAGTAATACTGGTCGCTGCGGAACCACTTCAGGCGCGCTTCGCCCAGGATCAGCTTGCCGAACATCTTGTTGTCGAGCGCGTAACGGATCTTCTGCTGCAGGTCGGCGAAGCGGCCGTTGAAATCGACGGTGCAGAGCACGCCGGCCTTGCGGCAGGCCTCGATCAGCGCGTCGCACTTTTCGAGCGTCACGTCCATCGGCTTGGCGACGCAGACGTGCTTGCCCTTCTGCGCGGCCCGGATGCCCATGTCGGCGTGCATGCCGCTGGGGGTCATGATGTAGACGATGTCGATCTCTTTGCTGGCGAGCAGTTCGTCGTAGTCGGTGTAGCCTTTGACCTTGAACTGTTCCGTGCTGCGCTTCAGGCGTTCCGCGTTGTTGTCGCAAACGGCTTCCAGGCGGCATCCGGGCGATTCAATCACCCACGGGCAGCAGGCATGTCCCATGCCCAGTCCGATGATGCCCACCCCAAACGTTTTGTCGCCTGACATAACGGAATGCCCTCTTAGCCAAAGGAAAGGTTCGCAACTCGACCTTTATTTATTACGCGAATCGCCGGGAATTAGCAAACCGCCGTTTCTGCTAACGCGATGTGTTTTTCTGCTGTTCGTCCTGGGGCACAACGTGATTCGGCCGCGCAATGGCACGTTGCGAATTTAGGCGTGGAATTGAGATAGAATTAGGCGCGGCGCGAGGCCTCGGGACGCCTCGCGTATAGACCACCTTGCGTGCGCGGTGCTATTTCTTGTGGTTCTTGCGTTCGAGCACGTCGTAGGCCGCCTTGACGATGTCTTCGGCCAGCAGACCGTACTCGCGGAAGAGTTCGTCGGGCGTGCCCGATTCGCCGAAGCGGTCCTTCACGCCCACGCGCCGCATGGGGCAGGGGTGATTTTCGACCAGCACTTCGGCCACCGCGCTGCCGAGCCCGCCATAGAACTGGTGTTCTTCCGCGGTCACGATCGCGCCCGTCTCCTTCGCGGCGGCGATCACGGCTTCCTCGTCGAGCGGCTTGATCGTGTGCATGTTGATCACGCGCGCCTGGATGCCCTTGGCGCTCAGTTCTTCGGCCGCGATCAGGCTCTGCCAGAGCATCGCGCCCATCGAGAAGATCGTGACGTCGGTGCCTTCGCGGTACTGGTTGCCGCGGCCGATCACGAAGGGGTCTTCCTTTTTGGTGACGACCGGCATCGGCGCGCGCCCGAAGCGGATGTAGCAGGGTCCGTAGATTTCGGCGACGGCCTTCACGGCCTTGACCGTGTCGTGGTAGTCGGCGGGGACGATGACCGTCATGCCCGGCAGGCAGCGCGTCCAGGCGACTTCTTCAAGCGCCTGGTGGGTTGCGCCGTCGGCGCCGACGCTGACGCCCGCGTGCGCGCCGCCCAGTTTCACGTTCAGATGCGTGTAGCAGACGGTGACGCGCAGTTGGTCCATCGCGCGGCCGAGCAGGAAGACACCGTAGTCCGTCGCGAATGGGATATCGCCCGCCACCGCCATGCCCGCGGCGACGACCATCATGTTCTGTTCACAGATGCCCATCTCGAAGAAGCGGTCCGGATACTTCTTCTGGAATTTTTCGGTGGTGGTCGAGCGCGCTAGATCGGCGTCAAGCACGACGACGCGCGGATTGGACGCGCCGATTTCCAGCAAGCCGTCGCTGTAGCCAAACCGGGTGGGAACCATTTCGGGCATTTGAGACTCCAGTTATCTGGTTGGCTTGTTGCCTTGTTTTCTGGTTTTTGTGCTGCGAGTGGCTTTGGTTTTTATCGCTGATCGCTGCGCCTTGCCTCGGTATTTCGTAGAAATGACAAGGCCGTACGAAGCGTTCTCTTCTCGAACTGAAAAGTCATTTTGGTCACGTCCATGCTTGTGCAAATAGTGCATCAACCCGGCGATCTTTCGCTTACAGGCGATGGCGAGGCTTCGCAATGATATGCAGTCGGCTTCAGTCACATACCCTTGGTCAAATGCCACATAAAGCTGGGATTCAATTTCACCCACAGAGCCTTTCGCCATTTTTAGGAAGTGCAAAAACTCCTTACGCCCACCCCGCTCAAATCCTTCGGCAATATTCGACATCACGGAGACGGAAGCGCGGCGAAGTTGACGCTTAAGATCAGCATCGTCCCTAAAAGTTCCATTTCGCGTGACACTATAAACCGTTCGGGAAAGAACGCGTGCGCTGGACCAAGCCTCCAGGTCTTCGAATTTCCGAATGGTTCCCATGACGCACTCCTCAACAAGCAAACCAGCCAACCAAACAACCAGCCAACGCGGAGCCTACACCGTCAGCTTGTCCGTCTTGTGCCCCTGGTATTCCTGGATGTTCGCGTGGCTCTTGTCGAAGCCGAGTTCCTCGATGCTGGCGGCGAGTTTGTCCTTGGGGATCGGCGCGCCGTGCCACTTCTCGTCGTTTTCCATCCACTTCACGCCCTTGCTCATGATCGTCTTCGCGATCACGATCGTGGGCTTGCCCTTGTACTGTTCGGCGGCGTCGAGCGCGTCGCAGCAGGCCTGCATGTCGTGCCCGTCGATCTCGAGGACGTTCCAGTTGAAGGCGCGGTACTTGTCGGCCAGCGGTTCGATGTTCAGGACGTCGGCGGTCTTGCCGTCGATCTGCAGGCCGTTCAGGTCCACCATGGCGCACAGGTTGTCGAGCTTGTAGTGCGCGGCGCACATGGCCGCTTCCCAGATGCTGCCTTCCTGCTGTTCGCCGTCGCCCATGAGCGTGAAGACGCGGTTGGCCTTCTTCTGCCGCTTCATGCTCATGGCCACGCCGCACGCGACGCCAAAGCCCTGTCCCAGCGAACCGGAGCAGACCTCGATGCCCGGGCAGTGGTGCGCGCTCGGGTGCCCCTGGAACTTGCTGCGGAACTTGCGCAGGGTCGTGCGGTACTCGTTCACGTCCACGTATCCGGCGTGCGCCAGCAGCGCGTAGATGAGCGGGTTGATGTGGCCGTGGCTGAAGAAGATGTAGTCGCGGCGGTCCCACTTGGGGTTGCGCGGGTCGAGCTTGGCTTTGTAGAAGTACAGCGCGGTGGCGTAGTCGCAGGTGGACATCGAGCCGCCCGGATGCCCGCTGCCCGCCGTGGTCGTCGCGATCAGGACGTCGCGGCGGATCTCCTGCGACTTCTGCTTCAGGAATTTAATGTCCGGCTTCGGCATGGTTGTGTTCTCGAGATTGGGAGTGCAGGGAACGGCCTGGCCGTTCCCCGACCCCTGAATCCTAAACCCTGAGCCCTGTTTTTACTTCCAGCGGTCCATGTTGGCGCCGCGGCGGTCCTTGGCCTTCTTGATCGCTTCGAGCGCGCTGCAGCGTTCGTGCACGACCACGTGAATCGCCTGCGCGATGACGGCGGGATCGTCGTCGCCGGGGAAGACCACGTTGCGGCCGACCAGCGCGCCGCGCACGTTCGGGCCCGCGCCCATGCCGCGGACGAAGTTTTCCACCGTGCCGCTCGGCTTGCCGGTGCTCGGCCCGCCCAGCATCAGGATCGGCAGCGTGGTGGCCTTCACCACGCGGTCGTATTCCTTGCAGTAGGGAATCTTCAGCCAGGTGTACGCGCTGCTGTGGCCAAGCGCCGAGGCGACGCCCATCACCTTGATGATCGCGTCGGGCGATTCGATGACGTTGTAGCCGCCTTCGGGCTTGCGGTCCACGGCCAGCGGTTCCATGAACATGGGGATCTGCAGGTCCACGCACTCGGCGGTCACCTTGGCGCAGCGTTCCATGGTCTCGATGGCGTAGCGGTCGCGGCTGTCGGGCTTCACCGGGATGCGGAAGAGCATCTTCGCGGCGTCGAGGTTCATTTCCTTGATGCGCTTGGCCGAGAGGTAGCTCGATTCGCGGTCCATCAGTTCATGGTCGAGCCCCGCGAGGCCGGTGCGGTTGACGCAGGCCATCAGGATGCGCTCGTCGAGGAAGCCCTTGCCCTTGTTCTTCTTCTTGAAGATGTAGTTGGCCAGGACGATGTCTTCGATCACGTCGCTGGTGGCCATCAGGCCGTCGATCTCGGATTCCACCAGGCAGCGCAGGATGCGGCCCATGTAATCGAGGCGGCTGCCCATCTCGCGGGGGCTCATCAGGTGCCGCGCGGGATGGTCGGCGGCCAGCACGGTCAGGTAGCCGTTGGGCGCGACGGTCTTGCGGCGCTTGCGGGCGACCATTTCCTTCCGGATCAGGTCCGGGTCCTCGACGCGCAGGCGGCTCACTTCGTCGAAGACTTCTTCGGTGAAGTAGTCGTGGCTGCGGTAGGCGTAGTTGCCGGTGCGGACGAAGGCGGCGTCGAGCGAGTTGCGCGCTTCGTCGAAGTAGCTCTTCGCGACCGAGATCACGTCCTCGGGGTTCTCGTTGCCGACGGGCTTGAACTCGAAGCCGATCGGGCCCGTGAAGCCGATTTCGACCAGCGCGCGGATGTAATCTTCGAGCACCTCCGCGGTCACTTCGCTGTCCGCGACGCCGAACTTCGGGTGCACGTCGCCGTAGCGCGGCATGCCGCCGGGGTTGTTGCGGTTCAGCACCACGTTGGCGACGTGGAAGTAGCCGAGGTACGGGGCGGCCTGGCGGATCGCGTTGGGGCATTCGCCGTTGATGACCAGGTGCGAGAGGTCGAACATGAGCGAGAAGTTCTTGTTGCCCATGTCGCGCTTGACGTATTCGGCCACCTGGATCGCTTCGGGCGTGGGGCCGAGCAGGCAGGTCTTGAAGGCCTTCTCGCCGGTGGCGTTGGTGCGGCGGTCGAAGGTCTCGAGGAAGACTTCGATGCCTTCCTTCGCGGCGGCCTTGCAGATCTCGTCCAGCGACTGGATCAGGCTGCGCTTGGCCAAATCGCGAATCTGCGCGGCGCGCGAATCGGTGTGTGGGCCGCCGACCAGCGAGGGGTCCTGGCCGGAGAGCAGCGCGAGGCGGGTGCAGCCGAGTTCGACGGCTTCGCCCAGGCAGTCCAGGATGCGCGCGACGGCCTTGCGGCGCTCGTTTTCCTCGATGGAGGCGATGTCCGCCGGGTCGATCAGGTGTTCTTCGTTGATCAACTGCACGGGCTGGCAGGAATAGAGCGCCTGCTTCTTGGCCTTCTTGATCGCGTCGGCGACCTTCTTGCGCAGCTTGCCCGACTTGATGCGCGTGATCTCGACGTTGCCGAAGTACGGATCGTTGAGCAGCGTCTGGAGCGTGCTGAGCATGTAATGCTCGTCGGGCTCCCCGCGGCCCACGGAGTCGGTGTTGCCCGGTCCGGGGAAGTGCTGCGTGTGGACGATCGACTTCAGGTTCTTTTCAAGCTCCATGGCGAAACGTTCTCCTCACCCTTTTTTCCTCTGCCCGGCCGGCCGGCGCCGGCGTGCAGGATTCCTTTGATGTCAGCCCACCGAAACGTCTTCCGTCACGCGGAAACCACCACCTCCACGCCGGCCTTGCGCAGCGCGTCGGCCACCGGGCGCGCGGGCGGCGCGTCGGTGATCAAGGCGTCCAGTTCCTTCAGCGGACAGAAGGGCGCAAAGGCCGTGCGTTCGAATTTGGCTTTGTCGGCGACCATCACCACTTCGCGCGCGGTCGTCATCATCGCGCGCTTGGTTTCGGCCTCGATCAGGTTCTGGCAGCAGAAGCCCGTGCGCAGGTCGAAGCCGCTCGCGCCCAGAAACGCGCGGTCGCAGTGGATCGAACCGAGTTGCGCCTGGGCCAGCGGGCCCATCAGCGCCAGCGAGGACCGCCGCAGGCTTCCGCCCAGCACGATCACGTTCGCGCGCTCGCTCTCCCCCGCGAATTCCATCGCCACCGGCACGCTGTTGGTCACCACGGTCACCTCGCGGCCGCGCAGGCAGCGCGCGATGCTCAGCGTTGTGGAGCCGGCGTCGAGCAGCACGTGTTCGCCGTCCTGGATGCGCCGCGCGGCCTCGCGGGCGATGCGTTCCTTGGCGGCGGGATTTTCGCCCGTGCGCGTCAGGTGCGGGATCACCAGTTCGGGGCGTTCGGCCAGCACCGCGCCGCCGTGGGTACGCAGCAGGACCCCGCGGGTCTCGAGCTGGGCGAGATCCTTTCGAATCGTAACTTCGGAGACCTTGAAGCGCTTGGAAAGGAGATCGACGCTGGCCTTGCGTTCTTCGGCCAGGATGCGCTCGATCTCTTTCTGCCGCTCGGTGCAATCCATGCCAGAAGGGTCTACCCGAAGGCTTTCGTTTTGCAATCGACAAGTTTCGTTTTGAAAGCCACGTGCGGACAACCCGTGGAAAAGGAATATGCTTTCTTGGAAGCCTAGGTACTTCCACGCTGCGTAGAACATGTTAGAAATTAATACTTTGCAGAACCACCGGGTTTTTTGAGCGCGGCAAATCGGGCTTCGCACGTCCATGGCACGCACTCCGAAAAAAAAATCTGCTAAACCTTCACGCCGCTCGCGCTCCGCCGTGCCCTCTTCCGCCACCGACTTGGACGCGATTCTGCCTCCCGAACAGCGCCGTCTGCTCGACCTCCTGCCCGATTTTGCGCTAGTCCTCGATTCGGCCGGCACGATCCTGTACGTGAACGCCACTGTCCCGGAGTTCAGCCGCCAAAGCGTCATTGGCAAGAAGGCCATTGACCTGACCCGCGAGGCCGAACGCGGCGCCTACCTGAAGGCCATTCGCACCGTGTTGAAGACCCGGCAGCCGTTCACGATGGAAGGCGTGGACATCAACGGGCGCGCGTACCTGAACCGCCTGATCCCGCTGGAAGGCGGGAAGCGCGCCTACTACGTGCTGGTGATCTCGACCGAGATCACCGAGCGCAAGAAGATGGAGGAAGACCTCCGTTCCAACCGCGCCTTCGTGGACCGCATCGCGCAGACGTCGCCTCATATCATGTACGTCTTCAACATTCCTCTGCGCACCAACGTCTACGCCAACCGCCAGATCGCGCGCGATCTCGGCTACGGCGTGAAGGACGTTCAGCGCATGGGCGGCAAGTTTCTCGCGAAACTGCTGCACCCCGACGATCAGGCGCGCGCGTCGGAGCACTTGAAGGGCTGGGACGCGGTGCCCGACGGCGTCGTGCGCGAATTCGAGTACCGCATGCGCCACAAGGACGGCACTTGGCGCTGGTTTCTTGGGCGCGACGCGGTCTTTTCGCGCGACGAACGGGGGCAGGTGGTCGAGATCATCGGCACTGCGCAGGAGATTCACGCGCGCAAGATGGCCGAGGAGATGATCCAGGCCAGCGAGAACCGTCTCAGCGCCATCGTCGAGAACACCCCCAACGTAGCCATTCAATCCTACGACCAGGACGGCCGGGTGCTGACGTGGAACAGCGCCTCCGAGAAGATGTTCGGCTTCCGCGCGCGCGAAGCCGTCGGCAAGACGCTCGACAAGCTGATCCACACGCCGGAGGAAGCCCGGGCCTTCCGCGAGACCCTGCAGCAGATCAAGCCCGATCACGCCCTCGGGCCGAACGAATACGATTTCAGACGGCGCGACGGCACCTCCGGCGTCTGCCTGTCCACGATCTTCGAGATTCCGTCGATGACGGAGAAGCGCAATTTCATCTGCATGGACGTGGACATTACCGACCGCAAAAAGGCCGAGGGCGCGCTGCGTGAGAGCGAACAGCGCAACCGCACCCTCGTGGAGTACGCCCCGGAGGCCGTGGTGGTCTTCGACGTGTCACTCCAGCGGTTCGTGGACGTCAACGAGGTCGCGACCAAGCTCTTCTGCTGTTCGCGCGAGGAACTGCTGACCAAGGGCCCGGTGGAGTTGAGCGCCGCGACGGCCCCCGACGGCCGCCCGTCCGGCGAGGTCGCGAAGGAGGTCATCGGTCGAACGCTGAAAGGCGAGACGCCGGTCTTCGAATGGACGCACATGGACGTCTTCGGGCGCGAGATCGCCACCGAGGTCCGCCTCGTGCGCCTGCCGGCGTCCGGACGCCAGTTGGTGCGCGGGAGCATCATCGACATCGGCGAACGGAAGCGCCTGGAAGAGCAGCTCCGCCAGATCCAGAAAGTCGAGAGCATCGGGCGGCTGGCCGGCGGCGTCGCGCACGACTTCAACAACCTGCTCACGTCCATCCTCGGATTCACCGACCTGGCCATCCTGGCCGTCGCGGGCGACGCCTCCACCGTCGAGCGGCTCGAGCGCGTGCGCGAATCGGCGCTGCGCGGCGCGCGCCTGACCCAGCAACTGCTGGCCTTCGCGCGGCGCCAGGTGATCCATCCCCAGGTGGTCGATCTGCGCGCGCTGCTCGCGCAGATGAGCGAGATGCTGGACCGCCTGATCGGCGAGGACGTGGATTTGAAGACCATCGCGCCGCCGACGCTGGGGCGCGTGAAGGTGGACCTGGGCCAGCTCGAGCAGGTGCTGATGAACATGGCCATCAACGCGCGCGACGCGATGCCCAACGGCGGCGAACTGGTGATCGAAGCCGACAACGTGGTGCTCGACGAGGAATACGCGCAGGCCCACCTGGAGGTCAAGGCCGGCCCCTACGTGGAGATCGCGGTGACCGACACGGGCATGGGCATCGAGCCCGAGATTCGGAAGCACATCTTCGAGCCGTTCTTCACGACCAAGCCCGCGGGGAAAGGAACGGGATTGGGTCTTTCCACCTGTTATGGTATCGTGAAACAGAGCGGGGGGCATATTACCGTCTATTCGGAGGTGGGCCGGGGCACCACCTTCAAGATTTATCTGCCGCGCACCGACGAAGGGGCCAGAGAACCGATGACGGAACACAATGGATCGCTTTCGGCCACGGGCAGCGAGACGGTGCTGCTGGTCGAAGACGACGAAATGATCCGCACCCTGGCCACCGAAGTCCTGGTCATGAAAGGTTACCAGGTCCTCTGCGCCGAAGACGGCGTGGACGCCCTGGCCAAGATCCGCGCCCAGCAGGGCGAGATTCATCTCATCATCACCGACGTGGTGATGCCGAAGATGGGCGGGCACGAACTGGCCGAGATCGTCTCCAAGGAACGCCCGAAGGTCCGCATTTTGTATACTTCGGGGTATTCTGAAAACTCCATCGCCAACGGCGCGCTGACCGAGACGTCTCACTTCATTCAGAAGCCGTACACCCCCACTTCGCTTGCCCGGAAGGTCCGCGAGATTCTGGATGCGCCGTAAGTCCAAGCTGTTGCCATAACTTCCGCCTTGGCTAAGCCTTCCACGCAAGAATTCTTTCCTAATATTTCTTTACTGTAAAACTATTGTGAGTAGATAGTAATGAAGAGATTGCACTTCTGTGGGGTGGGCCGCAACCGATCATGAACCAAATAGCAAAGATCCTGCACTCGTTTACCACGGGTTGCCCTGAATCCTTGTTGCCCCCGGCGCCTCCGCTGGATGCTCAGCACTTGAACGTGGTCTCTCACGAAGTGCCCGGCGTGGGCCGCGTCGAAGCGATGGTCCCCGCGCAGACCTACGACACCGATCCGAATCTTCCCGCCGTCGTGTACGTGCCCGGTTTGGGCATGGACGCGCAGAGCTGGCTGCGGCAGTTGCCGCTCGCGGCGCTGGCCGGCTTCCACGCCGTCCGTCCGCCGGCCCGTCCGGCCGCGGGCGAGGAAGGCCTGGGCCATTTCGCGCGCTACTACGAAGGCTACATCGAGGCCGCCGGCCTGAACCGCCGCCCCGGCGGCGTGGTGCTGGTCGGTTCGTCGATGGGCGGCGCGGTCTCGCTGCTGATGACCCTGCGCGGCCGGATTCACCAGCGCGGGCTGGTGCTGGCGGGCACGTTCGGGAGCTGCAAGTACCTGAACCGCTTCCAGCGCTTCGCCTGGCCGCTTTCGTGGGTGCTGCCCGAACTGGTCGTGCGCCGCTTCGCCAAGCCGATGCTGCGCGAGTCCGACACCTTCGGCCGCTTTACCGACGAAGAAGTCGATTACATGATCCGCTGCATCACGATCCCTTCGCGCGGCTACTTCGTGCGCGCGGCGCGGGCGCTGACGCGGCTGAAGCTGGTCGACGAAGCGCACAAGGTCGGCGTGCCCACGCTGGTTCTGCACGGCACCGAAGACCGCGTGCTGCCTGTCGAGGCCGGCCGCGAGCTGGCCCGCATCATTCCCGGCGCGCGCATGGCTTCCTTCGAAAAGGCCGGCCACGCGTTCTTCTTCACGCATCACGAGGCCGTCAACGCCGCGATCGCGAACTTCCTTTCGGGCCTGCGCGCGGCCAAGCCGGCCGCCCGCAACGCCACGCCTTCGATCGCGCGCGCGCAGTCGCTGATCGCCTGACCCTTCCCGCCGCAAATGTTTCGTTCGGCCCGCCGCAAACGTCCGCTAGGTTTTCTTGAGGCCGTCGGCCGCGCGCCAGAGGTACCAGGCCGCGGCGGAACGGTACGGACGCCAGCGTTCGCCGTGTTCCCGCAGCGCCTTGGGTTTGGGCAGGTCCTTCAGCCGGTAGGCGATGCGGAAGCCGTTGCGCACGCCGAAGTCGTCGGCGGGCAGCACGTCCGCGCGCCCGAGCTTGAAGATCAGGAGCATCTCCACCGTCCAGCGCCCGACGCCGCGCACGGCCGTCAGGCGTTCGACGATCGCTTCGTCGTCCAGCCGTTCGATCGCGCGCGCCCCGGGGACGACGCCTTCGAGCGTCTTCCGGGCCAGGTCGCGGATCGCGGCCACTTTCGCGCGCGAAAAACCCGCCGACCGCAGCGACGTCTCGGACGCCGCCAGCACCGCGTCGGGCTTGGGAAAGGACCGCCCCGGAAAGAGCGCGCGGAAGCGCCCCAGGATCGTCTCGGCGGCCGTGCCGTTGAGCTGCTGGTGCGCGATCGCGCGCACGAGCGACTGGAACGGCGTCAGTTCCGGCTTGGGTGCGATCGGACAGGGACCGTGCGCCTTCACCAGCCGCCGCATCACCGGATCGGACTGGGCGAGATGCCGCGCGGCGGCCTTCACCGCGCGGGCGCCCGGGAGGACCCGCGCAGGACCAGGTTCGTGGGGATCTGAAGATGCAGCGGCGGGGCCAGCGGGTTCAAGTGGCGCGCCTGGATCGTGCGCACGGCCAGGCGGCCCAGTTCTTCGCGCGGCCAGCCGATCAGGTCGAGCGGGAAGTCCGCCCACGGCGTGCCGTGCAGCGACTCGGCCTGAGTCTCCGGCGTGCCCCAGGCGATCACGGAGACGTCTTCGGGCACGCGCAGCTTGCGCTGCTGGAGTTCTTCCAGGGCGCCGGCGGCCATTTCCAGGTGCGAGAGGATGATCGCGGTCGGGCGCGTCTCGAGGTCCAGGAGCGCGCGGACGGCCTCGCGCCCGCCCTCGGCGTCGAAGCGTTCGCTCGCGCCGATCAGGCCCGTTTCCACCGCGCCGTGGCGGATCAGCGCCTGCAGCAGTCCGGCCCGGCGCGCCGACGAGTGGTAATAGCCCTGCGGGTTGGCCCACGCGAGCATCCCGATGGCGCGGTGCCCCAGGCCCCACAGGTGGTCCACCGCCTGCGCGACGCCCATGCCGTTGTCCTGCGTCACGGCATCCTGGAGCAGGCCGGGGTGGTGGTACTCGGCGATCATGCCCGGGATGCCTTCGATCAGGAGCAGTTCGGCGACCTGGCGGTCGTACCATTCCAGCGCCACGCCCAGCAGGTGCTTTTCGTGTTCGGCCCGCAGATGCGCGAAGAGCCGGTCGAGCGGCATGCGGCAGAGTTCCACGGCCAGCCCGCGCTCGCGCGCCTCGGCTTCCATGCCCTGCCAGAGCTGGCGGGCATGGTACGACCCCTGCACCGATTGCGCGTCGGGGCTAAGCACGTACAGGATGCGGTCGCGCTTGATCCGCGAGGCCTTCGCGCGGTGGAAGTGCGCGGCCGGGCCCAGCACGTAGCCCTTGCAGGGGATGTTGATGAGCAGGTTCTCGGCGCAGAGCTGCGCGAGGATACGCCGCACCGTGATCCGGGAAATCGAGTAGCGCTTGCAGAGCAGGCTCTCGTTGAGCACGCCCTCGCGGGCGACCTTCTGCCCCGAGAGGATTTCGCCGCGGAGTTTGGCCAAAAATCGTTCGGTCAGCGTCTGCGCCACGCCCGGCGGCCTCCCATGACCATGAATACGTCTGGTTATACGACGGGGCCGCGCCCTTGGAAAGGACAGCTAAGCGGGCGGACGCGGCCGGAACGGCTTACGCGGGGGTCTTCTCTTCCTTGCCGCCCTTCACCTTGGCGGGCAGCGCGCCGGCGCCCTGCTGCTTGGCGTACTTCAGGGCCGCGCCGATGAACTCGCGGAAGAGCGGGTGCGGCTGGATCGGCTGGGACTTGAACTCGGGGTGGAACTGCACCGCCACGAACCACGGATGGTCGGCGACCTCGACGATCTCCACCAGCTTGCCGTCGGGCGAAAGCCCCGAGAACGTCATCCCGCGGTGCTCGTACTGTTCGCGGAACTGGTTGTTGAACTCGTAGCGGTGGCGGTGGCGTTCCATCACCTGGGCCTGCCCGTAGGCCGCCTGAGCCTTGCTGCCGTCCTTCAGCACGCAGGGGAAGGCGCCCAGGCGCATCGTCGCGCCCTTGTCCTTCACCTCGCGCTGGCCGGGCATCAGGTCGATCACGCACTGCTTCGACTGCGGGTTGAACTCGCCGCTCGTCGCGTCCGCCAGCCCGCAGCAGTGCCGCCCGAACTCGATGACGGCGATCTGCATGCCCAGGCAGAGCCCCAGGTAGGGGACCTTCTTTTCGCGCGCGAACTGCACCGCGTTGATCTTGCCTTCGGTCCCGCGCTGCCCGAAGCCGCCCGGCACCAGGATGCCGTGCACGCCCTCGAGCTTTTTCATGTTCTCCGGCTTTTCCAGATCCTCGCTCTCGATCTTGAGCAGTTCGATCTTGGCGTGGTGGTGGATGCCGGCGTGATTGAGCGCCTCGTAGATGGACTTGTACGCGTCCTGCAGCGCGATGTACTTGCCCGCCACCGCGATGCGAATCTGGTGCTCGGGGTGCTTGATCGACTCGACGACGTCGATCCAGTCGCTGATGCGCGGGCGCCCGACCGGCAGGCTCAGGCGTTCGGCGATAAAGCGGTCCAGCCCCTGGCGGATCAGGTGCAGCGGCACTTCGTAGATGCTGTGATCGACGTCCTTCTCCTCGATCACGGCCTCCTCGTCCACGTTGCAGAAGAGCGCGATCTTCTTCTTGGCGTCCTGGCTGATGTGCCGTTCGGTGCGCACGATCAGGACGTCGGGCTGGATGCCGATGCGGCGCAGTTCGCCCACCGACTGCTGCGTCGGCTTGGTCTTGGCCTCGCCTGCGGCCTTCAGGAACGGGATGAAGGAGAGGTGCACGTACATGCAGTTGCGCGAATGGACGTCGTGGCGCATCTGGCGGATCGCTTCGAGAAACGGCAGGCTCTCGATGTCGCCGACCGTTCCGCCGATCTCGGTGATCACCACGTCCACGCCGGGCGTCGCGAGCTTCTTGATGCAGTTCTTGATCTCGTCGGTGATGTGCGGGACCACCTGCACCGTCTTGCCCAGAAAGTCGCCGTGGCGTTCGCGCTGGATCACCGTGCTGTAGATGCGCCCGGTGGTGAAGTTGCTGTCCTTGCTGACGGGTTCGCCGGTAAAGCGTTCGTAGTGGCCCAGGTCCAGGTCGGTCTCGGCGCCGTCTTCGGTGACGTACACCTCGCCGTGCTCGTACGGGTTCATCG
>JAHCJK010000150.1 GCA_026184295.1 Planctomycetota bacterium
AGTTGTTCTGGCGGGCCGGCGCGCCCACGCGCGTCGCGTACCCGCCTTCGTCGCGCATGCGCGGGCCGACGACCTTGAGCGGGCCTTCGGTGCCGCGGCGGTGCGAGGGCGACGAACCGACGGGCGCGTGCTGGCCCGTGCGGCGCGTGCGGGCTCCGCGCGCGGGCTGCCCCGCCACGGCCGGCTGCCCGGCCGTGACGCGTGCGATGGCTTCGATGACTTCCTGCGCGGAGGCGGGGCGTTCGTTGGCGTCCTTGCGCATCATCCAGGCGACCAACTGGCAGGCGCCGTCGCCGATCTTGGCGTTGGGATTGCGTTCGCGCGGATGGACGGGCTCTTCCATCAGGTGCTTGGCCATGATCACCGCGGCGGTCTCGCCTTTGAACGGCGTGTGCCCGGTGAGCATGTGGTAGAGCATCGCGCCGAGGGCGTAGAGATCGGCGCGGTGGTCGATGTCCTTGTCGCCGCGGGCCTGTTCGGGGGCGATGTAGGAGGGCGTGCCGAGCGCCGTGCCGGTCTGCGTCAGGCTCGAATCGTCCTTGTTCGAACGCGCCAGGCCCAGGTCGGCGAGCTTGACCGTGCCGTCCTTGTCCAGGAGCAGGTTGTCGGGCTTCACGTCGCGGTGGATCAGGCCGTTCTCGTGCGCGCACTTCAGGCCCGTCGCGGCCTGGCGCAGCAGTTCCAGGGCCTCGGCCTCGGGCAGCGAGCCGCGCTTCTGGATCAGGTCGCGGACGGTGCTGCCTTCGACGTACTCCATCGCCAGGTAGTACGTGCCGTTCTCACTGCCGGCGTCGATGGCGTTGACGACGTTCTCGTGGTTCAGCCGGCCGGCCAAGCGCGCCTCGCGCATGAAGCGTTCGACAAAGGCCTGGTTGCGGGCGAACTGCGGCGGGAGAATCTTGACCGCGACGATGCGGTCCATCGAGAGCTGGCGGGCCATGAAGACGGTGCCCATGCCGCCCTGCCCGAGCTTCCGCAGGAGTTGATATCCATTAATGGTGGGCAACGTCGAAGGTGTGGTTCCGGCCTGGCTCATGCGACTCCCCCAAATAGTCCTGTCCGACCCACTATCACGACGTGCATACAGTGGCGCGTACTGCTCGAAAGGAGGACAATTATTTCGCGATAAAAGTCAATTAAATCAACGGGTTACACACGAGTGCAAGGCGTCGATACGCTCGATATGCTAAACCATGCACCTTGAAAACCTTGGCAACTCCCATCCTTCTTCTTGTTCCGAACGCACCTGTGCCCTATATCTGACCGGAACAACGGAGCGAGGAACCCACCCCATGGCTACGCCCCCGCGCAAAGGCCCCGTGATGCTGGTCGTGATGGACGGCATCGGCCTGCGCAAGGAGACCGCGCACAACGCCTTTCATCTCGCCCAAAAGCCCCACTACGACCAACTGACGCGCGAATTTCCCTTTACCGAGATCATCACCTGCGGCACCGACGTGGGCCTGCCGAAGGGGACGATGGGCAACAGCGAGGTCGGGCACTTGAACATCGGCGCGGGCCGCGTGGTCTGGCAGGAACTGATGCGCATCGGCAATGCCATCGCGGACCTTTCGTTCTACCACAACCCGGCCTTCGTCGCGGCCATCGAGCACGCCAAGAAGCACAATAGCCGCCTGCACCTCTTCGGACTGATCAGCGGGGCGTTCGTGCATTCGTGCGAGGAGCACTACTTCGCGCTGGTCCGCATGGCGCGCCAGCACGGCCTGACGCGCGACCGCGTGGTCCTGCACGTCTTTACCGACGGGCGCGACACGCCGCCGCGTTCGGCGCCGGAGTTCGTCGGGAATCTGCAGAGCCGCCTGGACCTGTACGACACGGGCGTGGTGGGCACGGTGATCGGGCGGTACTACGCGATGGACCGCGACAAGCGCTGGAGCCGCGTGAAGCTGGCCTACGAGGCGATGGTGAACGGCGCGTGCGAATACACGGCCGCCTCGGCAGAAGCCGCCATCAGCGCTGCCCACAAGCGCGCCGACGCGCACCCCAAGGACGCCAAGACCCCGGCGGAAGCCGACGAGTTCATCCGGCCGACGGCGATCCTGGGCGCCGACGGGAAGCCGCAGGGTCTGATCCGCGACAACGACGCCCTGATCAGCTTCAACCACCGCTCCGATCGGCCGCGCGAGATCATCCGCGCGTTGATCGAAGAAGACTTCGAAACCAAGACGGCCAAGGACCCGGACCCGGGCTTTGTCCGCTCGAACCGCCCGAAGAACCTCTTCATGGCCACGATGACCGATTACCGCGCGGGCTTCGACGTGGCGGTGGCCTTCGACAGCAAGGAACTGTCGGGAACGATCGCCGAGGCCGTCAGCGCCGCGGGGCTGAAGCAGTTCCACATCGCCGAGACCGAGAAGTACCCGCACGTGACCTTCTTCTTCAACGGCGGGCGCGAGGCGCCCTTCCCCGGCGAAGAACGCTACATGGCCGCCTCGCCCAAGGTCGCGACGTACGACCTGAAGCCCGAGATGTCCGCCGAGGAAGTGACGCAGCACGCGGTGGAAGCGATCCGTTCGAAGAAGTTCGATTTCCTGGTGCTCAACTTCGCCAACGGCGACATGGTGGGCCACACGGGCGTGGAAGCCGCCGCGGTCAAGGCCGTCGAGACCGTGGACAAGAGCGTGGGCGAGATCGTGAAGGCGATCCGCGAGACCGGCGGCGACGTGCTGATCACCGCCGACCACGGCAACTGCGAACAGATGTGGGACGACGAAGCCAATTGCCCGCACACGGCGCACACGACCAACAACGTCCCCTGCTTCCTGGTCAGCGAACGCTTCAAGCACGCGAAGCTGCGCTCCGGCGGACGCCTGGGCGACCTGGCCCCGACCCTGATGTTCCTGCTCGGCCTGCCGCCGTCGAAGGAGATGGAAGGGCGCAATCTGATCGAGGCCTAGCGGCAGGCCCGCGCGGCCGAAGCGCCGTTGCGCGCGGGACCCGAGGGTCTACGATGCGCGCATGGCCCGGAAACCGCGCATCCCCAAGCCCAAGGCCCGCAAGACGATCTTTTCCGGGCTGCGCCGCGCCTGGACGCGCAATCCCGCCTCCCAGGTGATGAAATCCGAGAAGGACTACGACCGAGGCCGCGAGAAGAAGGTCCTCCGCAAGGCCAAACGCTCCGCCGAAGAAGACGCGTAAGAAAGGCCACGCCGCATGGCTGAAAAGCGCTCCGTCGATCTGCTCGTCAAGAACGGCCAGGAAACCGACTTCCGTTTTCCCGCGCCCGACTACGGGACTTTTCTGGAAGGGCTCGCGCGCGCCCACCCGGACAAGATCGCGGCCGTGCACCTCGACGTCGAACGCGACGCGCGCCGCGAAGTCACCTACGCGCAGCTCTTCGACCGCGCGCGCCGGCTGGCCGCGCTGCTGCGCGCCCGCGGCCTGAAGGACGGCGACCGCTTCTGCCTCGGCATGGGCAACCGACTCGAGACCCTCGAAGGGTACCTCGCCGCGCAGCTCGGGCGGCTCGTCGCCGTGCCCTTCGATCTCGAAAAGGACCCCATCGACCGCAAGCTCTACAAGCTGAAGGATTCCGGCGCGCGCGCCCTCATCGTCGCCGACGACTACAAGGAACGCGGGCGCTTCGAGGAAGAGATGGCGGAACTGACCGCCGCGCTCCCCGCCAACGCTCCCATGTTCTCGGTCACCGCCGGGCTCCTGGGCGAATCCTTCGAAGAAGCCCTGGCCGCGACGCCCGCTCCGAAGGACCTGCCTTCCGCGCGCGAAGACGATCCGATTCTCGTGATCTACACGTCGGGCACCACCGGGCAGCCCAAGGGCGCGGTGCAGACGCTCAAGAACGTCTACGCCAACGCCGCGGGCATCGTGGACTGGCAGCAGATGACGCCCGAGGACCGGTTCTTCATGGTCCTGCCCATCCATCACATCAACTCCTCGGTCTTCTCGATGACCGCGATCTCGCGCGGCGCGCGCGTGATCCTGTGCACGCGCTACAGCGGCAGCCGCTTCTGGAAGCTCGCCGAGCGCGAAGGCGCGACCATCGGCAGCATCGTGGCCACGATCATGCAGGACCTGCTCGGCCAGGCCGAACGCGTGAAGGCCGAAGGGACCGACCTCTCGAGCTTCAAACGCATCCTCATCGGCAGCGCGCCCGTGCCGCCCGCGACCGCGCGGCGCTTTATCGAGACCTTCGGCATCCCGCTGATCCAGGGGTACGGGCTGACGGAAGTCAACCTGCGCGTCACCGGCGTGCCCGTGGACATGCCCAAGGCCGAGTACCTCCGCGCCATCGACGAAAACTCCGCGGGCGTGGAACTGACCTGGGCGAACGTGAACGTCTGGGACGACGCGGGCAAGGAACTCCCCGAAGGCGCGCTGGGCGAACTCGTCATCCGCGGCCCGGTGGTGATGAAGGGCTACCTCAACCAGCCCGAGACCACCGCCGACGCGGTCAAGGAAGGCTGGTTCCGCTCCGGCGACCTGGGCTGCTGGAAGAACATCGGCGGGCGCCGCCACTTCTTCATCCAGGGGCGCAAGAAGGAACTGATCATCAAAGGCGGCGTGAACATCTCCCCGCTGGCCATCGAAGACGCGCTGCTCGCCGACTTCCCGGAACTCCAGTCGGTCTACGCGATCGGGGTGCCCGACGACCGCTACGGCGAGGAGATCTGCGCGGTGCTCGTCTTTCCCGAATCCCTGCCCGAGGCCGAATGGCCCGCGGCGGTCGGGCGCATCGCCGCGCGCGTGAAGCAGGGGCACCTGCGCAACCTGGGCAAATACGAGAGCCCCGTCTATTTCGTGGCGTACGCCGACCGCGCGCTCCCGAAGACTTCGACCGGCAAGGTCAAGCGCGCCGACCTGCGCGACCTGCTCAAGGCCAACCCCGGCACGTGGCAAAAAGGGTAGCGGCCTTCTTGACCCCGAAAGCGGGATTTCGGACAATATCCGCCGCCGAAACGCGTCTTATAGTGCGGTGGTGTACGGAGAATCTCGAACGATGCGCAACTTGTTTCTCTTCCTTGCGTTAAGCGGAATGGCCGCGACGGCCGCCCAGGCGCTGGGGGCCTCCGACGCCGGCGACGACGAGAAGCCCAAGCCTACCAACACCGCGGAATGGGTGAAGGTACAGACCTCCGACGTCGCCCTGCGCGACGAACGCCAGCTCGTGACGCCCGGACTCTTCGACCGCGACCAGATGAAGGTCGTCACCTTTCCGGCCGACGGCACGCCCGTGGACCTGGGCCTGCCGCACGACGGCAAGGACAAAGACGACAAGCCGAACAAGCCGCTGATGGGCCTGCTGAAGGGCGGTTTCGTCTGGCTGGACCTGAACGGCAACGGCAAGCAGGACGCCAAGGAAGCGAGCCCGCTGCCGGCCGGAGGTTCGACGATTCCGTTCGTCTGGAACGCGACGTACGACGACGGAACTTCGGGGCCGTACATCTTCAAGCTCGTGGACCTGGGCGAACCGAACAAGGCCGCGATCGTCCGCATGTGCGCGAAGCAGGCCAAGGTCGGCGCGGGCACCAGCCTGATGCTGGTGGACGACGACGGCAACGGGCGCTACGACGACCTCTTCCGCGACGTGGTGGTCGTCGCGGGCCTTCCGCCGACGCTGCTCAGCCACCAGGTCTTCGTGGACGGCAAGCTGCACGAACTCCTCGTCCACGCCGCGGGCCAGACGGTGGAAGTGCGCCCGCTCAACGAACCCGTCGCGCCGCTGAACCTCTTCAAGGAATACAAGGAACCGGCCAAGGGCGAGAAGCTGACGATCCACACGCTCATCGTCGCGGGCAAGGACGGCGCCTTCGCCTTCGACGCCAAGGTGCGCGAACTGAACGTGCCGCTGGGCGCGTACGACACCGTGTACGGCATCTTCTCGCGCGGCGAAGGCGCGCAGCATTCGGAATGGGTGCTGATGAAGAAGGGCGAACGGACGAGCTTCAACGTCGAGGCCGGCAAGGCGGCCACGCCGGCGTGGGGCGCGCCCATCGAGGCCAAGTACGACCTGAGCAGCGACGGCAAATCGATCACGGTCTCGGCGCCGGTCTTTCTCGGATCGGCGGGCGAAGTCTACCTGCCGCAGGATTTCAAGAAGGTGAACGTCAAGGCGGCGCTGGCGCAGATCTACCTCGACAAGCGCTTCAACAACAAGGAAAACATCCTGCCCGTCACCGACGGCAAGTACGACGTCAAAGCCAACAACGATCTGATCCCCGTCGTTTTCAAATGGGAGAAGACCGACGAACTTCAGGTGGCCGTCACCTACGCCTCCGGCATCCTCGGCTCGGTGGCGACCAAGCAGCGCATCCAGTTCGTCGCTCGCCGCAAGTAACCCGCCGGACCCAGCCGTCGCCTTGACCCGCCGCGCTCCCTATGAATAATGGTTCGCAGGGACACGCAGGCTCCAGGAGATACCGATGGCCGGTCACAGCCATGCCGCCAACATCGCCGTGCGCAAAGGCAAGCAGGACCGCCTGCGCGCGAAGGTTTTCAGCAAGCTGAGCAAGAACATCATGGTCGCGGCGCGCGGCGGCCCCGACCCCAGCTTCAACTTCGCCTTGCGGCACGCGGTGGACCTGGCGCGCGCGCAGTCGATGCCCAACGACAAGATCGACCACGCGATCAAGAAGGGCGCGGGGCTGATCGAAGGCATCCAGGTGAGCGAGATCACCTACGAGGCCTACGCGCCCGGCGGCGTCGGCCTGCTGATCGAAGTCGTCACCGACAACCCCAACCGCACGCGCCCCGAACTGAACACGATTCTGGAAAAGGGCGGCGGGCGCTTCGGCGCCGCGAACAGCGTCGGCTGGATGTTCAAGCGCCGCGGCCTGCTGGCTGTCAAGACCTCCGCCGCGACCGAAGACACGCTGATGGACCTGATCCTGAACGCCGGCGCGGACGACATGTCGCAGTCGGGCGACGTCTTCGAGATCCTCACCGCGCCCGAATCTTTCGACGCCGTGAAGAAGGCGCTCGCCGAGGCCAAGATCGAGCCCACGATGGCGGAGATGAAGTACCTCGCCGACAACGAGATCGACGTCGAAGACGACGAGACCGCGAAGAAGATTCTCGACCTGATCTCGAACCTGGACGACCACGATGACGTCAACGCCGTGCACTCGAACCTGAAGTTCACCGAGAAGGTGATCGAACTCACCAAGGCGTAACGCGAACGGCCTCGCGCGCCGCGGTTCGACACGTTTTACGTTTTACGTTTTTCGTTTAGCGCCTATCGTACCCGCGTGTCCACGCCCGCCCGCATCCTGCTCGGCATCGACCCCGGCACGCGCAACGCCGGCTGGGGCGTGGTGGAAGTGCGCGGCACCTCGATGAAGCTCGTCGCCTGCGGCGTGCTGAAAGCCTCGCCCAAAGCCGAGATCGCGCAGCGCCTCGAAACGATCTTCGCCGGCCTCGAAACGCTGATCGTTCAGCACGAACCCGTCGCCGCGGCGCTCGAAGAGACCTTCGCCGGCGTGAACCCCAAATCCGCCATCGCCATGGGCGAAGGGCGCGGCGTGGCGCTCCTGGCGCTCGCGCGCGGCAACGTGCCGCTGCTGGAACTCTCCCCCGCCGAGATCAAGAAGGCCGTGACCGGCAACGGCGCCGCGACGAAAGACCTCGTGGCCCGCATGGTCTGCGCGCGCCTGAACCTGACCACCACGCCCGAGCCTCAGGACGCGACGGACGCGCTGGCGGCGGCGATTGCGTTGGCGCACCGGATGTAGCGCAAACTGAAAACGGAAAACGCCAAAATCCAAACAAACGGAAAACAGCAAACGGAAAAGGCGGCGCGCCGGAAGCCTCCCCGCACCTGTCTGTTTGCCGTTTTCCGTTTGTTTGCGTTTTGCCGTTTGCCGTTTTGAGTTTTCGCTAGGTCTTCAAGTGTCGCTCAAACCACGCAAACGCGATCTCCTGCAACTCCACGTCGTAGCAGTGCGGCTTCGGCAGGTTCACGTAGGAATACTTTTCGGGGCAGCCGGCCCAGGCGAAGGCGCTCTTGATCTGGCGGTGCGCTTCTTCCTGGCCTTCGACGGGAAAGAGTTCGTCGCGGCTGTTGCTGATCACCATCGTCGCGTTGGGGGCGGCCAGGATCGAAAGGTCCGGGATGTCCATGCGGTCCCAGACGCCGGGCAACAGGCAGAACGTCCCGACCGCGCCGGAGAGGTTGTAGACCTGCTGGTGGTCGCCCGTCGTCATCCAGCAGGCGCTCGCGCTGGCCTTGATGCGCCGGTCCAGTCCCGCGAGTACGTTCGTGCGCCACGCCCCGCCGCTCAAGCCCGTGCAGCCGATGCGCGCGCCGTCCACTTCCTTGCGCGAAAGCAGGTAATCGACGCAGCGGCTGTCGTCCCAGTAATTCACGCCCATCCAGGTCGTGCCAGCCCAGTTCAACTGGCGCACGCCCAGATAAAGCTGCCCGCGCACCAGAGCGTCCATCTTCTCGTAAGCTTCCAGCGTCAGCATGTTTGGATCGAGATCGGCGGGGATGCCGTTCAGGCCGCGCGGCGCGCGTTCGCCGAAGTGGTGCGCGTCGATCACGATCACCGCGTAGCCGCGCCGCGCGACTTCCTCCGCGTGCCAGCGCCCGCCGTAGCTGTCGTCGATGTGCTTGCGCAGGCGCGGGTGCTCCCGGCCGCGGCCCGGGCCGACCATGCGGTCCTTGCCCCACAGCATCGGCCCGCCCCAGGCGTGCAGCACGACCATGCCCGGCACCGGTTTCTTGATGCCCTTCGGCAGCAGGAAATATCCGTTCACGCGAATCCACGGCGTCGTGTTGAACGAGACGCGCTCGAGCGTGAAGCCGTCGCGTTCCTCGCGGCCGTGGACCTTTGGCTTCAGCTTCGGCGCGCCCGGCTCGTAGTGCAACCCGTCGAGCAGGCAGCGCGCGGCCTGCTTGCGCCACTGCGCGTACGTGCCTTTGGGATGTGCCTTGCGCCAGAGCTTGGCGTTGAGGTCCAGCGGGCGGTGGTCGCGCAGGCCTTGCAGCGTGGCTTCCAGGCTGCCGTACAGGTTGAGCGGCTTCGCGGCGATGGTCGGGTGTTTTCTGGGCATGGAGGAACGTTAGAGCGCGCGCGGCCGGATTCCACGCGCTTTTCGTTCCGCTAGTTGCGCTTCACCACGATCAACGTCAGGTCGTCCTGGTTCTGGTCGCTGGCGATGTGCTGGCGCAGTTCGTCCACGATGCCTTCGATGATCAGGCGGCTGCGCTGCGGCGAACGCTGCGCGAAGGTGGCGCAGAGCCGCCCTTCGCCGAAGGGCACGCCGTCGGGGCTGTGCGCTTCCACCAGGCCGTCGGTGTACAGGAGCAGCGCCGAGCCCGGCGGCATGTGCGTCACGCCTTCCTTGAGCTTGCTCGTGAAGAGCTGCGGGCTGCCGACGCCGAGCGCCAGGCCGCTCTCGCGCAGCGGCTGCACATGCCCGCGGGCCGGTTCGGCCAGAAACGCCGGGTTGTGCCCCGCGCGCGCGTAGCGAATCTCGCCGCTCTCGCGGTGCAGGATCGCATACATCGCGGTGATGAACTTGCCCTTGGGCAGGTCGTGGCAGAGTTCCTGGCAGACGAGCGACATCACTTCGGCCGGCGCGGTCTTGCCGCGCGCGTGCATCGAAAACGTCTTGAGCGTCATCGCCATCATCAGCGCCGCGTCGAGCCCGTGGCCCGCGACGTCGGCGATGAAGAAGCCCGAATACCCCGGCGCGGGATCGGTGAACTGGAAGAGGTCCCCCGCGAGCATCTCGCAGGCGTCGTAAAACGCGGAGACTTCGTAGCCCTGCACCTGCGGCGGCTGCGACGGCAGGAGCTGAATCTGGAGTTCGCGCGCGGCGGCCATGTCGCGCTGCAGCGCGTCGGGCACGCGGTCGCCGTTGCCGTTTCCGTGGCCCAGATCGGTAAAGACTTCCTCTTCCTGCGCGGGCGCTTCTTCTTCGGCCTCCGGGGCGGAACTGCGGCGTATCTCGGCCACCACGGGCGCGGGCGCGCGCAGGCCCAGCGCGTCGAGGTCGATGACGTCGCCGTCCTTGGGGAGCAGCCCGCCGTGGATGCTCTTGTTGAGCAGCCGCGTGATCGACTGCTTCCCGGCAATGCGGTGGAGTTCCTCCACCGAGACGTCGGTGCGCCACTTGCTGTGGCGGCCGGTGCAGACCGGCGAAAGCATGTGCTCGACGATCATCTCCTGCAGGCCTTCGCCCCAGGGCGTGCGGAACTGGTTGATGGTCTCGACCGGGCGCAGCGCGAAGGGGTCGATCCAATTCCCCGTGTCGTCGAAGACCTGGAAGATCGGCTCGCGCTCGATGCGTTCGCGCAGGCTGCGGCGCAGTTCGTGCGGCTCGTGCTGCCGCAGAATCTCGGCTTCGCTGCGCGCGAACATCGGGTTCTTGCGGAAGACCTCGCAGAATTCCAGGTGGCGCAGCGATTCGGGCAGGAACCAGTCCAGGTTGGCCTCGCTGCCGTCCCAGTGGTAGCGGATGATGCCCGTGTCCAGCAGGCAGTAGGGGCAGATCCAGTGGCCTTCGGTGTTGCCGATGCGGTAGTTGGGCCAGTGGCGCAGGCGGATGTTGATCAGGACGTTGACGAGCGAGTTCCACGGCAGCATCTGCGGCTGCTTGAAGCCCACCTTGATCGCGGGGCACGAATCGAGATGCAGAAGGATGTCGTTGTCGCCCAGCAGGGTCTGGTCGCGCCCGTCCCAGTGCGGCGACTTGACGTGCGCGGCGCAGAACGGGCAGAGCCAATCGGCGCCGGGCAGCGGGCGGAGCGTAAAGCGCGGATCGCCGCCGGCGACCCATTCGGTCATGCGTTCCTGAAGGCTTTTCAGGAGACGACGGCGCAGCGGATCCTGAATCTGCGAGGAGATCTGACCGATCAGATCGGACATACGGCCCGCTTTCCAGCCGCGTCCGCGGGCGCGGCTACGTGACGGCGATCAATCCCGATACGCTCCTTCCACCCAGGCCCAAGTGATTCTAGCCCGCGCCGTACGCAGACACAATGAGTAATGTGTTAGAGACCACCGGACCGGCTCACGCGTGCGCTCAGGGCGCGGGCGCTTCCGCCTGCTTGCGGTACTTGAGCGGCGTCGATTTGAAGCGCGTGCGAAAGCAGCGGTGAAAATGGGAGACGTCGCCAAAGCCGCTGCGCAGAGCGACGTCCAGGATGTCCAGGTTGGTGTGGCGCAGCAACCCCGACGCGGTGCGCAGGCGCGCCTCGGTCAGCATCTCCACGAAGGTCTTCCCGCAGACTTCCTTCACCGCGTGCGCCGCGCGGCTCTCGCTCAGGTTGAGCTGTTCCGCCAGGTCGGCGAGCCGCACCGGCGCGGTGTGGCGCATCTGGACGAAACGCTGGATCGCGGCGCGGCGCGTGGCGAAATCGTCCACGAAGCCGTCACGGCGGACGGGCGGGCGCTCGGGCGCCTTCGTGCCCGACTGTTCGCGCTCGGCGTGCCAGCGTTCCAGGCGCGCCGCAAGCTGCCGCAGCGCCTCGAGCACCACCTGGGCGTCCTCGTCGCCGACCTTCGGCGGCATCGGTGTGCCCTTGGGCCAGACACGGCGGTCGGGCGGCGGCTGCGGATCGCGCACGGCCTGGCGCAGATCATCCGCAGCCAGGCGCGGCCCGGCAAAGATCACCCACATCAACCCGCCGCGGCGGAAGACGGGCACGACCCATTCGACCAGGCCGGCAAAGCAGACCTGCACGCGCCCGTCGGGCTGGTTCGGCAGTTGCCGGCGCATCTGCGTGATCCCGAAATCGATGCAGCGCTTGGGGTGGAAGACCTTCACGGCCTGGCAGAGCGGGTGCACGTGCTGGAAGCGCTCGGGCGAGAGGTACGGCCAGAGGTTGCCGGCGAGGTCGTGCACGGTCACGCGGAGGCCGTGCAGGCGCTCGAAGTTCTGCACCGCCAGTTCGGGCACGGCAAACAGGTCCATACGGGGTCCCTCCCGGAGCGCACAGGATAGCAGAATATGCCACTTTTTCAACCGGGGGGCCGAGGCTTACGCATGGGCTGTGGCGTAGATTGTCTCACGTACGACAAAATTATCCATTCACGGAGGATCTACCGCATGACCGCCACGCTCGCCCCCGCCCTGACCAAAGAAGAGGTCGAACGCTTTCACACCGACGGCGTGATCGGGCCGTTCGCGATCTGCCCGCCCGAGGAGATGGCCGCGATCCGCGCGCGCATCGCCGACGAGGTGCTGCCGACCGATGGCCCGTGGGAGAAGCATCCCGAGCAGCTGCGGCACCAGGACCGCCGCGTGGTCTACGACCTCGTCGCGCATCCGGAGATCACCGGGCGCATCGCGAGCCTGTGGGGCCCGGACATCCTGGTCTGGCGCTCGAACTTTTTCGACAAGGCCCCCGGCGGCAAGGCCGTGCCCTGGCACCAGGACGTGAACTACTGGCACCTCGACCCGCCCCTGAACCTGACCGCCTGGATGGCGCTCGACGATGTGGACGAAGAAAACGCCTGCGTGCAGGTGATCCCGGGCTCGCACACCAAAGTGATCCGGCACGTGCGCGCCGGCAGCGAGATGCACTTCGAAGAGATGGCCGACCCGGCCGCGGTCGATCCGAGCAAGGCCGTGAAGATGGTGCTGAAGCCGGGCGAGTTCTTCCTCTTCAACGAGCGCGTGCTGCACTACTCGGCGCCGAACACGTCCAACCGGCACCGCAAGTGCATGGTGCTCCGCTACTCGCTCCCCTTCGTGAAAATTCCGCCGCTCTGCCCCGCGCACCGGCTGATGATGGTCAGCGGCACGGACCGCTTTGGCGTCAACGCCTTCGCGGAAGCCCCGCGCGCCTGACGCGCACCCGCCCAAACCTTTTGGAGAAACGATTCATGGATTACGTCGCTCTTACGCCGGAACAGAAACGCCAGTTTTACGACGAAGGCTACCTGATCGTGCGCAACGCGCTGGACTCCGACACGGTGGCGCGCCTGGTCGAGGCCGGCGACCGCCTGTGCGCCTCCGACCGGCTCGAGAACCGCCAGCGTAACGCCGACGGGCTCTTCGACGGCTTCCGCAACGTCGTGGCCCTCGACCGCGCGTTCGAACCGCTGCTCACCTGGCACGCCACGGTCCCGCTGATCGCGCAGCTCTTCGGCCCGCGTATTCACCTCGCGACCAGCCACCTGATCTACAAGCATCCCGATCCGCCCGGCACGCCGGCCACCAAGCGCTGCCCCGGGTGGCACCGCGACATCATGCACACGCCGGAGGACCTGGGGCACGCGTTCATTCCGCGCATGGAAATGAAGTGCGCGTACTACCTGACCGACCTCTCGGAACCGAACAGCGGCGCGACGCTGCTCGCCCCGGGCAGCAACCACGCCAAGGAACGCCTGAAGATCAATCCCGAGACCGGCGATCCCGCGAACATGCTCGAGCCGAGCCTGAAGCCGGGCGACGCGGTCTTCTTTGAAAACCGCACCTGGCACGCGGGCGGCGCGAACCTGTGCGGGCGCACGCGCAAGGCGGTGATGTTCGGGTACAGCTTCCGCTGGGTGAAGCCGATGGACTACGTCGTTCAGCCCCCGGCGCTCGTGGAACGCATGGACCCGATCGGCCGCCAGTTGCTCGGCGCCACCGCCGATCCGGAGGGCCGCTTCGTGGCCGGGGGCGGCGCCGACCCGCTTCTGCGCTGGTGCGAAAACCACCGCGTCGCATACGTGCCGGTGGCCTAGTCGCCGGTCTGCAAGGGATAGGACGTGCGGTAGTGCTCGCCGTCGAAGGTCAGTTCGCCCAGGCGCCCGGTTGAGGCGTAGCCGTAGAGGGTAAAGTTGTACGTCGTCCCGTCGGCGGGCAGGTCGAGCGTGACCGAACAGTCCTTGGTCTGGCCGCGCTTGCCGCTGGGGTTGACGTAGTACGAATACGTCACGCCCTCGCCGAGCGATTCCCAGGCGAAGGTGACCGGCGTGGGCACGCGCGGGGGCAGCTTGGCCCCGGGGTAAAAGACCACGCCGCGCGCGCTGTCTTCGGGCTTGAGCAGCCGCATCACCTTGACCAGGCTGACCGTCGCGTTCGGCGTGCGTCCTTCGCGCGCTCCGAACGAGACCTTGCCGAAGTAATCGCCGGGAAAGCCGGGCGGATTCGAAGCCTCCGCGTCCACCGCGGCGCGAATCTCGTAGACGCCGCTGGGAATCTCCGGGAGCCGGTACACGTCGCCGTCCAGTTCCACTTTTCCTTCGTACGGTTTGTTGTTCAACAGATCCTGGACCACCAGGACCGGCGTGACGCCGCGGCCCCGCGCGTCGAACGGCTTTCCGCCGTAAGTCAGTTGCCCGGTGACGGTGATCGGGCCGCTCTCGAGCGGCATCGCGCGGTACTGGTACCAGCGGTGCGAGACCACGCGCGAGCGCTTCTTGCCCAGCACCTCGTATTCGACGCTGCGCAGGATGTTCAGGGTGCCGAGCAGTTCCTTGCCGCGCCGCGCGTAGACTTCGATGCAGAAATCCCCGGGGCCCAGGTCCAGGTCGATGAACGGCTGGGTCGTGGCCGTTTGCGTCCAGGAGGAAGGCATCGTTCCGCGGATCGTCACGTCGTACCGCACGCCTTCGCCCAAAGGTTCCCAGGCAAAGCGCACCGGCCCGGCGTGCGTGGAACCGTTCTTCAGCACCTCGCGGCTGTCGGCGGGCGACGTGAGATGCAGGATGCGCCGCATGGGCACCTCGACGGGTGCGTTCTCCCCGCGTTCGAGCACCGCGTTCGCGTCGCCGACGTAATCGCCGGGCCCGCTGTCCTCTTTCGGCTGATCCGGAATGGCGTCGATGCGCACCGAGACCGAGCACCGGCCGGGCTGGGCATCCTTCGCGATCAGGCGCCCTTCCCCGTCGGGTTCGGCGTTCACCCAGTTCCGCGTCTCGAACAGGTACACGCGCACGACCGGCTTCACGTCCAGCGCGCACCAGTCCAGCGGGCGGCCGTCGTACAGGAGGCGGATTTCGAGGTCGAACCCGGGGATCGCTTCGGCCTGCTGCGGCAGCGCTTCGGCCGGGAGTCCGCCGTTCCTTTTGCCCGACGGTTCCATGCCGCGCAGGATCGATTCGAAGAGCGGGCGCGCTTCGGGCGGCGCGTTCAGCCGCGCGGCTTCCACGGGCTTGCGCGCGCTCGCGCCGAGCCGGATCAGCGCCTCGGATGCCGGGCCTTTCAGGCGCGCCTCGGGTCCCACGACGCATGCGATCAGCGCGGGCACGGCGGGCTCGGCGGTCTCGCCCATCGCCCCCAGCACGCGGGCGGCAAGCGCGGCGCGTTCCGGGTCGGGGCCCTTTAGGTCCGCGAGCATCGCCGCGAGAACCTCGGCGTCCCGGTGCTCGCCCTTTTCAAGCACCTGGAATGCGGCCTGGCGCTCGTCCCGGTAGGTGCTCCCGCACGCGCGCAGCAGGATCTCGGCCGGCAGCGGCTCGTAGCCGTGCAGCGCTCCGCGCAGGATCAGCGCGCGGTGTACGGGATTCGGCCCGTTCAGCACGTCCAGTTGCGCCGCATAGCCGAACGACTTGATGCCGCGGAGCACGTCCCAGCGCAGCTGGCTGTTCAGGTCCACCGTGCCGAAGAGAAGCCTTCGGCGGAAGGCCGCGTCGAGCAGCGGCGTCAGCGCCTCCGGGTCGCGAATCTCGCAGAGCGCCTGGACCGCGCCCGCGCGCACTTCGGCGCTCTCGTCGTCCAGCGCGGCCACCAGGTCCGGGACGGCGCCCTGCGCGTACGGGGCCACCTCGGCAAGGCTGCGCGCCGCGTACGCGCGCGTGAGTTCGAAGGGATCGCGCAGCGCCCGAACCAGCCGTTCGGCCTTTTCGATGGGCGCCGCATGCCTCAG
>JAHCJK010000151.1 GCA_026184295.1 Planctomycetota bacterium
TCGCGGTCCCTTCGGTCAAGGACGACGGCACGGTCCTCACCGACGCGGCGGCCAACCTCTGGCTCTTCGACCGCGCGCTCCTGCAGCACCTGCCAGGGCTGGAAGTCGGCAAGGATTACAGCGTGGACCCGCCCACGGACGAAAACCCCGCCGGCGACGAACCGGAGTACCGCAAGCCCTTCATCGTGATCCCCCACGATGGGAAGTACGTCTACCTCGACAAGCACGGCGACCGCCAAGAGCCGCCCCTGCCGCATGCCAGCGTGCGCATGCTCGACCGCGAGATGGCCATGCAGGTGGACATCCGCCCGCGCCATCTGCTGATGAAGTCCGATTGGTCGGGCGCGGAACCCAGCTACATCAACGGCAAGCCCTTCGACCCGGAAGGCGTCTTCGACTGGCGCAAGATGATCGCGACGGTGGCGATCGAGGCCGATCAGCACCTGCGCGAGGTCGTGGACGACGGGAGCGGCGGCGACCGGGAGATCGTGATCGACGTGCCCGACGCGGAACTGGTCTACCTCGCGCCGTACACGGTCATCGGCATCGAGGCGGACGGCACGCTCAAGCGCGCGCCGGCGGAAGGCCTGTTCGTGCGCAACGACCTGGAGGCCCTGGAACGGGTCGCGGCGCTGGCCTGGGCCTGGTACAGCAAGCCGCGCGCGAGCGTGAAGATCACCAAGCGCGGCTTCGCGCCGATCCTGCCGGTGTGCGCGCTGATCAAGAGCGCGCAGGCCTCCGACGCCTCCCGCGACGTGGGCACGATGGTCACCGAAGAGCGGATCAACTGGTCCAAGCGCGAGGTCTCGGTCTCGACCAACTTCGAGAACGTGGACTTTGCGGACTTCGGCCCGAACCTGACCACGCGCGCGGCCGTGGGCAGCGAGATCCGCAACTTGCACGCGAAGTGTCAGGAACTGAACGAACGCACCAGCGGCCTGCCCACGCGGATCGCGACGCCTTCGGCCGTGGGCGGGGGCGCGTCCGGGGAGTACGCCCACGCGGCCGTGGAAGAAGCCGGATCGCTGGGGGCCACGGTGGACGGGGTCTCGATCGGGACCGGCGACCGCGTGCTGGTCTTTGACGACGGCGAGGACAGCGGCATCTACGAAAAGCAGTCGGGCGGGGATTTCGAACGCGTGGTCGAGTTCACGGAAACCAGGATCGGCGTCTTGATCGCGGTCCTGGACGGGGACGACTACGGCCTGACCTCGTTTGTCTGCGTGGGCGAGAACGCCGTCGGGAAAATGGGAGCCTACTGGGGATAGCCATGCCGGCCGGAACCGATCTCCAGACCTGGGCGCCGCGCGTGGGCGCGAGCGGCGACGACCGCTACGATCCGGGGGAGTTCGGCGCGATGCGCGCGGGGGATGCGGACGGCTATTCCGAGGTCGTCACGATCGCGGAAGTGAACGACGGCGCGGGCTTCAACCAGGTCATTGCCGAGATCAACCGCCGCAACCGGGCCTTCTACGATACCCGAGGTTCCTACAGCGGCGGGGACAGCTACGCGCCCCTGGCCTACGTGGAACGCGGCACGAAGATCAAGGCGAGCGTCTTCAATACCGTCAAGGCGGCCGTCGATGCGGTGCGCACGCGAAGCCGGCAGAGCCTCTGGTCCTGGACGAACTTTCCCGTCAGCACCGGACAGCGCATCAAGCGCGAGCACATGCTCGAACTGCGCAAGGCGCTGGCGATCGACTATTTTCTGGTCAACGCCAAGCTCCAGGATGTCAGCGCGAACGCGGGCTATCCGCACATCCAGTACGACCGGACGGGCACGTACCCGCCCGACACGGACGGCTCGGGCAACCTGCTCAACAGCTTCCCCTACGGCGGCAGCCGCGTGGGCCAGGCCGCGGCCTTCGGCACGTTCTTCGCGTACCGGTCCTTCCACAATTTCGAGGTGCCGGCCAACCTCCCGACGTTGGGCGCGGGCAAGATGGCCTTCAGCCTGGGCGCGATGTCGTTTATCGGCGCGAGCTTCTCCAGCTTCACGCTGGAACTGTACCGCGCGGCCGGGTTCTCCAGCCCCGTCGGTCTGGGCGATTGGGGGATCTACGACACGCTGGAGGCGAGCGAGACGATCGGCTCGGAGGCCGGCGCGAACAAGGAATGGAACCTTGCGACGGTGCTGAGCGCCGGGAGCAACTACACGTTCACGTGGCTGGGGGGCTCGGAGCGCGCCGATTCCAACCCCGGCCCGCCCTTCAAACAGGCGATCCAGATCGGCATCAGCGTCCCCTCGCTGACCTACCCGTTCCTCAAGTTGTATTCGGCTTAGTCTTGCGGCGGCGGTGGGGGCGGCTTGACGGCCTCGATAGGCTTTCCATCTTCTTGAATGGCCGCCAATTCCTCTTCGACGGTTTGAATCTCGGAACGGACCTTTTCCAGGTCCTCGCTCAGGCCGGTGGCATTGGCCTGGAGGCGTCGAAGGGTTTTCTGCGACACTTCGACAAACGCCCGGTTCTCATCCAATTCTTTGCATGACTTCTCATACCAGAGTTTCGCGTTGATGTAGTTCTCCTTGGCGGTCGCAAAGTCGGCTTGGGCGTCGTTCAACTGATTGGCCGTCTTGTTGATGTTGTGGGTGCCCTGAGCCGTAGCCGCCGCCGTCTTCGCGAACTCCAACCGCTCCTTCGAAGCTAAATAGTAGTTCTCGGCTTTGGTGTAGGTTAAATCTGCCTTGCGGACGACCTCGGGCAAATTCTTGCAGGCCTTCTGTGCTTCGTTCATTCTCTTCTGCAGATCGGCCAAGTCTGGACTTTGATCGCGAAGTTTCTTGTCAAAAATCGCCTCTTGTTGGCGAAGTTGTTTTAGGCGATTGGTAGTTACGGCCAGCGCCTGCGTTCGTTCTTGGTCCTTCCGCGATTTCTCCAGCCGCTCTATCTCAAGTCGCCGTCTATCTTCTTCGGCTCGCGCCTTGGCAATGGATGCGGCATCGGCCTTTTCCTCGACCTTGGCCTGTAGATTTTGAACCTGCGTTTCCAGGTTCTTAACCTGGATCGCCTGCTCTTCGGCTTTCTCTTCGTTGTTTAGGTGTTTGAAGTAGTTGAGACCGAAGAGCACGGCCACGACGCAGACCATCGCAAACAGGAAGCATCCGAAGTTGTTGCTGGAATGCTCGGTCATACCAACCTCTGGGGTGTCGCACGTGTCAATAGGAAACGACAGCCTATGGTCGCTGTGATCCGAAGTCAATTTCGCCTTGCTGAGCCTGTTTCAAACCCGTCCAATCTGACCCCGAATTTTTCTGTTATGTACTCAAGTGCACCTGCGTTATGGGTGCGCACGAAACGTAGAATCGTAGAAATACCGTGGACACTTGGTTGACACCCTTTCCCCTGAGGATACCGTTAGGGCATTGGAAATGCAACTTCTTACACCTTGCCGGGCACCTGGGAACAACCCTTTCTTTCGCGTCGGGGGGCGCAAAAGAACATGAACAGCAACGCTATGACGACTTTCGACCCGGTCGCTTCGGCCCAGCACGACCTGCCGCAACTGGTGCGCTGGCTGGCTTGGTACGACCGCCACCCGGAGCAGCACGACCAGTACCCTTCGTGGACCCGGGAGGCTTTGGAGCAGCGGATTGCGGCCCTGCGGCGCTACCTCGCACCGTTGAAACCGGGGGCTCGTCGTCCGGCTTATGCTCACGAAGAGGTTCGCCGCCTGATCGATCTGATCCACCGGGGCTGCCGGGAGCGCCAGGGCCGGCGGCTTCAGCGCCGCCTGGCGAAGATGTTTCCGCCAAGCCTGGGGTCGAAGATTCTGGCACGGCGGGCATCGGCGCTGGCGGCGGCTCAGGCCGCGGCGCGGCGGATGCTGCAAGCGCCTTAGCAGGCGTCTGCACCGGCTCCGCGGGAATTCGCAGCAGCGTCAGCATCGCTTGCCGTTCGTCGGGCGGCAGGTTCATGTAGTAAGCCATCAGACCGCGCAGGCCGGGGAACTGCTCCAGTTGCTCGCCTAAGGTGAAGCCGGCCTGCGCGGCTTCGAGGTCTTTCGGACCCAGGCCGAAGGCCAGCCACGCGGGCGAAACTCCAAGCCCTATAGCCGCTCCATAGGCTGTATCGACGGACGGCGTCTGCTTTGGCCAACGACTCATGGAAGTCTGAGTCATGCCGGCACCCTGGGCCGCCAATTTCTTGGCTCCGTGGGGTTCAGTGGCGAGGTTCCACCTATCTGCGAAAGATTGCTTATCCCAAATCGCATCCATTAAGTGCTTTCAGTTACTAAATTTACCCAATAGGTCAACAATTTCTATATTTTACCATTGCATGATTACCTTATGAGCGATATATGACCTCCCTATGAATGTTGAAAATTCGCGTATAGGGCAAGTATATGCACGCGCTTAAAGAAATTCGCATCCGCCGTGGTTTGGGCCTGATCCAGATGGCCGACCTCATCGGATGGTCGAAGGAAACCCTTAGACAAGTCGAGAACGGCCAAAAGGTCGTCACCGATCGCCTAGTCGGCAAGCTCGCCGAAGCCTTGAAACTCACCATCGACGATGCCCGGCGTCTGGCCTCGGGTGAACACGTGGCTGCGCTGGGGGGCGCGTCCCATGGGCATGACCGTTCGGGAGTGCGTGACACTCCAGGAGTACCTGCGCCAAGTGCTGGGCACGTCGCAGGCTGAAGTCGCGAAGCGCGCGGGCTGCGATCAGTCCTGGGTGAGCATGGTCTTCAACGGTCGCTTGCCCAAGCGCGGCACCAGAACCTGGGACGGGCTCGTGCGCGCGCTCTCCCTGATCGGACAGGAAGACCAGTTCACGCGGATGGTCCAGAACGGAGCGAGGGTGAAGGCCTTGAAGAAGCACATCAGCGCCGACTTCCCGCTCGCGCTCTTTGCCAGCCCCGGCGAGTCCGGCCGCGTGATCGGCCTCGACATCGTCCGCGACCTCCGCACGCCGAAGCCGGGCAAGGCGGTGCGCGCATGAGATACCCGTGGCAACGCATGGTCGCCAAGCAAGCCCGAACGACGCCAACCTTCAGTCGCGCACGCGGCAAGGTGACGGCATGAGCAACGAAGCGAGGCACACGCCCCGGCCGTGGCGGTTTGATGATGCTGGCCCGCTGAGTGGCAACATCATCCGGTTTGAAATACTTGCCGGGTCGGAGACGGAACCATTCCGTGTGTGTGAGATTGAGGACAGCGTACCCGACATCGACGCAGAAAAGGGTGCCGAGCGTGTGCGTGCAGCCCATAGGGACCTTGCCAATGCGCGGCTCATCGTGGCCGCGCCTCAACTTCTGGAAGCGTTAAAGGCCCTTCTTAACCAGCATGAAGTCTATGGTCAGAAAATAGTCCCCGAGATTGAATCCAAGGCGCGCGCCGCCATCGCGCTGGCGGAAGGCGGTGCCGCGTGAGCCAGCCGATTCCCTTGCCCGCGGCCCTGCCCCGCACGGTCTGCTGTTACTGCACGCAGCACGGCGAAGGCGGCGGGCGCTTCGAGTCCGTGATGCGCGACGGGGTCTACCCGACCTCGCACGGGATCTGCCCCGTCTGCCGCGCGAAGCTCGATGCACGCGTCGCGGCGCGCAAGCTGGAACTCCGGGAGGCCGTCCGATGAGCGCCGAAGAGATGTTCGCGGACATGGCTCGCGATGCCGAGAAGGCGCAGGAGATGGCCAGTTTGGCGCTGGAACGCGCGAAGGAGATCGAAGCACGCTGCGCCGCGCAGGAGGCCCGCGCGAGCAAACTGCTGGCGCGCATGGAAGCGCTTACCGAAGAGCGCGGCCGGCTGCTCGAACGCGTGCGCATGGCCGAACAGTCGGAAGCCCTCGCGCGAGCCGAACGGGACATGTGGCGCCGCGCCGCCATGGGGCACGGGATCAACTGAATTAACCACGGAGACACGGAGGCACGGAGCAATGAATTTCTATTCTTCAAAGGTCGAGGTGAAGCGCACGGCCTTGGATAACTTGGCAGACAATTTGAATGGATTGGCTCGGCAATGCGAAACGTTGGCGCGAGTACCAGGCTCGGACCTTAAGGCTCTGTAGTTCTCCGTGCCTTCGTGCCTCCGTGGTGAACCACGAAGGACGCGAGGACGGCAACAACGCGAGCAAGGCGAAATGGAGAAGCAAACTATGCCGATGACGCAGGAGCAGCTCGACAACTGGTTCAAGTACCACAAGCCGGAGCCGGGCCAGCCCGAGAAGTACGAAGCGATACGCGCGGCCGGTAAGGCCTTCGCCGAAGTGGTCGTCGCCAACACGCCGGCAAGCGCGGACCAGACCGCTGCGGTACGCAAGATTCGCGAAGCCGTAATGACGGCCAATGCCGCCGTGGCGTGCAACGGACAGTAGCTATTCAACGCCGTTCTCCGCGGGCTCTGTGAGCTCTGTGGTGAAAAGAGAACGGCAACGACCCGATGACCCGGGCGGCTACCTGTGCGGATGGAAGAGTGGCGGGGAAAGGACGCAGCAGGGATGAAGATGGACATGATCGCGCGCACGCGGCCCAAGCACATCCGGGTCGAACCGGACCTCTCGCAGCTCGAACACGAGGAACAGCGCGCGGTGGACCACCAGCTCCGCGACCTCGCGGGGAAGATTCGCAACACGCTCGACCTGGCCAAGATGCCGATGCGCACGCTGCACCGGCAGATCGAGAACCGGTTCGACCGCGAACTCGACCGCAAGAAGATCCACGAGGCCTTTCTGCAACTGGCCGAAGCCGCGCGCCAGGGCGCGGCGCTGACGAAGGGATAACGGCATCCACGAGAGGGCGATGAGGAGGGCATGGTCTCAGGGGTGCAATGGGCATGACAGGCCGGGACAGCGCGCGGGCGGATCGCATCGGCACGGCAACCAGCCAGACGCGTACGCGCCTCCGCAAGTCCCCGAAAGACCAGGTCCTGTCGTCCGAGCCCGAATGAGTGCGGTACCCCTGGGTGCGCTGACACCCAGGGCCTTTGAGGGGACGGAGGACAGGGGACAGCGATCAGGGAACGGCGCCCGGAGGAATGGCGGCAACCACCCCCTCTGGGAGATGCACCGCGCGAGGACCTGCCTCACCAGCGCGGGCCAGGTGACACCGGACCGGCTCATACCCGGGCAAGACACCTAGCCGTTCCCTGACCCCTGATCCCTGTCCCCTGGTCCCTCGAAGAAGTTTCGCGCGGGTGGTCCGCGCGGCTCTGGCGTGTGGAACAACGCTGTGCCCGCCGCCAGGGCACGATCTTTCCGATGCCGGGCGCGGGTTCAGGAGAAATGTTCAACCCGGAAGCGCGGCAAAGCCCGTTGCTCGAACACAACGGGGCGTTGGGTACCGGACTACATGACACGCCTGGGGGCGTGGGGGAACCGGGCGCCCGGCATCGGAAGAAAACGCTTCGTGGGGCTTCGTGCGGATTGGTGGATGAGCCGTTGGGAGATCGATGAACCAGGTCCCGCGCGTCGAACGGATCAAGCTGATCCACCTGCTGCGGCAGAAGCTGACCGCGGCCGAGATCGCGGAACGGATGGGGCTGGAGGTCAAGACGGTGCGCTGGCGCGCCAAGTCGCTCGGGATGGCCTTCGCGCCCGCCAAGCGCGGCCGGAAGAAGAAGGCCCCGCCGCCCGAGGCCTCCGCCCCGAAGCACGCCATGCCGTTCGACCTGACGGAGCAGGAAGTCGAAGTCGAGTTCGAAGAGTGAGGACGGTCCACGAATCGCACGAATCGGCACGAAGGAACGGAGGAAGAGGCATGGATGAGACCACGGTATACACGGCGCTGCAAACGTTGGACGCGGTGCCCATGAGAAAGGGTATGGAGGTGTTCGTTGTCCTGGAGCCCAATCTGGGCGGCCGATTTTCGGAGCCCGAGCCTGCCAAGATCGAAAAGGCGACGGTCCTGAGGGTCTCGGACGGCCAGGAGCGTTCCGTGCTTCTGCGGCTGCACGATGGCCGTGAAAAGCGCTGGCACCCGAATGCGAACGAGATTCGCAGCATGGGCATCTACGCCTCGCTGATCTCGGCCACGGCGGGCGCACGGTTGCGCAATCGGCAGGAGGTCCGGCGGGCCGAAGGCGATATCGAGGCTTTGCGCACGCGCATCGCACGCTTCAAGGCGACGTGCGGCTAAATCGGATTCGTGTTCCTTCGTGCAGATTCGTGGACGGGGGAGTTGGGAGTCTCGATGGGACCTTTTCAGGAAGCGGCCACGGGGCAGAGCGGGACGGCGTGGAAGAAGGCGCTGCCCAAGATTCCAGGCGGCAACGACAAGCGCAAGGTGCTCGACCACGTGAAGGCGGGCGTGCGCGAACTGTGGGCCGCGCAGAACTGGCCCGAGTCTTCCGAGGCCGCGAATTGGGGTTGGGCCGAATGGTGGGCGGAATGGTACGAGCGCCAGGCCGAGCGGTGGTTGCGAAGCAACCGCTTCGATCTGTGGCAGGGCATCCGAACCGACGTTGAGCGCAAGAAAGCCGCGCGCGCGGCACGCACGCGGCCGGCGGCCAGCCTGCCGTACCGGGACTGAAGGGTTAGGGAGGACGTCATGCGGAAACTGGAAGAACTGGCGAATCCCCAAAGTTGCCTCAACAAGGCCAAGGACGACGAATGGCTTTTCGTGCTGCTCGGCCGTGACGTGGCGGCTCCCCAGGCCGTGCGCGCCTGGATCGACGAGCGAATCCGGACTGGCAAGAATCTGCGTTCGGACAAACAGATCATCGAAGCGGAACGCTGGATCGTGCATGCCATTATGGCTCGGGGCGTATCGGTAAACAACCTGACCCCGCAGACTGAAGAGCGGACGACGGACATGCGCAAGGTAAGGGTAAAGATCGAAGGTGTTTCGGGCGTGGGCAAGACCGCCCTGATGCACTGCCTGGCGCTTTATCTCGAACGGTGCGGGGTGCAGGTCACCTGTCAGGAAGGCGACGAAGGTCCGGAGGAGAAGGCTCAGCCCATCCTGCTGGCCGACATGATCGAACCCATGCAGGTCGAGTTTCAAACCGTACAGTAGTTCTCTGCGTGCTCTGTGTTCTCTGTGGTGAAAAAAAGGAACGAACATGCCGAAGAAGAAAACCAAGACCGGCCCGGCCAGCTTCGCGCGCGTCGCGGAAGTGGTGTCGGGCGTGCCGGCTTCAAAGCCCGCGGTGGTCGCGGGGCCGTACAGCGGCACGAGCGCGCCGGCGGCGTTGCCCGATCCGTGCCTCACGCCGGTCAACGCGGAAGAACGCGAGCTTTGCGAGGCGGCCGTGCGCGCGGTGCTGGCGACGGTGCGGGCGGCGCGCGCCTCGGGCAAGTACGGGCCGTTCGACTGGCTCAAGGAAAGCGAGCGCCTCCAGGTCGAACACGCCTTCGGCCACGTGCGCGAACTGGAGAGCCTGTACGACGGGTACAAGATGCGCCAGCCGGATGAGGACCACGCCGCGCACCTGCTGACCCGCGCGACCCTTTTGCAGGCCCTGGTGTCCCGGCGGATCACCTCGGACGAGTGACGGAGGCGGCATGAGCACGACCGTGATCAACATCGCCGATGCGCCGTCGGGCTGGAAGCGCGACCCGCGCTTCGTCTACATCGGCCGGGCGCGGCGCGGCTGCGCGGGCTACTTCGGCAACCCGTACAGGCTGCGCGCGAACCAGCCGCGCGGCGCGACGCTCGAAAAGTTCAAGGCCTACATGCTGGACCGGATCGAGAACGACGCCGAGTACGCCCGCCGCGTGCAGGAACTGCGAGGCAAGATCCTCGTGTGCTTCTGCAAGCCGCAGGCCTGCCACGGCGACGTGATCGCGGAATATCTGGAGGGCGCGCGCGAGCCGTTCCTGGGACACCTCGGCCGGCCGGCGATTCTGCAAGCACCCTTTGAGGGCATTCGGATCAAGCCGTTTCCTGCCCCCTGTCCTCTGGTCCCTGAACCCCGCGCGCCCCGCGCCGAAGGCGAGGCGCGCGCATGAACGCCCTTACGATCCTGCAACCCTACGCGCATCTGATCACGCTGCCAGATGCGAGCCCGCTTAAGAAGCGCGTCGAAAATCGCGAATGGCACGCGCCGGCGGCGGCCATCGGGAAGCCGCTCGTGATTCATGCGGGCAAGTCGCGCGCCTGGCTGACGGGGAAGGATGAACAGAACTATCCCGGCATGATCTTCGGCGCGGCCGTGGCCGTCGCGCGCCTGGCCGCCAGCGTCGGGGTTCGGGACTGCGAGCGCGGGAAGTTCGACCGCGAGTTCCCCTGGCTGCGCGAACACATCCACGCGGCCGGGCCGTGCTGCTGGGTGCTCACCGAGGTCCGCAAGCTGCCGGAGCCGATCCAGTACCGAGGCGCGCAAGGCCTCTGGAAGTTCCCCGACGAACTGCTGCCGGAGGGCTTCCGCGCATGAAGAGGGGACAGGATGCAGGGGTCAGGGGTCAGGGAACGGCCCCGCGGCGCGCGCCCATCGTCGGCGACGTGATCGTCTACCGCACCACGGCTCCGAAGAGCCGCAAGGTGATCACCTTCAGGGCCGTCGTGGTGGACCTGGGCGAGCGCGCGGGGGACGTGCATTTTGCCTTCGCCCACGGCGGCTCGGTCTACGTGGTCTGCAACCCCATCCGGCAGGGCACGCTGTCCGACGCAGCCAAGGGCGCGCACGGCACGTGGCGCTGGCCGAAGCCCGGCGAGGTGCCCGTCCCATTTTATAAGGTCCTCCGGCGCGCCGATGGCAAGGGCTACACCTTCAAAGCCCGGAAGCGGAGGCCCGCCTGATGCCTCTGGTAGATGTCCGCACGCTCTCCTCGCCGCCCGTGATCGGCCGGTACTACAAGGTTCCGTGCCTGCAAAAGGACGGACGCTGGTGGCCTGTGACGGGCGAAAAGCACGAGGACTTGGATTACATCGGATTCGAGCCGGCGCATTTCCATTTGGATGTGCGCTTCATTCCTCCGCAATTGATACGGGGATATTCGACGCGGTATGGCCCGTATGGCCATTTTTTCGCATCGGTCATGCATGATGGAAAGACCGAAGGCGGTTGGATTGACTGTGGCAAACCTGCCCTGCGCGCGCGGCTTTGTTACCGAGATTGGCCGCGCTACCCTGCCGTCTTTCGCAAACTGCACGAGGCTTACAAGAGCGCGAAGCTTGCTGCCTGCCGGGTCTGTCCCCATCGCGGTTACCCACTGAACCAGGTAACTCCGCGTGATGGCAAACTGATTTGTCCCCTGCACGGCTTGGTCTGGGATGCCAAGAGCGGCGCCAACGTTCAGGTGCAGCCTTGCAAGACGCCGGACAACGCCAATCTAAGCGCACCGTTCGATCGGATCTGCGCCGAAGCTAAGAGTATTGAAAAAGCCGCCAACAAGATTCATGCGCAGCGCGTGATTCGGAAAAGCGAGGCCCGCGCATGATCCCGATCGACATGACCGAATACTCAGGCGAAGGCGCGGTCGGCAACTGCTACCAGTGCTGCCTCGCCTCCATCCTCGAACTGCCGCTCGCGAAGGTGCCGCACTTCTACAAGTTCGCGCCACGCGCCTACACGGAGGACATGATCCACGCTTGGCTCTCGACGCAGGGCCTGGGCAAGATCGGCCTGGACGTGGCCCAACTGCCGAGCTTTAAGATGGGATTCATCGGCGATGGTCCCGTCCCGCAGGGCTTCTGCATCCTCTCGGGACCCGGACCGCGTACGAAGGTTCAGCCGGACGGCACCGAAAAGAACATCAAGCACGCCGTGGTGGGCCTCGCCGGCCGCATAATCCACGACCCGCATCCTTCGCGCGCGGGCCTGCTCTCGATCGAGACCGTTGAATTTCTGATCGCCCTTCATCCTGATCGCGTGCTCCGCTCCGTGTCTCCGTGCCTCCGTGGTGAAAGCGAGGCCCGCGCATGACAAATCAGCCCGTGCAGATCGTGATTCAGATTGTACCTTCGAACGGCAACGGGACCGAGGTCCAGGTCCTCACGCCTACGGGGGGCATGCCCATGACGACCGCAGCGCCGGCCGCGTCCGGCTACACGTTCCACGAACTGATGCCGCTATACTTCGCCTGGGGCGATCGCGAAGGCGGCAAGAAGAAACGCCCCTGGTCGGAGGACCACGCGAAGCACGTCAAATTCCGCGCGCGCTGGTGGGTCTCGCACCTGCCCGTCGCGCGCTTCGGCGAACTGACGCTCACGATGGTCGAAGACCTGCTCGCGAAGGTGCCCGGCCGCAAAGACAGCAAGGGCCGCGCGAAGCCCGCGAAGGACAAGACGCGCCGCGACTACGGCAGCACGCTGCTCGGCTTCCGCCAGTGGGCCGTGGACCACGACTACTACGAGATGCCCGCCAAGGACCCGCTGCGCGCGCTGACGCTGCCGGACGGCGAACCCGAAGTGCCGTACCGCGCGCTGACGCTGGACGAATACCGCCGCCTGCTGGCCGTGGCGACGCCCTTCCGCAAGGAACACTATCAGGCGCTGGCGCTGACGGGCCTGCGGTGCGGCGAACTCCGCAACCTTCGCGTCGGCTGGCTCGACGTGGACGGCCGCAAGCTCGTGATCCCGCTGCACGACACGAAGGGCAAGCGCAAGGCCGTGATTCCGCTGCCGCCGTCGCTGGCCGAACGCATGGCCGAGCGCGCGAAGGGGAAGGGCGCGGACGATTTTATCTACACGTTCGACCGCTCGAGCCTCTCGCACGAGTTCCAGCGGGACCTGCGGAACGCGGATATTCCGAAGCGCACGGCCGAAGGCGACGCGGCGCTGCACGGCATGCGCGACACGGCGAGCACGCTCTTGCAGCACGAACTCGGCTACGCGCTGACGGACGCGCAGAAGTTCCTGCGTCACGCGAGCCCCGAGATCACCGCAAAGCGTTACACGACGGTGAGTGATCCGCGGCGCGCGCGCATGGCCGAGGAACTCGACCGGCACCTGCACGGCGAGGCCAACGAAAGGGATCAGGATTCAGGGGTCAGGGGTCAGGGAACGGCCCGAACAGCCCCCGTTGCCCAGCAGCCCCAAGGGGACGCCGCCGCCCACCAAGGGGCCGACGATCCGTTCCATCCTAAATATCTTATTGGGCAAGAGGTTGGAGCAGAAATAAAGCGTCCCCAGGGGGATTCGAACCCCCGTTGGCGGCTTGAAAAGCCGCTGTCCTAGGCCTCTAGACGATGGGGACGAAAGCGGGCTTTCGTCACTGCTGAACGTATGCGGCCATAGACCGGGTCCGCGCGCTTATGTGATTGATCGAAGGACCAGATCACAGGAAGGCAGACCGGCTACGGTCCAGGGAGGGAGAATATAGAGGATGCCTTTTCATTTTCCAGTGAACTTATCGAACAGGCGGACCGCGCCGGCAGCCGGCGGCCTTCGGCAGGAAAGGGGGGACGGCAGGGCCTGCCGAACGCCCGGCCCGTCACGCCTTCGGGCGCATCAGCTTGAACTGATCCATCCGGTCATGCCGCGCAGTGCCCTTGCCGTCGTAGGCGTAGGTTTCCGATAGCACCGCGTCGGGCGTGATCGTCATCTCGCCGTATCCCGTGTAGCTGCCCGCGAAACTCGGCTTGCCGTTATGTGCGATCAGCGCGTTCTCGAGCGGCTTGGTGTACTGGTACCACATCGAAGGGCTCTGCATGTAGATCGTGCCCTTCGTCTCGGCGGGGTACTCGGATTTTTCCTGCGTCGTGGCCTTGCCGCCGCGCAGCGGCAGCGAACGCTGGTGGATGTGCCGGTGCCCAAAGAGGGACAAGCGCACGCCGCCTTCGGAATCGAAGAGGTCGCAGACGCCCTTCACGCCCAGATCGGTGCTCTTTTCGGCCCACTGGTAGACCTGGTGGTGCTGGACGTCCACGATGGTGTCCGCGCCGCCGTCCTTCAGTTTCTGGATGTTGCGCTTGAGCCATTCGCCGCCGGTCGCCGTCTTGCGCATCTGCCAGCCGATGCCGCCGTAATTGAAGGACCACGTCGCGATCTTGTCCGCGTCCGGGCCGTTTTTGGGAACGGGAAAGTAGTCGGCGTAGACGGACAGGTTCTTGTCGTACGACCACTCGTGATTGCCGGGAATGGGCACGATGATCGCGTTGGCGGCGACGTCGCGCATGATGCGGAAGAAGGTGTCGTACTCGGCGCGGCGCGTGCCTTCCTCCACGATATCGCCGCCCATGATCAGCAGGTCCGGCGCGAACTTTTTGATGTCTTCCATCGCGTAGCTGTAGCGCTTGAAGAAACTCTCCGCGCCCTTTTCCTGGGCGTCTACGTCCGCCGGCGAATGGCAGTGAAAGTCGAAGAAGACGCCGGCCTTCGTCTTCGCCGCGCGCGTGCCGGGCTTGGGCGAAGTGCGGAAGCGGTAGACGGGACTCTGGTAGTCGCCCAGCTTGAGCCGGTACTGGTACTCGGCGTCCGCGGCGAGGTCCTTGAGTTCGAGGACGTGCTTGTCGGCCGCCGCGAAGGGCACTTCCTGTTCGCCGGCCGTCTTCAAGCCGTACGAGAGCACGCCGCCGGCCTTGAGAGTCTTCTCGTCCGTGCCGCGGAAGGCGATGTTGAGCCGTTCATGCGGCGCGTCCGTGGGCAGGAGGTACGGCCCCAGGAGCGGCAGGTCGTCGACCTTCACGCCCAGCACCTCCTTGCCTTCCGCAAGGCAGGAACGGCCGCGGTTGAGCAGCGTCAGGGCCCCGGCGGCGAGACCGGTCATCAGGAACGAACGGCGATCGACGATGGGCATGGAGCGCCCCCTTTCCATGTGTACTAGTACACCGTTAGAATCTTGTTAGGCCCGGAAATCCTGCGGAAAAATGAACGTTTGGGGGCAGCGGTCCAAGCGGAACCGGGCAAAGATCTTTCCGCCGTGCCTTTTAGATGCGGAGCGAAAGGGCCATGAGGATTAGGGGAGTGCAGCGGTTAACGGCGGGACGGGGGATGAAACTCGCGCGCAGGCGCCTACGCCGGGACGAATTCCTTCTCGATCAGTTCGCCCAGGTCCCAGAAATTGTGGATCGTGTACGCGGGCGGGGTCGCGCCGGGGCGTTCGTGGTAGCGGCCGGAACGCCGGTTGAGCACCGTCACCCAGCCGGCCTCGTTGGCGGGGTCGATGTCGCGGTCGGGGCGGTCGCCGACGTGCATGCACTGTTCGGGCGCCAGGCCCAGCAGTTCGGCGGCGCGCTGGTAGTACTTGCGGTTGGCCTTGCTCATGCCCATCTGGTCGCTGAGAAAAATCGCGTGCTTGTCGAGGTACGGGAGGATGCGCAGGCGCACCAGCTTTTCGGCCTGCTTGACGGTGTACCCCTGCGAGAGCGCGCCCATGCGGAAGCCGCGTTCGTGCAAACGCTTCACGCATTCCAGCACGTCTTCGTACGGCGCGAGGTGGTTGTGGACGGTGTCGTGGTACGCGGCCACGCCCGCCGCGATCAGGATCGCCGGGTTGATCCCGTCCAGGCATGCCGAAGGCAGGCGCACGAGCAGGCGGTCGAAGTGGCGTTCGTCGTTGGAGGTGAACTCCTGGACGACTTCGGTCAGTTCGTTCATCGCCAGGTCGAAGTCCACCTTCAGGCCCGTGGCGATCATGGCCTTGAGCGAATTCGCGCGGGCCAGCCGCACGAACTCGCTGGTGGCGAAGAGCGTGTCGTCCACGTCGAAGGTGATCAGGCTGAGCGGCTTCGTTCCAGGCATGGCGGACCCTTGGCCTCGTCCCAGAAGGTCATACCGCCTATCGGTCCGATTGTGAACGTGTTTTCGGGCGGGTGAAGGGCGGGGGGGGCGTGTGGCCCGTGGGCGCGGGGCCTTAAAAAGTC
>JAHCJK010000152.1 GCA_026184295.1 Planctomycetota bacterium
CGCTGGACCGGAGACCTGACAAGATCAGAGTGCGGCTGGCCAACAACCATCAATTTTTCCTTTGGTTCCATTACCGGCCACACATCTTCGGGGCTACAGTAGAGATTCGCGTCGGGGAAGCCCGATGGATCAATCCTAAACGCAGCTAGATCGAGCGCCTTATTATGGAATGGTTCGCCAGCCTTCAGCGAGAATGCCTTGCCCGTCGAAGTGACGATCACTACCGTGTCCAACCTGCCACTGCTCTGACTTCGACCAGCCAAGAGTAAGCCGATCCAGTTCAGCACGTGGTAGCAGGTGAGCACCCACACAGACTCGCCCACTCTGAAGAGCACACCTGATCCGATCACCCCTTCTGGTGCACTGATTGGTTTCTCTCCGGGAGGCGGGGGCTCGGTCTGGGTAAGGGAGCATGGGGTGACAAAGACGCAGTGACAACGGAACGCGAGGCACTGCTCTGCCCACTTAGCACGGGCTTCCGTCACCTTGCCGAGCTTAGCCGCCAAGTTCCCGGTTCTATGTGGCGCAACCTTGACGATATAACGTGGCCTGGTCATTGGCGTTCCTTTGGGACTCCGCAGTGCACAGATGAGAGGAGTGTTCTAGCCTGTCTTTGCGGGTTGGGAAGGGGTTGCGTTGGTGGGTGTTTCAGGCGTGATGATCACTCCCCACGCCTTCTCGATCTCGTCCCGGCGCACGCGGTACTGGCTGCCGCACTTCCTCGCACCTGGCAATGTGCCGCGACGGGCCATGCCCAGAATGCCGCGGTACTTGTATCCGTAGGCGATGGCGACCTCATGGAGATTTAGATAGGTTTCGGTCATGGTGTCCTCGCAAACTGCCTGATTCGCAACCGATCCAGCGCATCAAGGATCATCTGTCGCACGCGCTCGTGGGTGACACCTTCAAGGGCGCCGATCTCTTCCAGAGTCCGGTCGTCGAAGTAGTACGCGCGCACCAAGCGGAGCAGCCGCGGCGGAAGTCGTCCAAGCAGGGCGGCCACCTGCTCGTGGTCATCGCGCAACCGCTGATCCCGGCCGGCGCGGGGATCTTCGAGCGTCGTAACCAGCGTTGCTCCCTCGTCCTCGCGCGACAGGGGCGCGTCGCAGCTCACTGTCCTACCGATAGTCCTCTCGCGCAGCCGGCGCTCCAGCTTGCCTTGGCGCTGCCAGTGCTCCAACCGCAAAGCCCGGCGAATGGCCGAGAACGCGTAGGGCGCGAACTTGCCCATTTCGGGCCGGAAGCCGATGGCGGCCTTCCACAGGCCGACCAGGGCCGCCTGTTTGATGGCGTCGGCGTCGTACTCGTACAAATTATTGGCTTTTACGCTGCGCTGACTGAGCCACTCCGCGATCCGAATATGCGAATCGAAGAGGGCCTGAGGTGTCTGTGCCTGCGTAATCTGCGCGGTCTGCATGGGGGCGGATTCTACAGAATGTCCCACCTATGAAAGTGGGAAATTAAGCGAAAAGTTTTGCACATACGCCCGTGAGGGCATCTATCCCCATCCAGGCGCGCGCCGTCCACGGGGTCCCGGGGGTGCGCGCGCGACTCCAATCGAAATTTCAAGAGCCCTTCGCCGCGAATTTTTGCGAGCGAAATTTTCGCTTCGCCGCTGCCGGTGCGGAACCGGCCACGAGCGAGGGACCCGCCATGCAGTCAGCCACGCAGAAACCCGTAGTCACCGAGCACCAGGCGTGTGCGCTGAGGCGCTTAGGTTGGCCGGATCACGAGATTGAGCGCCTGGGCGCTGGAGATGCCGCGCGCATCCTGGGCGGCCGGACGGCGCCGAGCACGCAGTACTTCTCGCTGGAACAGTTCCTGGCGCAGGGCATGGAGCCGGCGCGCACGCTGGCCGCGGTGTCGGGAGATCACGCAGACGATGCCACGCGCCGCAAGACGCCGCTGGTGCGCATACTCCAGGGCGACATTCCCGAGCACTTGGACCCCACGGGCCGGGTCATGGTCCTGAGCATCCTGGCGAAGTCGCAGGAGTCTTGCAGCGCGGAGTCGGTGCGCCGGCTGCTCAGCCCTGAAGAACGCGCCTGGTTGCGCGAACTGAGTGCGGCCGAACAGGCGCTGTACGACAAGCAACGGTATATCCCGCGTGTCGGCAAACGCGGAGGGGCGCGGCCTGGCGCCGGGCGCCCGCGCAAAGTAGGCGAGCGCACTGCCAGCGGTAAGCTGAAGGCCACGCCGGAGCAGCAGCGCCGTTACCTCGCCAAGTACTACGCCAAGAACCGCGAGCGTGTGCGCGAATCCCAGCGCGCACGGTACTACGCCAAGCGATCGGCTATGGGTGCGGCGTAACCCCCTGATTGCAAATGTAACCAGATTCGCGTGGCAGGCGGGCATGTACGGGAGTGGCATTGTGCCGCTCCCGCCCGCTGCCCCGTACCCCAATTGCAGCCTGACACAGGAGTCCAACACATGAACTACTTTGGTAGAGCCGAGTCCGCGGCCAACGCGATCTTGGAAGCCTTCAGGGCCGGCGCGATTCCGGCAGCCCTGAAAACCGTGTTCTTGAATCCCAAGGACGGGCGACCGTGCGCCCTGTGGAGCTGGTCCAACCAGGTGCTTGCTGCCATCTTTGGCCAAGGCGATGCCCGCGGGTTCCAGCAGTGGAAGCAGGTCAACCGCTCAGTGCGCAAGGGTGAGAAAGCGTTCTACATCCTCGTACCGATCGTCAAAGAATGCGAGACCACCAACGAGGCCGGCCAGCGGGAGAAGCGCCGCGCCGTCGTTGGCTTCACGTCTGCGGCGGTATTCGGCGTGCAGCAGACCGAAGGCGAGCCACTCAAGGCCGACGAATCAACCGCCGCGTTCCTGGATGCGCTCCCGTTCGTGGACGTCGCGCGGGCTTGGGGCTTGAAAGTCTCGGCCGCGCGAGCGCACGAAGGCGGCGCGCTGGGCCTGTACCGGCACGGCCAGGCCATCGTGGTCGGCGTCGAAAACCCCGTGGTGTGGGCCCACGAGCTGATACACGCGGCAGATGATCGGCTGGGCGGCCTGACGGAGAAAGGCCAGCACTGGCGGTCTGAGACCGTCGCGCAGCTCGGCGCCTGCGTGCTCTTGAACTGCCTGGGCCAGACCGTGGACGCGGACCCGGGATTCACCTGGAAGTACATCAGCGGGTATTGCCAACGCGAAGGCAAAGACCCCGTGGCCGCGTGCATGCAGGTCCTGAAACGCACCTGCGATGCTGTCAATCTGATCTTCAGCGAGGCCGAGCGGTTGCAGGGCAAGCCGGTGGCGGCTTGCTTCCGTGCGGTGGACGAGGTGGCCGCGTAACGGCCGGGAGGGTGCATGGGCGAAGAAATCGACATGGACGAAGCACAGGACGTGTGGCGCCGGGCGCGTGAACAGGAAAGGCGCGCCCGGTTGGAACGCGAGTTGCAGCGCCAGCACGAACGCCGGATGGCGCGGGTGGCGGCCGGGGAGCATCCTGTGTTCCCCGCGCCGCCGCCAGAACCCTAGTGCAGGTCCGACATCTGCGCCTGCAGGTCCTGGGCCTGTTTCTCAAGGCGCACGGCCACTGCCGGCACGCCTTTCGCCCGCCAGCGCCGCGCTGCCGAAAGGGTGCGCTGCAGGTCCTGCTGTAGGCGTTGCCGTTTCTCCAGAATCTCGGCCGTGGGGTCCACGATCTGTGGCACCACGCCAAGCAGGCCCGACACCACAGGGCGCGCTTCCAGAAAGTTCCTGGGGCGGTTCAGCTTCGGGTCCACGGTCTCGTTGGCCAGGCCCGCGGCCGATTCGAGGAATGTCAGGGGCCGGCCGATGGTCGTTTTGAGAAACGCCTTGGTCCGAACCGGGATCGGAACGTCGACGCTCCCCGGCAGTTCAAGGATTCCCATCTCGCCATCGAATCGTTCGATGTCGTGCTTCGTGAACATGTCGCGGTTGAAGACCTGCTCGGCCAGTGCTTTCGGGATGGGCCCGAACGCGTGCTCGAAGTACTCCTGCATGCCCGAGTCCAGCAGGTACGGAACATCGACCATCGGGATCAGGCCGTTGGCGGTGAGGAAGTGCACCTTGCCTTCCTGGTCCCGCTCGTACACCACGTTGAACTTGTCTTTCAGGTAGGCCGGGAGGTTGCGTTCATCGACGCCCGGCACGCCTGCCTGAATCGCCTGTCGCGCATGCAGTAGGGCTGCGAACTGCCCGGGCCGAGTCACGAGCAGTTCGAGCTGGGCGGGGACATTCTTCGATGCCCAGGTTGCGAAGGGCATCAGGCCGGTCTTTCTGGCCATGTCCACAAAGGGCGAGACGCGTTTGTAATTGTAGAGCGCGGCGTCCACCGCGGCGCCCGCGGCCTCGACGGAATCGCCCTTCACGAGGCGGCTGTGGAACATGCTGAGGCGTTCCCAGTTCTGCATGAACTCGGGAATCTCGCGGGTCCATACGTCGGCGGTCTTGGCCAGGATGCCGCGCTCGCCGGCCTTGGTGCCTTCGGTCAGCGTCCGCTTAAGTTCGGCGTTGGCGAAGTTGTGGCCGATGGTCCCCTGCTCCATCGCGTCCTTCCAGAATCGAGCTGCATCCACGCGCTTCCCACCGATGGTCAGGTTCACGTTCTTCAGGATGTCCGGGTCGCCGTGGCTGGCGAGCACCTCGGACAGGGCAACCACGTTGGCCGTGCTTTCCGGGTGCCAGCCGTCATTCTGGAACCGGAGCATCAGGTCTCCGACCCAGTTGCGAAGGTGTGAGCCCGGCCAGGCCACCTGCATGCGCTTCCAGATTTGCGTGGTGCGAGTCATGGTCTTCATGAACCCGCCCTGCATCCAGCTCGGGTTGCTGATGCTGGTCTTCCATGCGAGGATCTTCTTGTACACCTCGCGCTTCACCTGCCGGCCTTCCCACTCCTTGCCCAACGCGGATGCGTCAACCCAGCCGGGGTCCACGGCGCTGTGGCCGGACGCCACTTCCTCGGTGATCTTGGCCAAGGCCGTCTTAGTTTCAGCGTCCGGCACGCGAGCCTGCAGGTCGTACAGTTGCTGACGCCGCGCCGACAGCATGGCCTGCTCAATCGGATTCTCGAGCGGCTTCAGAGGCTTGGAGAACAGGTTGCGTCCGGCCGTATCGAAGTCCTTCATGTTGCGAGTTCGCGCCGCGGCCTCGACGTTGGCCGCCAGCAGGACCTCGGGGCGTTCGTCGAACACCTTGGCGAATGCCTGCTGGAAGTAAGCCAGGTACTCCGCGCGCTTCATCTTCGCGAGTTCGTCCGCGGTCTTGCCTACTTTCTGACCGACGGCTTCCAGCGTGGCCCGATCCGTATTGAAGACCTTCACGAACTGCTGGAGCGTGAGGTCTGCCTTGGGCGCTTCGCCACCCAGTGCCACCATGCCGGCGACGCGCTGTGGGTCTGTGACCAACATCTCGTTGATCTCTTTCGGCCCAATGTAACGGCCGTGCTCATGGATCTTACGTTCCATCGTCTGCGCGCTGGTCCCCGTCTTCGCGGTGGCACCGAACAGCTTGTTTTTCTGCGCCTGGGCGATGGCTTCCGGCGTGAAGTAGAGCTGGACGTGATCGGGCATGTTGGCCACCAGCTCACGCTGCTCCGCAACCTCCGCGCGAAGTTCCTTCACATAGGTCAGGTCGCCGAACTTTCCGGTCTTGTCGTATTCCTTCTGCGCCTTCCGCAGGGCCTGCTTCTTCTCGTACAGCACGTCCACGCTGCTCAACACCTGGTCTTTGCGAAGCCGGCGCAGGTTCTTCGCGTTGTCCACAAGCATGCGCTGGTAGTCTGGGTGCGTGGCGTAGTCCTCGATTACGCGAGTAGGCACGTAATATCCGTTGGTGATCGCGCGCTTGATGCCGTCGACGTGAGCCTTTCGCAGCGCGGCCGAATCGACCACGACCTCCGCACGACGGAGGCCGGCGCCAGGATGTTCCTCGCTGGCCTTGAATCCGTGCTCGGTGGTTTTGATGTTCCACGCGTCGAGCGCGTCCTTGCGGTATTCCGTCCACGTCTTCTGCCAACCATTGAGCACGCCCTTGCGGTCCTCCACGTTCAGGAGCAGTTTCGGCTTGGGTGGGGTCGGCGCGTTCCGCGTGATGGGTTTGGCGGGGATCGCGTTGGTTTCGGCGTTGTCGGCCCAACGCTGCATCTTCTGGAAAATTGGTCGTACCTGCTCGGGCACCTGGAATCCGAGGCCTCGCTGGTAAACGTGCCAGTCGTGCTCGAAAGCAGCTTCCGACGCGGCCGCGGCCTTGGTCTGCACGCTGTCCGCGCCGTGTTTCTTGACCATGTTCGTGAGGGTGTCGCCCGGTAGGCCGTACGCCTCATTGAGAACCAGCCGGTCCTGATCGCTCAGGCTGCGACGAAGGAGGCGGGCCACGTCGCCCTGTTGCGCGCGCTGCCGTCGCAGGAACTCGTCACCCTCGGCGCGCTGTTCGGGCGTCGGCTCTGGATTTGCCGGACGTCCCGCGCCTTCGCGCGCGCCTCCGTGCATACCTGCCTCGGGGTTGGCTTTTTCCGTGGCGAATCGGCGCAATTCATCAACGTCTTCCGTGCCGGCCTGCTCAACACCGCCAACGGTCTTCCCTTCGAAGACGCGCGCACGCATGTCCTTGATCGCGCCAGGCTCGCCGGCCTTGTGCGCGTCCAGCATCTTGGCTGCTTCCTGCTGGGTGAGGTCCGCGAGTTGAGCGTCAGACCACCCCAAGGACTTGAAGACGGCCAGGTCCTGGTCGGAGAGCCCCAGCTTGGACAGGTCGGGGGGCGGCAGCTTCTTGGCAATCGCCGCGCGTGCGTCATCGCGCGAGAGTCTTCCAATCTGTTCGTCGGTCCAGCCGTTGGCCTTGAGTTTCTCGACCATGAAGCCGGTCGGGCCTTCGACCTTGGGAACCACGCTTTCTACCTTGGCCTTGGAAACAGCGCCCTCGACCTCCGCGCCGCCCAGTAGCCGGTCGTAGACCGCCTTCACGTCCTCATCCATGCGGATCTTGCCGCTGCCCACGATGCCCTGGTAAATCTCGGTGAACCAGTCACGCAGCTTGGCGAAGATGGATTTGAGTTGGTCGTTGGGGGCTTCGCCGCTCTGCAGGTATCGCTCGAACCCGCGCGCAAACATCTCTTCCGCTTCGCGCGCAGCCTTCGCTTCCGCGCTGCCCGCCCCGTACTTCGCGGTGGCTTCCCTCAGCCACATGCCGTCTTTGATGCCGGTCCATTCCTCGACGATCTTCAGGTCTGCAGCCGGCAGGTCGTGGCGCATGATGTGGCCGACTTCGTGAAGCGCGCTGGCGACATCGGCTTTCTGGAAGGCCTTGATGATCGCTTGCCCGTCTTCCTTGATGTGTACCCGCGCTTTGGAATGCCCTTCTCCCGTGACGCCGGCTGGCGTTACCTCTTCGCGCTCCACGCCCTTGAGCCGGGTCTGATACCAGTCTTCGGGCGTACCGCCGTTCGTCTTGGCCCACGCGTTCGCGCGCGCATCGGTCACCGCCACCACCGCATCCGCCTGGTCGTCGTTCAGCTTGAACTGCGTGCGGAGGTCTTGCCCCCAGCGCTCGCGCGTGTACACCTCGCCGGCCTTAGGCTTGATGCACGACAGAACCTTCATTTCGTCGGTCGTCATGAGCGGAGCGTGCTGCACATACCACTCGTTCAGGGATTCCGCGCCGCTGTCCTTCTGCCACGCCGCTCCGACGCGATCCAAGCGATCGAGAATCTGCCCGCCTTCCTCGGTGCCGAAGCGGTTAAACAGGCGTTCCTTGGTGTAGTCTCGGCCGGCCTTCAAGCTGTTGATGTGCTCGCCTTCGGCAACCTGCGCATCGTACTGCTCCTGCGCCGCCTTGTTCTTGAGCTGCGCGGCATCGTCGGACACGCCAGTCTCGGCCTGCTCGAACTCCCGGCGCGTGTTCGCGAGGATGTATTCGGCCTCCTGCTGCTGTGCCCACTTCATCTCGGCCAGGCCCAGGGTCTTCTCCAACTCGGCCAGGCGCTGCCGCTGGGTGTCGCCCAGCGAGCCGGACTCGCCGGACAGGACCCGGGCCTGCTCCGCGATCTTGCGCCCGGAGTCCACCAGCGCGCCGACTTCCTTCATCTGCTCTTCGGTCATGCCGCGCTGCCGCATCCGAGCGGTCGCAGTCTCCACACGTTCGCGCGCGATAGTGGCGTTCGGGTCGCGGTCGGCCGGGCCCTTGTACTGAAGCAGCTCAACCATGTCCGCACGGGTGTCCAGATCGTACTTGGACGCCAGCTTGGTCCACTCGGCGTGCTGCCGCTCCAGGTCCTGGATGGCCACCGCGTTCTTGCTGTCGGCGGTGCGGATCAGGTTGCCCACGGCGTCGCGGTCGTCCGGGTTCAGGAAGAACTCGCGCGTGGCCTCGGCCAGGTCCAGGGCCTTGCGGCCCAACGGCGTCGCCCGGGCGGCGGCCGAGACGGTATCGGCGACTTCGCCCATCCAATCCGCGATCTTGCTGCCGGCCTGCAGGTTGGTGGCGTAGTCGGCGAACGGCGTGCGAACGACCTCGAGGTCCGGGCCGATGGCCTGCCCCCAGAACTGGTTGGCCAGGTGGCTTTCGACGTTCTTGAATTGCAGGGTGTCCTTGAACCCGTGCATCGCCGCGGCCTCGGGCTCGGCGCCGAGAATGCTGCGCTGCTCACCGCCAAAGGGCCAGAGGTGATACCCAACCAGCGTCTGCTGGCCCATTTTCAGCCGCTGCCTGAAGGTCTTGCCGAGCCCGAAGTTTCCGAGGAAGTCCTGAACGTGCTCCGCGTGGGCCTGGATCATGGCCGAGTCTGCGCCTTCGGTCAGTTCGGCAATACGCGGCAGCGCTTTACCCAAGGTCCGCTCCGCAGACGTGGCCGCGCCGTTGAAAAACTTCGCGACTTCGGCGGCGCCTTCGGGCCCGACCTTGCGCAGCATCGCCTGCGCTTCCATGCCGATGGATTTGGTGACGTTGCCTGCCTTGGTGAACGCCCCGACGCCAAGGTAAGTGGCGGGATCGGTGATTACACCCACAGCGGAATTCGCCAGGAAATCTCCAACGGCCGTGCCCCAGGTTCGCGAAGGTCCCGCCACGGTCGTTCGGTATCCGACGTCCCGCAGGAGGTCCTCGGTGGAAGACGCCTGCTCTCGGTCGTAGATCGACTGGACGGCCTTTCCGAAATCGTGGGTGTGCAGGAGTGTACGGGTGGGGCGCGCGAGGGCACCTAGCACCGCGTCGCCCGTGTCGGTGGCGCCGGCGCCACCGAAGCCAGCTCCCCAAAGCGCTCCGGTCACCGCGCCGGCCGGACCTCCGAGCAACAGGCCAAGCCCACCGCCGAGTCCCGCGCCGGCCAGACCGCCGATGCCGACCTTCTTGAGCCAGTCGATTATGCCTTCTTCTTCCGGCTCGGATTCCCTGGGGTTCTGCAGGTACGGGTACGCGCTCTGTCCGTCTGGGACTTCCAGGTCGGTTTGAGCGGCTTCGATCAGGTCGTCCAGTCGTGAACGGGGCATGAATCAGTCTCCTGCTGTCCTTACCGAACTCCGGACCCAACACCAGGTGCGCGACCTTCGATCCGCCTTGGCTTCCGGAAATAGAAATCGAGCCAATCTTGGGCGAGTGGCCTAAAGAAGCCATCGCTCCTGCTGGCGAGTGCCCGGTTTGCCAGGTCGCGTTGCCGCTCCGTAAAGTTCCATTGGGTTGGTGCTCCGTTCAGCCCTTCTGCGCCAAGGCGAGCGCTTGCTTCGCGGATGGCCTCGGAATATGTGAGCGCCTGGGCCGTGGAGATCTCCTGCTGGCGCAGGAAATCCAGGATGTCGCGGCTTCGGGCGCCTTCCCGGTCCAAGGACTGTGCCACCGTCTCCGTGGCCTGTACGCGCATCCCGTTCCGGTCGGTGGTGAAGATGGGCTGACCGTTTGCCTTCACGGCCGGCACGACCGTCAGGAGTTTCTGCTGTTCTTCACGGATGGCTTTGAGGCGCTCGTCCGGGGGAAGTTGCGAGAAGCTGTCCTGGTATTCCGAGATTCTGTTGTAGGTAGGGTGGAAGCTGCGCAGCACGGCATCCGCCGTTTGTTCATCCATGGGCTTGCCTGTGGAGCCCTGCACGAAGTCTCCCAACGCCTTCTTCGCGGCATCCGGAGACATGCCCCGGAGCTTTGGCCCGAGCTTCCCAACGGCGTCTTCAACAGATCGGCGCATGTTGGTTGACTCGATCTGGGTTTGCTTCGCACGTTCCTTGGCCACGCGATCGTTGAGAACGGCTACCATGGCGTCCGTCTGAGGATCGTTGGAAGCGGCCTGCGCAGGGATGCCCGGGCCGCCGGTCGTCGCGTAAATCTGTGCCCTGTCCTGCGCCGCCGGCGTGGGAGTCATGCCCTGGGGCATTCCAACTAGACCTGAGCGGATCAGCGCGCTTGCGCGTTCATCGTTGGGTGTCGTCGCCGTCGGTCGCGAAATGCCGATAGGCACGGCGGATTGAAGGCCGTTGGCCAGCGCCTCGCCGACGGAAGGGCGGATGCCGGCCAGTGTCTCACCGTTCAGCACCGAAGTGAGTTCGGCCTTGGCGGCATCCCGCTTGCTCACCAGAGACCGGAAGTAATCGGGGTTGAACGCGGTCGGGTTCGCCGTAGCCAAATCCTGGTACTCGTTCACCGCGCGCTCGGCGTCCTCGGCGCCGTACTTCAGCGCAGCCAAACGATCACCGCGGGCCCTGCGCTTGTCGTCCTCGCTGATCTTCTGCACGTCGAGGTCGTAGCGCTTATTCCAGCGATCGGTGTCGGTCTGACGTTCCGTGTCGTAGCGCTGATCCCCAAGCAGGTCCCGTCCGCGGCGGTAGGTCCGCTCGTCGACGATGTCCGAGCGTGTGTTCGCGTAGCGGCGCGCGTCCTCCAGATCCTGGGCAGTGATGCGCTGTCGGTTGAACTGGTTCTGGTCCTGCGCGGCCTGGAAGCCTCGGTCCGATTCGAAGACGCCGCGGTCGAACTGCTGCTGCTGGTAGGCCTGCGCCGCGGCCCGCGCCTGTGCAGCTTCTTCGGCCTGCTGGCGCTCGAGGCCCAGCCGCGCGTTGTCCAGCGCCGCGCGAGCCGCGTTGGCTTGCTCCTGATCACGGAGCGACTGCGCCTGAAGCGCCGTCTGCGCGTAGACCTTGCCGAAGTCGAAGCTTCCGCCGGGAATGATGATGGGCATGACTGGTCTCCTAAACTTGCCCGCCAACGCAGTTCTTTCCGCGCTGGCGTGGCGAATTCTGTTCGGATGCGTCGCGAGACGGTTTGTGCCGAGATCGCCCGCCAGAGCGCACAGAATCGGGCTTTGCGGCCGTGTCTACGATGGCCTTGATCGCACGACGGGCGTGCTCGGGCAACGTGGCCCACGCCACGGCGACCGCACGAAGATCGGCGGGAAGCGCGCTGCCGGGGTTACGCATCGGTGGCGCCCTCCGGTTTGTGATCGCAGACGCGGCGCCAGTGCTTGAGTTGGTCGGCGTTACAGGTCAGTTCGCCGGCATCTTGCCAGGAGCTCCCCTGACGGAAGAAGAACCGTAGCCGGAAAGAACCTTCGGACGTTTCTTGCCAGTAGAAGCGCATGCCGGCCACGCGAGCAGGGCGGGTGTCTGACTGTTCTGCTGACTGGTTTTCAGCGCATCCTGGTGGATGCTTGGCGAACTCTGGAGAATCAGGATGAGAGGAAGAAGAAAGGCCCCGACCGGATTCGAACCGGTGAATAACGGTTTTGCAAACCGTCGCCTTACCACTTGGCTACGGGGCCGTGCGGATACGCCGGAGCACCACTCATACAGCACGGCGGCGAGAACGCAAGTTCCGCGGCCTTCGGCGGCTGCGCGCGCCAAGAAATCCGCCGGCGGTTTGCTTTCCGGCTCGCGCGTGGGGTAGATTGTCCCGGAACGCCCGGGAGCCGCACATGACCGTCCTACGGTGTCGTATCCAACGCAGCTAGCACTCGCCCGCCTTCGCGCTTACCTCTACAACTTTAGGGCGCTCCGGCGCGCTGAATCTTTTCACGAGGAGAAGGTGTTCCATGATCTCGGTTGATCCCAAGAATATTCCGCCGATCGTTTCGACGGGCGAAGCCACCGGGTTTCTGCCCGCGCCCGGCAACGTGGGCAAGCCGATCACCATCATCGGCACGCAGAAGATCCGCCAGGGCTTCGACGCGACGTGCCTCCAGCAGGCCCTGAATTCGCGCGGAGCGCCGGGCGTCACCGACCTGGTGCTCAACCCCGACGCGCACGCCGGTTACGGCGCGCCCGTCGGCTGCGTGCTCGTCTCGCCGACGCACGTGTACCCGGGCCCGGTGGGCGTGGACATCAAGTGCAGCATGAGCCTCCTGCAGCTCGACCTGCCGGCCGGCGCGGTGAAGGACAAGCCGACCCGCCGCGCGCTCATCGACGCGATTCTCGAACGCACGCCCACCGGCCCCGGCCAGGGGCAGCGTTCGGCCAAGAAGAGCCGCCCGGTGAACACGTACCTCGGCAAGCGCGCGGCCACCGGCGGCGCGACGCCCGAAGTCTGCTCGGCGCTCGGCATCCCGCACGCGTGGGCCGAAGCCTGCGAGGACGCGTTCCACACGGGCCACGACGGCACCGCGGACGCGCTCGAAAAGCGCCTGGAAGAACACCTGGCGGCGGGGCTCTTCCGCAACTTCGAAGAGAAGATGCGCCAGCTCGGTTCGTACGGCGGCGGCAACCACTTCGGCGAATGCGAGGTCGTGACGCTGGACGGCGATCCCGCGGCGCGCGCGACGGCGGAGGCCTTTGGCCTGCGCGACGGGCACGTTGCGTTCCTCTCGCACTGCGGTTCGCGCGGCTTCGGGAACATCCTCGCGCAGGGGCAGTTCCGCGTGCTGCAGCGCCGCTTCGACGAATGGAAGATCCCGCTCCCCGGCGGCGACCGCGAACTCGTGTACGCGCCGCTGGGTTCGCCCGAGGCCGGCGCGTACCTGGACGACATGGCGCTGGGCGCGAACTTCGCGACGATCAACCACCTGCTGATCAACGCGCTGGTGCTGGAGGCCTTCCAGGAAGTGATCCCGGGCACGACGGGCCGCCTGGTGTATTTCATCAGCCACAACATCGCGCGCCGCGAGAAGGTGGACGGGCGCGAGTGCTGGGTGCACCGCAAGGGCGCGACGCGCGCCTTCCCGGCCGGCCACGAGGCGCTGAAGGGCACGCGCTTCGAGGCGACCGGGCACCCGATCCTGCTGCCGGGCAACCCGGCCGCGGGCAGCGTGGTGATGGTGGCGGAACCGGGCGCGGAGAAGAGCTGCTACAGCGTGAATCACGGAGCGGGGCGCTGCATGGGCCGCAAAGCCGCGCACCGCGCGCTCGACCAGGGCAAGATCGACCAGGAGCTCGACGAACTGGACATCCTGTCCAACTGCCGCCAGTACCCGAAGGACGAGGCGCCCGCCGCGTACAAGGACTTCCACGAAGTCCTGCGCTCGGTGGAGACCGCGGGCCTGGCGAAGACCGTGGCGAAGCTGAAGGCGCGTTTCGTGATCAAGGACGCGGCGCAGGCGGACGACTGAGTCCGCCTCGCCGTATTTTATGCGAAAAATGGCGCTTAAATCGCTCGATCAAGCGTCTTGACAGGCCACGAATCGTGGGGTTAGTTGCTTCATCTGGGGCCGTTTTCTATAGGAGGATGGGCCATGACGACCACGCATATAGCCACAAGGATGGGAAGTGCGGCTGTCTGAGCTGAGATATTGCACCCTGACGTAGCGCGATAAATTCCTCTCGCCTCGACGTTTCCGTGCCTTCCCGCCTGTTCTTCAACTACCGTTGCGTCCGCGCGGCCGTGCCGCGAGCGGGCGATGGGTTGCGCCGCGCATTGCGCGGCGGAACAGACGCGAAATCGTGGCCGATGCGAGGGTTCTATGGATACGCAGAGTCTTGAGAAGCAGTTCGCGAAGATGGGCGCGCGCCTGAAGGTGGTTTCGGCGCTTGAACGTCTGGCGATCGACGTCCGCGCGGACCGGAAAGGCGAGTTCTTCGAACTGAAGGTTCCGGAACGCGTGGACGTGCAGGTGCTGGAAAACCGCGCGCGGGAGCGCCACTTACTCCTGCTCGCGCGCGAGGGCGGGCAGAAGGACAAGTTCCTGTGCGGGCACGACGAGCGGCACTGGTTCGCGGCGGCGGTCCCCGACTTCCGGGGCGTCGGCACGGTGCGCACGGCGATGGAGGCGCTCAAGGCGGAACTCGTCCGCTTCGTGCAGGATCGCAAGAACCTGACGATGCGCGAACGCCTGAGCCGCAGAAACGAGGCGTTCGTGCGGCAGGGCGAATGGTTCTTCGTGCCGGCCCCGTGGGTGGCGAAGGACGTCGATCCGGCGAAGGTGCTCCGCAACGAGCCCCTTTCGCGCGGACGCGGAAGCAAGCCGCACCGCTGCGAGATGCTCTTTCGGCGCGGCGGCGAGAACGTGTACGTCTGCCGGTACTTCCCGAACGGCCTGACGGAGGTCAACTATCGGCGCGAACTCCTTCGGAACCCGAAGGCGAAGGCGTACCGCTGGCAGTCCATGCGGCTCAACCCGGAGGCCTACGTGCGCGGCGCGGTCTCGCACGCGGACCACGCCACGATTTATCTCGGCGAGTGGCACCGGGTGCTGATGAACACCGAGCACCAGTCCAGGGCGAAGGCGAACGTCGTCTTCCTGGACTGACGCGGACCTGGGGCCGCGGGCGGGCGAGCGATCGCGCCGCCCGCGGCCTGCGCGGAAGGAAAGGAGGCACGATGTTTACCCTGAGAGAGAACCGGCAGCACGAGCAGTGCTTCTTCGACCGCGCGACGCTCGATGCGCTCGCGGTCTGGCTCGAACGCTTCAAGCAACCCTGCCTGCTCTGCGCGCCCATGCTCGGCTTCGAACTCCACCGCCGCAGACGCAGCGTCCGCGTGCTCGACCTCGACGAACGCTTCGCCGATCTGCCGGGCTTCCGCCGCTGGAACCTGCGGCGCCCCGAGTTCACCGGCGAAAAGTACGACCTGGTGCTCTGCGATCCGCCCTTCTTCGGCGTCTCGCTGCATCAATTGCATCAGGCGTTGCGCGTGCTGTGCGGATACGATCCCAACCGGCCCGTGGCGGTCTCGTACCTGGTGCGGCGCGAACGCGCGTTCCTGAGCGCCATGGCCTCGTTCGGCCTGCGCGGCACCGGCGTGCGGCTCGGCTACGAACACGTCGCGAACGTGGAACGCAACGAGGTCGGCCTGTACGCCAACATCGCGGTCAAGTTGCCCGCGCGCGGCGAAAACCAGGCGCAGAACGGAGCGGCCTGACGATGCTGACGCTGGACGGCTCGGAAGGGGAAGGCGGCGGGCAGATTTTGCGCTCGTCGCTGGCCCTTTCGATGATCACCGGGACGCCGTTCCGGATCGACCGGATCCGCGCGCGGCGTTCCAAACCAGGCCTCCTGCGCCAGCACCTGACGGCCGTGCAGGCGGCGGCCGAGATCAGCGGCGCGCGCATGGCCGGCGCCTCGATGGGCTCGGCGCGCCTCGACTTTACGCCCGGCCCGGTCAAGCCGGGCGCGTACACGTTTGCGATCGGCACGGCAG
>JAHCJK010000153.1 GCA_026184295.1 Planctomycetota bacterium
GGGTTTCCCCGCGCCGGGGCGGGGGGGGGGGCTGTGGGGGGGGGGCCCTCGCGGGCTGTGCTCGGGTGTGGGTTTTCCGGGTTGGGGCGGGGGGGGCCGGCGGGCGCCGGGGCCGGCCCGCGGCCGGCGCTACAAATGGCGGCGGCGCGCTGGCCGCGCGCCGCTCGGGCCTTTCGCGCTGGGCATGGACGCAGCCGGCGGCCGCTTCGTTTTTCGGCACGACCGTGTCTGGCGGCCGCTACGGCTCGAGCGATAGCGTCGCGCGCCCGACGGAGATCTTGTTCCGCTGCGTCCAGATGCCGATCTGGCCCTGGGTGAGCGGCTCGGGGTCGGTGGCTTCGCATGCCAGGCGCCGGTCGAACCAGAGTTGCAGCTTGCCGTTCACGGCCACGGCCGTCACCGAAAACCACGGGTGATGCAGCGCGTGCCCGCTGGGCAGGCCCGCGTCCGGCGCGGATGCGAGTTCCTTCCCGTCCTTCAAAATGCGGCAGCCTTGCCCCTCCGCGCCGACGACAAAAAGGTAGCCCTTCGAGAGATCGCGCCCGTTCCCGAAGACGCACAGATTCAGGTCGCGCCCCTGTTCCTGTCCGAAGTACTGGTCGGCGCGCGGGGCCATCAGCACTTCCAGCGCGGCCTTGCCCCGCACCGGGTGCTTGTACCAGAGCGCCGCGAGCTGCTGCGAGGCGCCGCTGTACCATTGGTATTCGGGGCTGCACGACCAGCGGTTGCCCTGTTCCCACTGGCCGCTCGAGGCATACCAGTCGGTCACGCGCCCGGCGAAGTGGAAGTCGCGCAGGCCCGGCGCGTCCATCGCCACGTCGCTCGCGGGCGTCTTGTTCTCAAGGAAGCGCAGCGCGGGAAAGCCGTCGCCCGCGGGCACGCGCGCGCTCGGCCGGCCGTCGGCCATCAGCGTCCCGCCCTTAAAAAGCGGCAGCGCGAAGCGCCACAGGCCCGCGTCGGACGGATCGGGTTCCAGGAACCACTGCGGCGAATAGACGCTCAGGCGTTCGAAGCAGCGCTGGCGGTAGCGGTCGAGGCAGCGCTGGCTCGACTCTTCGCCCGGCGCGACGTCGCGCCCGGGCTCCAGCGCCGCGACGTCCACGGCTTTGAAGTCGTCGAAGAAGGCCGCGCCGCCGCGCACTTCCACGCCGCACGGGCCCTTGGCCGCGGGGCCGCCGGGCACGTCCAGCGCCTGCGCGCCGTCCACGAACGCGTACGTCCGTCCGCCGCGTTGAAAAAGCGCGAGCCGCCGCCAGCCGCCGCCGTAGTCGGGCACCTCGGCCTCGCCGAGCGTCTTCTCCGCGCCGTGGGCGTCGCGTTCGAGCAGCGACACTTTCGCGCCGTCCCGGGTCTGTTCGAAAAGGAGCGCCAGGCGCCCGCCGCCTTCGGTGGCGTGCCAGAGCCCCGCGCGGCCGGACTGCATTTTCAGCGCGACCATCGGGCGGTAGTCCTGCCAGCCGGCCGCGCCGGTCTCGGCGCGCGCATCGCCCCGGCCTTTGAAGGCGAAGCCTTCGTCGGATTCCAGCGGCCCGGTGCTGGCGAAGGAACCGTCGACGACCTTCCACGCGCCGAGTTCCCCCTTGGAGCGCATGAAGTCGTCGGAGAGGCTCACGCGTTCGTCTTGCGCGGGCGCGTAGGCAAAGCCTTCAAGCCGGAAAGGCGTGCGCTCGCCGATCGCGTCGCGCAGGATGTTCACCACGTACGGGTCGATGGTGCGTTCCCGCCACATCGCCGCAAACGCCGCGGGAAAGCCGAGGAAGTACAGCTTGCCCCCGCCGTAGTTCCGCACCAGCAGCGCGCCCGCGCGCGGCCCGCGCCGGCCCATCGTCACATTGCCGAAGATCTTCGCGTCGGGCGCGGAGGTGCTCGCGGGCAGCCAGTGGCAGCGCACGTCGGGGTCGTAGGTCCGCGACTTCGGCACGTCCTTGAAGTAGATCGAATCGTCCGCCTGCAGCGTCACGCGCGAAACATCCCGCGGAGCCCCGCGCCGCAGCAGCAGGTTGTCGGGATCGGCGCCCTCGGCGTAGCCTTCGGGCGGATCCTCGACGATCGCCGTGCGCCCGGATTTAAGAAACGCGTAGAGCGTCGTGTAGAAGGCGCTCGCGCCGCCGGATGGCCGCGGGTCGCCAACGATGAGCAGGTCGATGTCCTTCAGCTTCTCGATCTCGCCGGTCTCCTCCTCGCGCAGGCGCACGTACGGGATGCCCAGGTGGACGAGATGCATCTCCCAGCCGTCGCGGTAGCAGCCCGCGATCCCGACGACGAACTTCTTGATCGGACGCGCGGGCGGCGTGGGCAGATCGGGCGCGGGCGCCGCCGGGGTCTGCGGGGACTCAGGCTTCGGCGCGGGTTCCGGTTGCGTCTTCGATGCGGGTGCTTCCGCGGGCGTTTCCGTCTTTGCGGGCGTAACCGGCGCGGGCGACTCAACGGCCTGCGCGACCTCCGTCGCGCCCGCCGCGGTCTCCAGCGCGCCTTCGGGCTCGAAGGCCTCGTCGTCGCAGAGCGCGAGCTGGTCCAGTTCGATGCCGTCTTCGCGATGCAGGAGCAAAAGTTCGTGCGCGCCGGCGGCCAGGTCCAGGCGCGGGCCCTTGACCCAGTGCCAGCGCCCGTACGTGCCGTCGTTGCCGATCGGTTCGGGCGCGCGACCGTCGAAGCTCGCGGCGACCGAGTTCGAGCAGCCGTCGATCCACCACGCGCGTATCCACAGGCGGTACGCGCCGGCGTGTTCCACGGCGAGCGCGTAGCGCGCGCGCCCTTCGGCGGCTTCGGGCGGCTTGCCCGCGCCGAGCGGCACGCCCAGGCACGTGCCGCGCGCGGCCGACGGATGCGCGAGCGTCCGCATCGGGGGCGTGTAGTCCTGCGCCGCTTCGGCTTCGAACGCGAGCAGATGACGCGCGGGCGCTTCGGCGCGCGCGACCTGCGGATCGGGCGGGCGGCCGGGGCCGACGGCGAGCACCGTGACGACGGTGAGCAAGAGGACGGCAAACGCGGCGAGCACGCGGCCCTTCGAGGCGGGGGCGGTCGAATCGATGATGCGGGTCCTCCCAGGTGGTACCGTAGATGTAAACCGCCGGGGCGGCTCGAGGAAACCCAAAGCACGGTTTTTCGTTCGGCGTGGCGCGCGAAAATTTCAAGAACTTGAAGTCGCGCTAAGAGTTAGACGTTCGGCGGCGGGCGGCGTTTTCGGAAATATGGGTGTAAAGGTGTACGCGGATTCGGCGATGAGGCCAGCGCAGCGCCGCCGGAGCCGCGGCGGCGAGGGGAAGGTGCGGGGTTTACCGGGCCGGTTCGGCTTGGGGTTTTTCGGCGCCTTCGCCCACCGCGGCGAGTGCCTTGCGGCGGGTGGAGATCGTTTTCATGTGCTTGACCGCGCAATCGGGGCAGACGGCCTGCACGGTTCGCGTGCCGACCGGACGCCAGTTCGGAGGAAGCGGGTTGCCGCACTCGGTACACTTGTGTTTCACAGCCATGGACGACCCCCAACGCGATGGCCTGCCTTCGGGCGCGCGGATCGCGCATGCGCCGAGCAGAGGTGGATGGATGACGAAAAAATATAGGCTCGCTTATCTGAAATACACACAATTCTGCGCGCGTGCAGCACAATTCTTCATAGGGCGCACACGTGCGTAGCGGCTGCTGCACACGTGCATGGACGAAGGATATGCGGTGTGTCCCTTACGCGCTTTTATGCTCACGCCAAGCCGCAAAGGCGCTAAGAACAGCTAAGAACAGCTAAGAACAGCAGAACTGCTAAGAACAGAACAGCAGAACGGATGTCCACGAAGGACACGAAGCGCACGAAGAACGGACCAGCGGTGCTACGGCCATCCTGGTCTTCGTGAACTTCGTGTCCTTCGTGGATGAGCAGTTCCGCGGTTATGCAGTTTCGCCGTTCTGCAGTGCTTGGCGTCTTAGCGTCTTTGCGCGAACCTGATTATAAAGTAGTTGGCCGTTCTCCGCGCCCTCCGCGCCTCCGCGGTGAACAAGAACTACAAAGCAAGGGCGAGAACGTCAGTCCGCCGCCCCCGCCAGCAGCGCCAGGTTGGGCGCCTCGGCGGCGACGCCGGTCTCGTAGTAGAACTTGCGCAGGAAGACCGGGTTGCCTTCCCAGAAGAGGTTCTTGGCGACGCGGTCGGCCACGCGCGCGTGGATCTGTTCGGTGACGCAGAGCGCCGCGCCGGGGACGGCGGCGTCGCCGGAACTGAACGCGTTCGAGCAGCCGCAGGTGTTCATGCAGCGGTCCTTGATCGCGCAGGCCTGGCAGGTCGGGTCCAGCGTCACGCGGCGGCGGTTGATGGCGCTCAGCTTGGGCTGATCGACGCCCTGCGCGATCTGCCCGATCACCCACTTCGGATCGTTGTCCTCGCCGACCAGGCGTTCGCACGGGTACATGTTGCCCGAAGGCGCCACGGCCACTTCGCCGACGCCGAACGAACAGCGGTCGCATTCCTTCAGGCCGCCCTTCAAGCGCCCGCGAATCTTCGAATCGATGCTCGCGATGTAGACGTCCTCGCCCGCGCGGAAGCGCCGCTCGAATTCGTCGCCGACCTTCTCGAGTTCGCGTTCGTAGACCGCGATCGAATGTTCGTCCCAGTCGGCCGCGTAGTTGAGCGAGAGGGAGAGGACGCGCACGCCCTGGTCGAGGATGAAGCGCGCCGATTCGGCCATGTGTTCGACCGTCGCGGGGTCGATGACGCAGAGCACTTCGGTCAGCGGCGCGCGCTTGAGCGCCACCTGCAGCCCGCGCAGCGTGGCCTCGAAGCTGCTCTTTCCGTTCACGAACGGGCGCGTCGCGTCGTGGGTCTTGCGGATGCCGTCCAGGCTGACGGCCACGACCACGCCGTGCGCTTCCAGCCAGTCCATCTTGGCCTCGTCGAGCAGCGTCGCGTTGGTGGTCATCGCGCCGACGAGCTTGCGCAGGCCTTTCTCCTTCGCGAGTTCCATCGCGCGCAGGTGGTACTTCTGGAGCAGGTCCCAGGCCATCAGCGGTTCGCCGCCGAAGTAGCCGATCTGGAGGTCGTCGCCGGCGTGCAGGCGGTCGAAGGTCCAGCGGAGCGAGCGCTCGGCGATCTCTTCGGGCATGCGGCGCCCGAACTTTTTGCCCATGTAGCAGTAAGGGCAGCCGAGGTTGCAGGCGTGGGTAAGGACCAGAGTCAGTTCCATGACGCGCTCCTTGGCTCAGGCCTGCTGCCGGCGGTTCGTACGTTTGATCATCATGCCCGCGCCGCCCTTGATGTTGGTGCGGGGCTCCGCGTTCGGATTCGGCTGGGGCTGTTGCTGGGGCGGGGGAGGCGCGATGCCGCCCGGCACGGCCGCCTTGGGTTCCACCGGCGGCTGCGGTTGCGGGCGAACTTCGAGCGATTCGACGGAGACCTTGCCCGGCGCTTGAACCTTCGGTTCGGCCGGATCGGGCTGCTTTACCGGCACCGAGGCTTCGCCCGGCACGCCGGCTTTGGGTTCGACGGGGCAGGTGCCCGTGGGCTGGCCGGCCGGAGTCTGAACGTTCTGCGTATTGGACGGCGGCACCGGCATGGCTCCCGGCATCGCGACGGCCGGGCGCGAGAACGCCTTGTAGGCAAAGTAGCCCACCGAGCCCGCCGCGACAACGCCGATCAGGGCCAGGAAACCGCGCCGGTCGGCGCTGTATTCGGCCGAATCGGGATACTCGGGCTGGCTCTCGTTCGCGTCCGCGGGTTTACGTTCCAGAGGCATCGAGGTTCTCCTTGGTTCAGGCCTGCCTGCGGCCGGATCGCTTTTTCAGCATCCCCGAACCGCCGCGGATGTTCGCTTTCGGATCGGCGGGCGGACGGATCTCCGGCGCCTTGACATCGCCGAGCGGCTGCGCCTGCGGTTCCGCGGGCGGGGGCGGTTGAATCAAGCGGATGCCGCCTTCGGCTTGGGATTCGGGCTGGGCCGGCGGCGTGATCTGCGGCTGCACGGCCATTTTGCCGGGGACGGCGGCCTGGGGTTCGGACGGTACGACCAGTACGTTGCCTTGCGCGGCCGCCGCGGGCGTGGCGGGCGCGTTGACGTTCGTGGGCGTCGGCGCGTTCGCGGGTGCGACGGGGCAGACTTCGCCCATCGGCACCGCCTGCGGCTGCGCGTAGGATTTGTAAGCGAAGTACCCCGCCGCGCCGGCCGCGACGACGCCGATCATGGCCAGGAAGCCGCGCCGGTCGGCGCTGTACTCTTCCGCGTCGGGATAGGCGGGCTGGCCATCGGGGGCCGCGGGTTTGCGTTCAAGGGGCATGACCTTCCCTCCGGGTGCGTGCCAGGTTCGACGCGGCACGACGTGAAAGGTTGCGCAGATAATACGCGTTCCCGCACCGTCCTCACAACGGTCCAGGCCGCGAAAACTTAGGCACGGTGCAGAACGGACGTGAATACGCCCGAACGTATTATCACACAAGCATGGGCAAAACTTAATCTTATGCGATCATGGACTATTCGGAATCGCTCTGCGAACGTTTCAGACGGGATCCGCCCGAAGCCAGGAGCATCCAGGCCAGCGGCACGTCGCCGCCGTAGGGTTCGGCCTCGACGAAATACGTGAGCGCCCGCGCGGCCCCGGGCCGGGCCTCGCCCGCGTCGAGCTTGATGTCCCAGGTCTCGCCGGCGAAGAGGTCCTCGTACCAGGTCTCGACGTCGTACTCGGCCAGTTCCCCCGCTTCGCAGCCGCCGAACTTCTCGAGCGCCTGCTTCAGCTTCGCGTCCGCGAAGGCCTCGCGCAGCCACTCCGGATAGTCCGTCATGTTTCCGGTGAAGAAGGCCGGGTCGATGGCCTGCTCTTCCTTGTCCTCGCGGATCAGTTCGACGAGTTCGCCCAGGCGTTCGGCGGCCGGCGCGCAGGCCTTGGGGTCCTGGGGAAGTTGGAAGTGCAGCGTGATCAGCATGGAGCGGCCTCGGGTTGCAGGTATTAAAACGCCGCCCCGGCATTCGCCAAGAAAAGATTGTAAGATGCTCCCGCGGGCGGCGTCCCATTGGGCGCCCGATCCCCTTTTAAGGAGAGCCACGCATGCTTCGCTGGCCGGCCGTAATCCTGTTCACTTGCGGCGCGAGCGCCTTTGCCGCCGACGAACCCGCCGCGCCGGAACTCTTCCGCGCCAATCCGCAGCGTTCGGGCGTGCTCGCCGCCGACGCCCCGGCGAAAGCCCCCGCGCCCGCCTGGACGTTCAAGACCAAAGGCGACGTGGTCCCTTCGCCCGTCAGCGACGGCGCGCGCGTCTACTTCGGCAGCGAAGACCGCAACGTCTACGCGCTCAAGATCGCGGACGGCTCGGTCGCCTGGACCTTTGCCGCCGGCGCGAAGGTGGTCGCGTCCCCCGCCGTCAGCGGCGGGACGCTCTTCGTCGGCGCCGACGACGGCACCTTCTTCGCGCTCGACGCGGCCACGGGCCAGGAAAAATGGCGCTTCGCGACCAAGCGCAAGATTTATTCGTCCGCGGTGGTGCAGGACGGCGTGGTCTACTTCGGCAGCGGCGACAAGAACGTCTACGCGCTCGAAGCCAAGACGGGCAAGGCCCTCTGGAAGGCCGCGACGCAGGGCTCGGTGCTGGCCTCGCCCGCGCTCGACGGCGAGACCCTGTACGTCGGCAGCGAGGACAACAAGTTCTACGCGCTGGACCGCAAGACCGGGAACGTCCGCTGGAGCGCGAAGACGCTCGGCGCGATCAACGGTTCGGCCTGCGTGGACGGCGGCCTGGTGTACGTGGGCGACCTACGCGGCAGCGTGTACGCCTTCGCCGCCGCCGACGGCAAGGAACAGTGGCGCTTCGCGACCAAGTCGCGCGTGTACTCCTCGCCGGCCGTCGCGGGTGGGCGCGTCTACATCGGCAGCGAAGACAAGCACGTCTACGCGCTGGATGCGAAGAGCGGCGTCGAGCAGTGGCGCTTCAAGACCGGCGGCGCGGTCTGTTCGTCGCCCGTGCTGGCGGGCAAGCACGTCCTGGCCGGGAGCTACGACGAGAAGCTGTACGCGCTGGACGCCGCCAGCGGCCAGGAAGCCTGGTCGTTCAAGACCGAAGGCGCCGTGGTCAGCTGCCCGGCGCTCGCCGGCGGCCTGCTGATCGTCGGCAGCCGCGACGGGAGCGTGTACGCGCTGAAGTAGCCGTTGCTCTTCCTTCCGTACTTCAGGTTTTCCTGGGCCAATGGAAGTTGCAGGCGCGCCGAGCGCCTCCCCCCTCCCTGACCCTCCCCCACAAGGGGGGAGGGGATCGGGGCCGACGCGCTATGCGGGAAGTGAAGCGGCCGGGGACCTCCAGGACACATCGCACAGCGCCAAGCGCGATGCGTCACGCGTTCCGCGTTCCCCGAAGAGCTTGGGTGACCTCCGGCGTGGACGCAGGACCAGGGCCTGTTCTGCCAAAGACGCGAATGCCCTCCCCCGTTGTGGGGGAGGGTTAGGGAGGGGGGAGGCTTCGGCGGCCGAACGAGCCAACGAGAAGCACGAAGGATGCTTCGTGGTCGGGACAGACACCAAGCACCACGCCTGCTTCCTTCGATGCAGACAGGCGAGACGCCTGTCCCACAAACGGCACACGCCCGCGCCTGTCGATGCACGGTCGCGCGGCGTTCCCCTCCCCCCTTGTGGGGGTGGGTTAGGGTGGGGGAGGCTTCGGCGACCGAACGAAACTCGCAAGCGCGGGCTACTACGCTCGCAATGGCAGGCTTTGCAGGCGCTACTTGCCGCTGAAGTTCACGTCCTTGAAGACCAGCGTCGGCGTGCGGACGCTCGAGTATTCGTACGGGTCGTTGCCGACGGCGGCCAGGTTCTGCCACAGTTCCAGGATGTTTCCGGTCACGTTCATCTCGACGAGCGGCGCGCCTTTTTTGCCCGCTTCGATCTTGTGGCCGCGGATGCCGAACGAGAAGTCGCCGGTCGTGCCGTCGGAGTTCCCGCCCAGCCAGCCGGTCACGTACACGCCTTCGCCCGCGTCGTTCAGCAGGCCGTCGCGGTCCTTGGAACCGAGCGCGAAGAGCAGGTTGCTGGAGCCGCCGGTGGTCGGTTCCCAGCCCAGCTTCTTCCCGTAGTACGTATCGACGTAGTAGTCCTTCAGCACGCCGCGTTCGAAGACCGGCATGCGCGTCGCCGCGATGCCTTCGCCGTCGAAAAGCTGCGAGCCCATGCCGCGCGGGAGCAGCGGGTCGTCGGTCAGCGTCAGGAGTTCGCTGGCTACGCGTTCGCCTTTGCGGCCGGCCAGGAACGAGCGCTTCTGCTGGATCGCGCCGGCCGAGAGCGCCCCGACGAGCGGCCCGAGCAGCCGTCCGCCGGCCTCGCGGTCCACGACCATGGTCATGCGCGCGCTCGGGCCTTTGCTCGCGCCCAGGCGTTCCAGCGCGCGGGTCAGCGCTTCGCCGGCGGCCGCTTCCGGCGCGGGCAGGCCCAGCAGGTGCGCGCCGTGCACGCCCTTGCTCGCTTCGGGCCGCTTGCCGTTGCCTTCGTCGAGCGTCACCGAGCCGCCGTAGCCGACGCCCGTGCCGTCGCGGGTGCCTTCAAACCCGTTGGAACTCACCATCGCCGAAAGCCGGCGCCCGCCTCCGGCAAAGCTGGTGGCGCTGATCACGCGCGAATCGGCGTGCGTGGCCTTGTCCATCGCGGCCAGCCACGCGAGGTATTCTTCGCGCGCGATCTGTTCGATCTTTTCGTCCACCATGTCCAGGTTCGCATCGGAACGGCCCGCGTACAGCTTTGGATCGGTGATCGTGCGGAACGGATCGGGCTCGAGGTGCCGCGTCAGCGCCACGGCGTCTTCGAGAAAACGCTTGAGCTGCGCGGGGCGAAGGTCGGTGGTGGCGTGCGTCGAGTAGCGCCCGTCCACGTACAGCCGGACGTTCAGGCCGCGGCTGCGGTTCTGCTGCACCTTCTCGATCTTGCCGTCGCGGAACCCGAAGTTGGTGGAGGAGCCGTCGCTGACGCTCACCACCGCGTCGTTCGCGCCGGCCTGCAGGGCCAGCGCCAGGCCCTGGCGGGCTTCCTTCAGCAGGTCGTCAACCATGCACGCCTCCCACGGTCAGCTTGCTGACCAGCACCGAAGGCATGCCGATGGAGACGGGCACGCCCTGGCCGTTCTTGCCGCAGACCCAGCCGCCGGAGTCGATCTTGGGGTCGTTGGCGGCCATCACGACGTCCTTCAGCGTCTCGGGACCGTTGCCGATGATGTTCACGTCCTTGATCGGCGCGGTGATCTTGCCGCCTTCGATCAGCCAGCCGTTCTTCACGTAAAAGGTGTAGTCGCCCGCGCCGATCTGCACCTGCCCGTTGGTGAAGAACTCCGCGACGATGCCGCGGTCGATGGACTTCACCATCTCGTCGTAGGTGTGCGGCCCGCCCAGCATGTACGTGCTGCGCATGCGCGGCATCGGCATGTGCCGGAAGCTCTGGCGCCGCCCCGAGCCCGTCGCCTTGACGCCGTAGTGCTTGCAGGAGATGCGGTCGTGCAGGTAGCTGCGCAGCACGCCGTTTTCGATCAGCACCGTCTTCTCGGCGGGGTTGCCTTCGTCGTCCACGTTCAGCGCGCCGCGTTCGTGGTCCTGCGTGCCGTCGTCCACGACCGTGACGAACTCGGGCGCGACCTTCTGGTTCAGCAGCGTCGAATAGATCGAGGTGCCCTTGCGGTTGAAGTCCGCTTCCAGCCCGTGCCCGATGGCTTCGTGCAGCAGAATGCCGCTCGCCCCGGCCGCCAGGATCACGGGCATCTCGCCCGCGGGCGGGCGCTTGGCGTCGAAGAGGATCATGGTGCGGTCCACGGTCTCGCGGCAGACCTTCTGCAGCGCCGCGTCGGTAAAGGCCTCGATGCCGTCGCGCAGGGCCAGCGCGCCCGAATTGCTCTGGCGCACGCCGTTCTTCAGCGCGGTCACGCCCAGGCGCAGCACGCCCATCGGCCGGCGGTCGGTCACCAGCGCGCCGTCGCTGGTGGCCACGAGCACGCGTTCGTCGCCGTCGGACCAGGAGATGCTCACCTTCTCGACCGCGGCTTCCAGGCCCTTGACCAGCGCCTCGACCTTGCGCAGCAGCGGCAGGCGTTCGGCCACGCCCACGGCGTCCCAGCCGCGCGCGGTGGGATAGCGGTTCGGGTACTCGCGCAGCGAGACGTCCTGCGGATCCAGGCCCTTCGAGCCGCTCGCGATCGAGGCCGCGATCCGCGCGGCCTGCTGCATCGCGCCAAGCTCCAGGCTTTCGCTGTAGGCGTAGCCCACCTGGTCGCCCATCACGGCGCGCACGCCCACGCCCTGATCGACCCCGGTGCTCGCGCGGCTGATGATCCCGTCTTCCATCGAGATGGACGTGCTGCGCGAATGCTCGAAGTACAGGTCGGCGTACTCCGCGCCGCGGCCCATGGCATCGGCCAGGACCTTGCGCATCGCGCCGGTATCGACGCCGAACCATTCGAGGTACGGATGAATCGAGGGCATGGCAGGCTCCTTTTAAAGGAGTGAATCCGACCCGCCGACCCTACCAAGGGAATCCCGCAGGTACAGCAACGAAGTTTCCGGAAGGCGCAAAAGCCGCGGCCCCCGCCGGTGAAGGCAGGGGCCGCGGTACCGCTCTAGGAACTTCGGGTACGGCTCGCTACAGGCCCAGGCCGCCGATGTTCTTCACCGCCGTGTAGCGCATCGATTCGCGGCGGAGGAAGAGGTGCCCGTCCAGGTTCATCAGGAAAGGCACGACGACCGGCTTGTTCACCACCGTCGTGTTGGTCAGGCCTTCGTCGGCCAGCTTGGAAGCGAAGGAGCCTTCCAGGTTGACCAGCAGCAGCCACTCGGAGCGCCCCACCTGCACGAGCAGCGCGTCGTTCTTGCCGTTGCGCGCGAGGCCCAGCCGGTTGAACGTGAACTCCGCCAGCACCCCGCCGATCTCCAGGTCCAGTTCGGCGCCGTTGGGGTTGAAGCCCGCGGGCAGCTTGATCCCGGCCAGGAAGTTGATCGCGTCCTTGCCGGCCTTCTTGAAGTTCAGGTTGATCGAGGCCGCGAGGTCGAACTTCGCGCCCACGGTCACCGTCACCGTCTTCACCGTGCTGCCCGAAAGGTTCGTCGCGGTGACCTTCACCACGTACTCGCCGTCCGCGGCATAGGTGTGCTGCGTCTGCGGGCCCGTGGCCGAGGACCCGTCGCCGAAGTCCCAGGTCACGTCCCCGTTCTTCGCGTAGAGCACCTTGCAGACGAAGTCGATCTTCTCACCCACGATGGCCGGGTTCGGCGTGGCGTAGGGTTCGCTGACGAAGACCGGAGGCTTGACGCCCTGCGGATCGAAGAGTGCCACCAGCTGGCCGCGTTCGGCGATCTCGGCGTCCACCGAGCTTCCCGTTCCGTGGGCCTGCACCACCAGCAGGTACCAGCCGGGGCCGAAGAGCGCCGCGGCGTCGATGATGCCGGAGGATTCCTCGTCGCGCGAGAACGGCGCCGTGGCTGCCGTGACCGTGCCCGCGACCAGGTCGCCGAAGCGCGCCGGATCGTGTTTGGCCACGAGCGTGAGCGTCTTCGAATCCAGATCATAGGCCCAGATCTTCGCGTTGTGGTCCTGGTTGCCCGGGTCTTCCTGGATCAGCACGCGGCCCACGCCGTCGATGGTGATGTTGTCCATCATCTGCGGGCCGGGGTCTTCGTTTCCGGCGATGATCATGGAGAGCGTCCCGCCCAGTTCCGGGTGGGTCACGTCGGCAAAGCGCATGCGCCACAGCCGGCTGCGGCCGACCTGCGCCGCGGGGGTATTCCCGCCGCCGCTGTTCTTCGCGCCGTCCATCTGGTCCGTGGTCACGAAGTAGAAGTCGTTCGGCTGGCTGGGGTCCCACGCGCCGTCTTCGGGGCGGCGGAAGTTCGTCGCGCCGTTTGCGTTGGCCAGCGCGCGCTGCTGCGCGCCCGTCAGCGCCGAGACGTCGCCCATCTCGTAGAAGGCGAAGGGCACGCTGTAGTAATCGCCCGGCGCCTGGCTGCCGGGGCCGAAGGGCGTGGCCGTGGCGTCTTCCGCGGCGTACCCGGGCACCTTGGCGACGAAGAGCGTCCCGTTGGCGAGCCCGGCCTTTTCCACCGTGTTGCCGGTGGCCTGCTTCTGCCCCACGTACATGCGCAGCTGCCCGGGGCTGGTGTCGTCGCTGAGCATCACCACGGTCTTGTCCTGGGGGTACGGCGAGGCCAGGGCGTTCTCGTAGCTCATGCGCCCGACGCGCGGGAGTTCGAAGCTGCGGCCCGCGTCCGGCCCGGTGACGACGTGCGCGAACGCGCGGCCTTCGTCGCCGGTCTCTTCGCCGTTCATGTGGAGGCGTTCTTCGGTGCCTTTGGCGCCGTTGCCGAAGGCCGTGACCGCCGGCAGGTCCGCGGAACAGAGCCGGCTGAAGGCCGTCGTCGCCGAGAAGGGCTGCGCGGTGGCCTTGTTCCACTGCACGACTTCCTGGATCAGGTCGCCGATCGCCAGCACGCTGCGGGTGCCCGTCGCGATCGACCAGCGGCTGACGAACGCGCCCTTGCTGCCGTGGTCGCGCAGCACGCCGGCGGTGTTCCCCAACTCGTGGTTCATGGTCAGGGTAAAGGTGCCGTCGCCGTTCTCGAACGCCCCCAGCCCGTCGGGGATGCCGGCCATGCGGTACGGGGTCACGCCGTCGGGCTTGGCGTTGATCGAATCGCCCGCGGTAAAGACCGTCTGGGTCAGCACGCCCGGAGCCGCCGGCACCAGGTACGGCGTCACCGGCGCGACGCTGACGCTCACCGTCGCCGTCGCGGCGGGGTTGCTCAGCTTGGTCAGATCGACGACCGCGATCTCGTTGTAGTCCGGCAGTCCGAAGGTGTTGAACTTCTGGACGACGGTGTTGTCGAGCGTCGCCGGAGGTCCGACGGCGAAGTCGTCGTCGTTCACCAGCGCGATCTGCGTGGCCTTCTGCGCCGCGCCGCTGCCGCTCGTGGCCAGCACCACCAGGCCCTCGATTTTGTCGTGCGGGTAGCCCGAACCGAGCGAAGCGATGAGGTCGAAGGCTTCGGTCTTCGTGGCCGGAATCACGGGCGAGGGGTTGCCGGTCACCGGGTCCAGCAGGTTCGCGAGAATGGCGGTGGCCGCCGCGGTGTCCTTCCGGTTGGTCAGGAACTCGATCGTGTCCGTCACCGTGCCGGACTTGTACAGCTTCCCGGTCACGCTGTCGGCCGGATCGCTGACGTCCGTCGCGCCGCTGAGGTCGATCTCGTAGATCTTCTTGTACACGGCCGCGGGCGGAAAGGTGTCGTCGCGTTCGATGACCAGGAACTTGGTCTCGTTGATGCACGCGATCTCGCTCAGGCGCCGGCCCTGGGCCTGGTTGGTCAGCGGGTCGGTGATCATGTACAGGAACTGCTGGGTCGCGCCGGTCGAAGGATCGTAGACCACGATGCGGCTGGGCGCGGTGCGGTTGTTATCGCCGTTGGCGGGCGTGCCGGCGGTCCAGTTGAGCAGCGGGTTCTGCATCAGGCCGACCAGCTTGCCGCCGGGCGTCATGCACAGGCCTTCCATCCCGCGGTTGGGGCGGCGGCGCTGCAGCACGGCGGGCAGCTTGTGCCCCTGCGCGTTGGCCGCGAAGGGCGAAACCCGTTCCTGCTCCACGCCGTTGGCGTCGAACTTGACGATGAACGGGCCGTACTCGTCGCAGATCCAGAAGCTGCCGTCCGGCATCGCGACCAGGCCTTCGGTGTCGAGCCCGTACGGGTCGGGGGTCAGGACGTTGCCGGCCAGGTCCAGGCCCACTTCGCCCGCGGGGGCGTTGGGGTTCGGCAGGCCGGTGATGGGCGTGATGCCGTCGGGGCGCTTCAGCACCACCGAAGCCACCTGGCTGTAATGCCCGTCGGCTTCGCGGTGCACGCGCACCAGCCGGGGGGCGAAATCGGGCTTCGGGAAGACCTTGGCCGCGAGCGTGCTCGGGGGCGGCGCGACGCCGTCCACGTTGGGGCCGCGGTCCGTCAGGAGCCAGAAGTCGCCGCTGCCGCCGGGCACGGGCGCCATCGCCGAGCCCAGGCCGCTGTCGTACACGGTCACGCCGCCGGTCTTGACCAGCGGATTGCGGTCCACGCTGCCGATGCGGACGCCGTCGCGCAAGGTGTAGGTGAACTGGTCGTTCCCCACGAATCCGGGGTTGGGCTTGTAGCGCACGCCGCCGTTAAAGAGGATGGTCTTGCCGTTCAGCGGAGCGGTGGCCGCGACGACCGCCAGGGGGTCGCCGTCGGCATCGGTGTCGTTCTTCTTGACGTCGAAAGGCGTTTCCGCGTCTTTGGTGACCTGCACCTGGTCGTTGTTCGCCACCGGCGCGCTCTCGGCGCGCACGCTTCCGGTCATGCCCGATACGAATGCGATCGCCAGGGCGATCAGGACCGGCCAGAGGCCGGACCGAGGTAACGCCAAAGACATAGGAACCCTCCCGCCACGCACCCGTGGCCTGGTAAAAGATCGAAAAAGGAAATCGCGGCGCGGGACGCGCCTGCTTGAGCGCCGGGATTTTTA
>JAHCJK010000154.1 GCA_026184295.1 Planctomycetota bacterium
AGATCAACCCGAGTTTCGTTCAGCACCTGCAGCGGCGCATCGAGAGCCAGGAATGCTTCGCGCCCATGCGCGAGCGCATAAAAATCGAACAGGGCGACATCCGCCTCCGCAACGCCGGGCCCCATTACGACGCGATCCTCTCCGGGCTCCCGTTCAACAACTTCTCGCCCGACGAAGTGATCGGTTTCCTGGAACACTTCCGCGCGCTGCTCAAGCCCGGCGGGACGCTCTCGTATTTCGAGTACGTCGCGATCCGCAAGCTCCAGGCGCCGTTCGTGAGCAAGGAACGCCGCGTGCGCCTGCGCGCCATCAGCAAGGTCGTCGAAGAATTCGCCCGCGAACACCAGCTCAAATCGGACATCGTTCCGATCAACTTTCCGCCTGCACGGGTGAGGCACTTATGTTTCCGCGCGTGAGTCCATTCCATTTTGCGACGGCTACGCACGTGTCATGACAAGAACTGTCATGGGCGATTGACAAACTTTGTTAAATCCTCGTTGTCCGTGAAACAAGACACGCAATGCGCTTGCGTGCAAGCTTGACGCCGTAGAGCGTTTAGGCGTAGCCATCGCTAACTTGGATATTCACAAGCGAACTGGCCGATAAATTGCCAATGTCTAACGAAGTGACGGAAACAGCAGTTGGTGTTGCACTTGTAGTATGACGCGGTGCCCTAAGAGGCGTGTCTTGCCCGGCACGCCTCGTTCTCCCGTGGGACCCCCTTTCCCCAGGGGGTCCCTTTTTTTGTTCCCTTTTTTTGTTCCCTCCGTTTGTTCACTCACGCAACGCCCCCTCGGCTTGCCCTCCCGCGGCGCAGCGCGTACGCTGGTCGTCCGCTTTCAACCAGGGGTGAACGGACATGAGCAACGCAACGATCAAGGCCTCCACCGCGCAGCCCGACGCGCGCGGGTTCTTCGGCGGCGAGGACGGCGGCTTCGGCGGGCGCTACATCCCCGAGACCCTGATGCCCGCCTGCGAGGAACTGGAACGCGCCTACGCCGAAGCGCGCAAGGACCCCGCCTTCGTCGCCGAACTCGAGTCGCTCTTCCGCTCCTACGTCGGCCGGCCGAACCCGCTCACCTTCGCCGAACGAATGACCAAGGACCTCGGCGGCGCGAAGATTTACCTCAAGCGCGAAGACCTGAACCACACCGGCGCCCACAAGATCAACAACACGCTCGGGCAGGCCCTGCTGACCCGGCGCATGGGCAAAAAGCGCGTCATCGCCGAGACCGGCGCGGGGCAGCACGGCGTCGCCACCGCCACCGCCGCGGCGCTCTTCGGGCTCGAATGCTGCGTCTACATGGGCGCCGAAGACGTGCGCCGCCAGGCGCTGAACGTCTTCCGCATGGAACTGCTGGGCTCGAAGGTCGTCAGCGTGCAGAGCGGGCAGAAGACGCTGAAGGACGCCTGCAACGAAGCGATGCGCGACTGGATGTCGAGCGTGCGCGAGACCCATTACATCATCGGCAGCGTGATGGGCCCGCACCCCTTCCCCATGATGGTCCGCGATTTTCAGAGCGTGATCGGGCGCGAAGTCCGCGAACAGATCATGCAGCTCGAACGCCGCCTGCCCGACGCGATCGTCGCCTGCGTCGGCGGCGGGAGCAACGCGATGGGCATCTTCTATCCGTTCATCGAAGACGCCGCCGTGCAGCTCGTCGGCGTCGAACCCGCCGGCGAAGGCCTGCACACCCCGCGCCACGCCGCGACGCTCGCCCAGGGCCAGCGCGGCATCCTGCACGGCATGAAGACCTACGTGCTCCAGGACGGCGACGGCCAGACCGCGCAGGTCCATTCGGTCAGCGCGGGCCTGGACTACCCCGGCGTCGGGCCGGAGCACTCCTTCTTGAAGGACGCCGGCCGCGCGCAGTACGTCGCCGCGACCGACGAGGAAGCCCTCGAGGCCTTCCAGTATCTCGCGCGCATGGAAGGGATCATTCCCGCGCTGGAGAGCGCGCACGCGATCGCCCACGCCCGCAAGCTGGCCAAGGAACTCGGCCCCGGCAAGATTCTGGTCGTGAACCTTTCCGGCCGCGGCGACAAGGACTGCGAAGAAGTGCGCCGCCTCCTGAAGAAGCCGTAGCCCTTCCGCGGCCGCGTGCAGCGCGGCACTCGCGGGTTGCAACGCGCGTGCTACGATCCGCCGTATGGAAACCAAACACATCCTCCAACGCCTGGCCGCGTGCGCGTTTTGCGCATGCGCGATCGCTTCCACGCCGCGCGCCGAAGAGCCCGCGCCGGCGGAGCCCCTCCTTGCGCGCGTCCGCCAGCTCACCTTCGACGGCCGGCGTTCGGGCGAAGGCTACTTCAGCAAGGACGGCTGCAAGCTGGTTTTTCAGAGCGAACGGCAGAAGGACAACCCGTTCTACCAGATCTACGTGATGGACCTGATCGGCGGCGCGGTCGCGCGCGTCTCGCCCGGCTTCGGCAAGACGACCTGCGCGTGGCTGCACCCCGACGGCCGGCAGGTGCTCTTCGCCAGCACGCACCTCGACCCCGCCGCGAAGGAGAAGCAGAAGTCGGAACTCGAGGAACGCGCCAAAGGCGCCGCGCGCCGCTACGCCTGGGACTACGACGAACAGTACGACCTCTTCGTCTGCGGCATGGACGGCGCGAACCCGCGGCGCCTGGCCGAAGCCACGGGCTACGACGCCGAAGGCAGCTTCTCGCCCGACGGCGCGAAGATTCTCTTCGCGTCCAACCGCCACGCCTACGCCGAAGGCGCGAAGCTGAGCGACGAGGACAAGAAGCGCCTCGAGACCGATCCCTCGTACTTCGTCGATCTGTACGTCATGGACGCGAACGGCGCGAACCTGACGCGCCTGACCGACGCGCCCGGCTACGACGGCGGCCCGTTCTTCAGCCCCGACGGCGCGCGCATCTGCTGGCGGCGCTTCACGCCCGACGGCGCGAAGGCCGAGGTCTGGACCGCGGACGCCGACGGCAAGAACGCCCGCGCGCTCACGAGCCTGAACGCGATGTCGTGGGCGCCGTACTTTCATCCCTCGGGCAGGTATCTGATCTTCACCACCAACCTGCACGGCTTCGACAACTTCGAACTGTATTTGGTCGATGCCGAGGGCAAACACGCGCCCGTGCGCGTGACCACCACCCCCGGCTTCGACGGGCTGCCGGTCTTCAGCCCCGACGGCGAGACCCTCGCCTGGACGAGCGCCCGCACGCCCAAAAAGCAGTCGCAGATTTTCCTGGCCGAATGGAACCACTTGGCGGCCATGAACGCCTTGCGGCTCGGGATGTTCGATGCGCCCGCGACGGCGGTGGCCCGCGGCAAGCCGACGGAAAAGACCACGCCCGCCATCAACGAACACGACCTGCGCAAGCATGTCGAAGCGCTCTGCACCGAAGCCATGGGCGGGCGCCTGACCGGCAGCGAAGGCGAGAAGCTCGCCACCGAATATGCCGCCGAACGCTTCAAGGCCCTGGGCCTGGCCCCCGGCGCGCCCGATGGCACGTACTTCCAGACCTTCGAATTCACCGCCGGCGTCTCGCGCGGCGAAAAATGCGTGCTCGGCGAATCCTGGGAAGGCCGAGACGGCGCCGCGCGCGAGTACCGCGACGAGAAGGCCTGGATGCCGCTCGGCTTCTCCTCGTCGGGTGTCACGGAGCCGTCCGGCGTCGTCTTCGCCGGCTACGGGCTCGTCGTGCCCGACGCGCCGGGGCAGAAGGGCTACGATGCCTACGTCCACCTGGACGTGAAGGACAAGTGGGTGCTCGTCTTCCGCTTCCTGCCCGAAAACCTTTCGCCCGAACGCCGACAGCATTTCGCGCGCTTCAGCGACCTGCGCTACAAGGCGATGCTGGCGCGCGACCGGGGCGCCCGAGGCCTGCTCGTCGTCACCGGGCCGACCGCGCAGGCCAAGGACCGCCTGCCCAAGCTGGGGCTCGACGCGGTCGTGGCCGGCAGCAGCCTGCCGGCGCTCGCGGTAAAGGACGAGATCGCCGAGGCGTGGTTCAAGGCATGCGGCGAGGACTTGAAGAAGACGCAGGCCGCCTTCGACGCGGGCGAACCGCAGATGGGCTTCGAACTGAAAAACCTGCGCCTCAAGGCCGAGATCGACCTCACGAAGGAAAAGCGCACGGGCCGCAACGTGCTCGCGCGGATCGTGTCCGGCGAAAAACCGAGCGAGGCCGCCGTGCTGATCGGCGCGCACATCGACCACCTGGGCCGCGGCGTCGAGGCGTACACGCTGGCGAAGGAAGACGAGAAAGGCAAGATTCACCACGGCGCCGACGACAATGCCTCGGGCGTGGCCGCGCTTTTGGAAATCGCCGAGCACGCCGCGTTCCTGAAGCAGAAGGGCGCGCTGGCGCTGAAGCACGATCTCCTCTTTGCCGCGTGGAGCGGTGAAGAAATGGGCCTGCTCGGATCGGCGCACTACGCCGACGCGGTCGGCGACCGGCCCGAAGGCAAGGAACCTTCGAAGCTGCAGCGGAGCGTCGCCGCCTACCTGAACATGGACATGGTCGGGCGCGCGCGCCCGAGCCTGATCCTGAACGGCTTCGGCTCGGCGGAAGCCTGGGCGGGCATCGTCGAACGCTGCAACGCGGCCCTGGGCACGCCCATCGTCCCGCTCGACGACAGCTACGTGCCCAGCGACGGCACGACCTTTTTCCTGCGCGGCATCCCGATGCTGAGCGCCTTTACCGGCAGCCATCCCGAGTACCACACGCCGCGCGACACGCCCGAGACCCTGAACTGTTCCGAAGCCGCGCGCATCGCGGTGCTGATGGAACGCATCGCGCTCGACGTCGCCGCGCGCGACGACCGCCCCGTCTACGTCGCCGCGAAGAAACCCGAGAACCAGGGCCGCGCCGTGATGCGCGCGTACCTTGGCACCGTCCCCGATTACACGGCCGAAGTCCCCGGCGTGAAACTCTCCGGCGTCACCCCCGGCGCACCCGCCGACAAGGGCGGCCTGAAGAGCGGCGACATCATCGTGGAACTGGCCGGGAAGAAGATCGAGAACGTCTACGACTACACCTACGCCATCGCCGCCCTCAAGATCGGCGAAAAGGTCAAGGTGATCGTGCTGCGCGGCGACGAGAAGGTGACGCTGGAGGTCGTGCCGGGTTCGCGGGAGTAACGCTTCTTTACCACGGAGACACGGAGACACGGAGAACGGCTCGGCTGGATGCGTTGGACGAACGGACCGGTGGCTTAGGCGTCAGGCTGCTTGACGGCCTGCGGCCAACGCACCGGTCCTATTCACGGATGATCCTGAAGCCCGAATATTGAATAACCTCCGTTTCGGGCCGTTCTCCGTGCCTCCGTGGTGAAAACGACCTAGAACGTGATCGCCCCGTCGCTCGCCGAGCGCACCGTCTTGGCGTACTTCGCCAGGACGCCGCGGGTCTCGCGCGGAGGCGGCAGCTTGAAGGCCTTGCGGCGCTTCTCGAGTTCCGCGTCGTCCACGTTGAGCTGCAGGGTGCGCGCGTCGGCGTCGATGGTGATCGAGTCGCCTTCCTTCACGAGCGCGATCGGGCCGCCGGTCCAGGCTTCGGGCGCGACGTGGCCGACCACCAGCCCGTGCGTGCCGCCGCTGAAGCGTCCGTCGGTGATCAGGCCCACCTTGTCGCCCAGGCCCTGGCCGCACAGCGCCGCGGTCACGGCGAGCATCTCGCGCATGCCCGGGCCGCCCACGGGGCCTTCGCCGCGCACGACCACCACGTCGCCGGCCAGGATCGCGCGCTTCTGGATCGCTTCGAAGCAGGCTTCCTCGCCGTCGAAGACCTTCGCCGGCCCGGTGAGCTTGCGGATCTTCAGGCCCGCGACCTTGGCGACCGAACCTTCCGGCGCCAGGTTGCCGTGCATGATGACGATGTGCCCGGTCGGGTGCATCGGCGCGGTCAGCGGGCGGATGACGTCCTGCTTGCGCTTGTAGACGCTCGTCACGTCCTTCAGGTTCTCGGCCAGCGTCTTGCCGGTGACGGTCATGCAGTCGCCGTGCAGCATCCCGGCGTCGAGCAGCGCCTTGAGCACCGCGGGGGTGCCGCCGGCGCGGTGCAGGTCGAGCATCACGTACTTGCCGCCGGGCTTCAGGTCGGCCAGGTGCGGGACCTTCTGGCCCAGGCGCTCGAAATCCGCGAGCGTCCATTCGACGCCGGACTCCTTGGCGATGGCCATCAGATGCAGCACCGCGTTGGTGCTGCCGCCCAGCGCGAGCACGAAGGTGTAGGCGTTTTCGAGCGACTTGCGGGTGATGATGTCGCGCGGGCGGATGTTTTTTTCGATCAGGTTCACCAGCGCCTTGCCGGCCAGGAACGTCTCGCGTTCCTTCGCGGCGGTGACGGCGGGCAGGCTGGCGTCGAAGGGCAGCGACATGCCCATCGCTTCGATCGCGGAGGACATCGTGTTGGCCGTATACATTCCGCCGCACGCGCCCGCGCCGGGGCAGGCGTTGAATTCGATGGCCTGCACGCCGGCCTCGTCGAGCGCCCCGGCCTGGTATTTGCCGACGGCCTCGAAGATCGAGACGATGTCGATGTCTTCGCCCGCGGGCCCGGTGCCGGGCATGATGCTGCCGCCGTAGACGAAGATGCTTGGGATGTTGACGCGCCCCATCGCCATCAGGCAGCCGGGCATGTTTTTGTCGCAGCCGCCGAAGGCCAGCAGGCCGTCGTGGTTCATGCCCGCGGCGACGACTTCGATGCTGTCGGCGATCACTTCGCGCGAGACCAGGCTGTAGCGCATGCCCTGGTGGCCCATCATGATGCCGTCGGTGGCCGTGGGCGCGCCAAAGCGCTGCGGCACGCCGCCCGCCGCGCGGATGCCTTCGATGCCCTTCTGCGCCAGCCGGTCGAGATGGACGTTGCAGGGCGTGATGTCGCTCTGAAGATCGGCGACGCCGATCATCGGGCGGTTGAAGTCCTCGTCGAGAAAGCCGACGGCGCGAAGCATCGCGCGATTCGGCGCGCGGCCCATGCCTCCGGTGGTCAGGCGGCTCTTGCGGGGCGTATCTTGCGGCATGTCACGTTCTCCTTAAGTAAGGCGCAAAGGACCACTGTACCTCCCCCGCCGCCGCATGAAAAGTTGCAGATTTGAACGGAAGCCCGAACTCGAAGTTCCGGCGCCCCGCGGCGGTTCTTGACGCCCCCGCCCCCATCGTACAAAGTAGGCGTTTTCATCCCACCTACCGGCAGGAGAACCGTACATGGCTCAGTACAAGGACGTCACGCCGCCCAAGGGCGACAAGATCGGCATCAAGGACGGGGTCCTGAACGTCCCCGACCAACCCGTCATTCCGTACATCGAAGGCGACGGCACCGGCCCGGACATCTGGCGCGCGAGCCAGATCGTGTTCGACGCGGCCGTGCAAAAGGCCTACGGCGGGAAGAAGAAGATCTCGTGGTTCGAAGTCTACGCGGGCGAGAAGGCCTTCAACAAATTCAACCACTGGCTCCCGGACGACACGGTCGAAGCCTACAAGGAATTCCTCGTCGGCATCAAGGGCCCGCTCACCACGCCCGTCGGCGGCGGCATCCGCAGCTTGAACGTCGCGCTGCGCCAGTTGCTCGACCTGTACGTCTGCCTGCGCCCGGTGCGCTGGTTCAAGGGCGTGCCTTCGCCGGTCAAGCGCCCCGAAGCCGTGGACATGGTGATCTTCCGCGAGAACACCGAAGACATCTACGCGGGCATCGAATACGCCGCCGGCACCCCCGACGCACAGAAGGTGCTCGACTTCCTGGCCAAGGAATTCCCCAAGGAATTCAAGAAGGTCCGCTTCGGCACCAAGGCCGCCGGCGACCAGTGGCAGAAGCAGCTCGAAGGCATCGGCGCGCCCAAGCGCGACATGCCCGTGCAGGTGGGCATCGGCTTCAAGCCCGTCAGCTACCTGGGCAGCGAACGCATCGTCCACAGCGCCATCGAGTACGCGCTGAGCCAGAAGCGCAAGAGCCTCACGCTCGTCCATAAGGGCAACATCATGAAGTTCACCGAAGGCGCGTTCCGCGACTTCGGCTACCAGGTGGCGACGCAGTTTTTCCGCGAGCGCGTGGTGACCGAGCGCGAATCGTGGATCCTGGGCAACAAGGAAAAGAACAAGGACATCTCCGTCGAACAGAACGCGAAGGAGATCGAACCCGGCTACACGATGATGACGCCGGACCAGCAGGGCAAGGTCCGCGCCGAAGTCGATACGGCGCTGAAGCTGTGGGGCACGCACGGCGACGGGAAGTGGAAGCAGAAGCTGCTCATCCGCGACAGCATCGCCGACATCACGCTCCAGCAGGTGCTCACGCGCCCCAAGGACTTCGACGTCATCGCGACGCTGAACCTGAACGGCGACTACCTGAGCGACGCGCTGGCCGCGCAGGTGGGCGGCATCGGCATCGCGCCGGGCGGCAACATCAACTACGTCACCGGGCACGCGATCTTCGAAGCCACCCACGGCACCGCGCCCAAGTACGCCAACCAGGACAAGGTCAACCCCGGCAGCGTGATCCTTTCCGGCGAGATGATGTTCCGGCATCTCAAGTGGAACGAGGCTGCCGACCTGATCATCAAGGGCATGGACGGGGCCATCGGCGCGAAGACGGTCACCTACGACTTCGAACGCATGATGGAAGGCGCGACGCTGAAGAAGTGCAGCGAGTTCGCCCAGGAGATCGTGAAGCACATGTAACGGCAGGAATCAGGATTAAGGATTAAGGATTCAGGGAAGGGCGCGGCGAAAGCCGCGCCCTTTTTCTTGAATAACCTGACGTATTGGAAGGGCCTCGCACGTAATAGAAGTGGAGGCTTGGCCGATGGAACCGCACAAGCGCAAACGCTTTCAGTTCTCGCTCCGCACCCTCCTTCTGGCAGCGCTTCTGCTCTCCATCGCATGGACCATGGCCGCAACGGTGGGCGCATCCGATCTTCAAACATATCTGTCGTCAGGGTATGAGCGGGATTACGCGGACAGCAAACTGAACAGGTGGGACCGAAGGACCGCAGATCGGCCCACCATGCCCTACTATTATGTGGAAGCAGAAAATTCATGCCTGCCCTGCATCCTCAAGGTGAATCACGGGGTCATGTTGGCGTCCTTATGCGGAGACGGTGGGACCACCTATTATGTCTGGTTCCTTTGGGTTAAATTTCCCGTCTATCAAACCGATTCGTGGCTTTCCTGAATTGCGCCTGCTGTAAGGAGCCGCTATGCCGCGCGACGCCATCCCCACCTGGTTCTTTTCCGTCGTCGTCGTCCGCAAGGGTGACCGCTTTCTCGTCGTCCACGAACGCAAGCACGGGCAGCTCTGGTTCCTGCCGTGCGGGCGTGTTGAACCCGGCGAATCCATGCAGGCCGGCGCGATCCGCGAGACGCTCGAAGAGACCGGCGTGCCGGTGAACCTGACGGGCATCCTGCGCGTCGAGATCACGCCCGAACCGAAATACACACGCGTGCGCGTCGTCTTTCTGGCCGAACCTAAAGACGATACGCTTCCCAAGTGCGTGCCCGACGACGAATCGCTGGGCGCGGCCTGGGTGACGCGGGAGGAACTGGACCGCCTGCCGCTGCGCGGCGAGGAAGTGCGCGACTACTTCGCCTACGCGGCCGGCGATCCGCCCGTGCTGCCGATGGCGCTGCTGGCCCGAGAAATCGACCCGCTGCCGGTTGACCTCTGCCGCAAAAAATCCTAGGGTGCGGGCATGCATGTCTCGCTCGCGCAGGTCGCCGTCGTGGCGGTGCTCCTGATCGGCGGCGCGCTCGCCGGCGTCGAACTGGCGCAGTGGTGCGCGCCCAACGCGGCCTGGGCCGGGTTCCCCGGCTTCATGATGCTCCCGCTTAGCTTCGCGGCCTCGATCACGCTCTGGCAGGGCCTGGTGATCTTGAAGGCCCTCTGGCACCTGTTCCGCTGGCTCGTCACGCGGCAGAAACCGGCCTTTGCGCGCGAGGGCCTGTCCGACGCCGAAGGCGAGGCCCACGCGCGCGCGGTCCTGCGCCGTTCCGCCTGGGTGATGCTCCCGGCGCCGCCGGCCGTCTGCGGCCTCGCGGGGGTGCTGGTCGGACTCGGCGCGGCCTCCTTCGTGACGACGGTCGCGATCTTCTTCGGCGTCGGCTGCGGGTACGCGCTGCTTCTTTGGGGCCTGGCGCAGAAGGACCTGCTGGCCTTCGGCTGGGACGACGGTCCCTGAAAAAAAGCGGGAGCCTGCGCTCCCGCTTTTTGCCTGCGATCCACCTGAGACTGCGCGTTACTGGGCTTCGACGAGTTCGCGGCCCGCGATCGCGGCTTCGACTTCCTGTTCCCAGGTGCCAGCGACGTTGACGCCGTATTCGTTCAGCCCGCCGCTGCACTTCGGGCCGCTGATGAACGGATGATGGTCGCGCCCTTCCTTGACCATCTCGGGCGACGCCATTTCTTCGTGGAGGAAGTGGTAGGCCAGGCCCGCGCGGTCCTTCTCGGTCGTGTTGCCGCGCGTGCAGTGCGGCGTGCCGTAGGCGAAAAAGATCACGCCGCCGGCCTTGATCTCGCAGGGGACGGCCTTGCTCTCGTCGGGGTAGCAGCGGATGTGGTGATCGCTGTTGGGATCGCGCGAATGCTCCAGCTTCTCGTTGAACATCCCGGGGACGATGTTCATCGTGCCGTTGGCGATGGTGGCGTCGTGCACCGCGATCCACATGGCCGTGCCGCGCATCGGGTCCTTGATCTTGAAGTAGGCGTTGTCCTGGTGCCAACTGGTGCCCATGCCGTTCTTGGCCGGCTTGAGGAAGCACTGGTCGAGGTGCAGGACCACGCGGTCGCCGATCAGAGCGGTGATCGCGTCCACGACCTTCGGCACGAACGGCAGCGCGCGCACGAGCGTGCTGTCCTTGTACATCGGGCAAATCTGCAGGTTCACCTGCTTCTTCGAATGCGTCTTCCCGTCGCCGTCGGTCGCGACGTTGCGCAGTTTGCCGTTGCGGACCAGGCGTTCGACGTCGGCCTGGAAGGCCTTGACCTCGCGCGCGTCGAAGAAGTTCGGCACCACCACGTACCCGTCCCGCTTGAACTGCTCGATCTGTTCGGCCGTCAGCGCCATGGCGTTTTCGCTCCTTGGATTTGATTGTTTTGACACTGTTTCCTGCACCCGCAGACTATATACTCCGTAGGAGATACGCCCTTCCATGGCATGATTGACAAAGGTAATGGCTGTTTTGACAAGACTACCGGCCGCCCCCGCCTCGTCCGATCCACCGGCCCGCCCGGACCCGCCGCGCACCATCTTTCTGCAACCCATCGCGCAACCGGGGCTTATCCGCGATCTGCGCGTGCTGCTCGCCGGCTGCCAGCTCGAAAAGACCGCCTGGATTCACCACAAGTTCTCCGAACACGCCGTCGGCCTCGTCGTCTCCGGGCGCGGCACCTACCAGGTGGACGACGGCCCCGTCCAGCCGGTCGAACCCGGCTGCATCTTCTCGGTCTATCCGGGGCCGACCTTCCATTACGGGCCGTTCGAAGGGACGTCCTGGGCCGAGTATCACTTCGGGCTCGGCGGCCCGGGTTTTCCGCGCATCCTCGAACACGGCTGGTTCCCGCGCGACGGCCTCGTGCGGCAGCTCGTCAACCTGCCGCCGCTGATCGAAGGCATCCGCGAACTGATGCGCGTCACGCGCCGCGGCGGCCCCGGCGACGCGGACCGATCGGTGATGATGGCGGAGCGGCTCTACGTCGAGATGTACTACAGCCAGGCGCGCCTGCGCGAGACCCACACGCCCAGCCTGACCATGGCCGGCGTGCTCGACTATTGCCGCGAACACCTGGCCGAAGCGATCGACTTCGAGACCCTCGCGAAGGCGCAGGCGGTCAGCTATTCCTCCCTGCGCCAGGCGATGAAGCGCCTGACCGGCATGGGCCCCGCGCACTATCTCGCGCATCTGCGCTGCAAGGCCGCCTGCGAACTGCTCAGCGACACCGACCTGAGCATCAAGGAGATCGGCGCGCGCGTCGGCATCGGCGATCCGTACACCTTCTCGCGGCTCTTCAAGCGCCACATCGGCCTCTCGCCGCAGCACTTCCGCGAACGGGCCGCGCCGTGGGCCCCCTGACGCACGCGGTACTCGGTTATTCAACGCGAGTTGTGCGAATGTGGAATTTTCCGCCGGGCATGTGCCATATCTATCCGGAGCCGATTCGCGGAGGTCACACCATGCTTCAGGAAGAACCCACTCGGACGTACCACGCCTACCGGCGCGACTCCTTTTTCGCGCGCAAGCGCCACGAATCGTCGTCGTCTTCCTCGGCCTCGACGCGCCGCATGGCCGTGCCCAAGGGCGTCCGTCTGGTCAAGGAACCCGCGCCGGTTCGCCGCCCCAAACTGGACGAACGGCTCGCGAAGCTCGAAGTCTCGCTGCACGATCTTTCCAGCGCCTGGATCGACGCGCTGGACGAATGGCAGCACGCGCAGCGCAGCGATGCCGACGGCAACGGCGGCAGAAGCGAACGCATCGCGGAACTCGAGACGCGCATGCGCGAACTGGCGCAGAAGCAGCAGCAGATCGGCAAGGCCTTCGAGGCCGCGCTCGACAACGTCGTGTAGTGAGAGGCCGGACCGGGCTCCATCCTTTGCTCCTTGTCACGGCCCCCAGACGGGGTGGAGCCCGGGACGTTCCTCCGGAGGGACGGCATGGCGGCCCTTCTTGACGAGAAGACGCTGGCGGCGTTTGCGCGGCGCGTCGAAGCGGTGCAACCCGAGGCGCCGCGGCGCTGGGGCAAACTGACCGCGCACGGCATGATCTCCCACCTCTACCGTTCGATGGAAATCTCCCTCGGCGAAGTCGAAGGCATCAAGGACCAGAGCATTCCCGGGCTGCGCGGCGTGCTGGCGTTCCTGATCTTTCGGGTGCTGCCGTTCCCGCGGGGACTGGTGAAGGCGCCCGACATCTTCACGCCGCCGCCGCGCGAGGAGTTCGAGAGCGAGCGCAAGGATTTGCTCGCGATCATGAAGCGTTTTGTGGAGACGTCCGCCCAAGAACCGGAACGCAAAACCGTCAATCCGATGCTGGGGCCGACGACGCTGAACTATTGGCGGCGCATCCACGGCAAGCACTTCGAACACCACTTGAAGCAGTTCGGCGCGTAGCGCGCGGCGCGGTCAGCCCGCCGCGGCGGCAAAGGCCTCGCGCGCGACCTTCGAAAGCAGCTTGGCCTGCTCCCAGCGGTCGGACTCCTCGATCATCTCGCCCTTCTCGTTCTTGAAGACCCGCGCATAGTAGATCTCGGGATGCAGAAGCTCCGGCGCGAAGCAGATAAAATCGCCGGGCTGCGCCGTCTTCAAGAATCCCTGGAAGCAGCGCTTCCACATCTCGCGGAAGTGATCGACGTACGTGCGGCCGGTGCCGTCGCCGCAATCCACCTGCATGCTGCCGGGGTTGCCGATGCGTCCGTGGATAAAGCGCACGCGCTCGAAGACCGGCGCCATGAACGCGAGCTTGGCGTTGAAGTCGCCGTAGACCATCTCCAGCCCCGTGTACCAGTGCGAGAAGTCGCCGTTGAAGCGGACTTCGGGGAACTTGTTCGCGAACTGGACCGTGCGCCACGGGTCCTGCGTGATCGTCGCGCGATGGGTCTCGATGTAGATCGGAAAGTTCGTCTTCGCGCAGGCGTTCAGGATGTCCTCGACGAGCGCGAAGACCTCCGCGTCGTCCTCGATCCCCCAGGCCACGTGGACGGTGGCGCATTCCTGGCCCGCGTCCTTGCACTGCTGCGCGAGCGGCAGGGCCTCGCCGACTTTGTTGATGCGCCCGCCGCCGGTGACGCCCAGGCCGAGTTCGCGGCAGAGCTTCACATTGCCGCCCTGCACGCCCTGGTAGCCGGCGGCCTTGATCGCCGCGAGCTTGCTCGCGTCGTCGCCGCGCGGCCCGTTGCTCCACGCGGGCAGGTTGGTGAGCGTGCCCAGGTTGAAGTCGCTGCGCAGGTACGGAACCTTCTTCGTGCCGTCGTTCGTATTGGGAACCATGCGTCCTCCCGCGTCAGTCGATGACGACCTTGTCGCCGATCTGCATTTCCTTGCCGGCCTCGCTCGCCGGGATGCGCGTGTTCACGGCCAACCGGTAGTACGTGTCGGCGAAGCGCGTCGGCTCGGCCCACGCGGGCAGCTTGCTCTTGCGCTTTTCGAGAAAAATTTTGGTGAAGTCGGGAAACGGTTCGCCGGTGAGCGCGTCGCGGGTCGGCACCACGCAGCGCCGGCAGGGGTTCACGCCTTCGAACGCGACCTTGCCGATCTTGAAACTCACGGTCTTGCCTTCGGCGCGGTAAAGCCGGTCTTCCCAAAAGGCCTCGACGCCGCCGATCACCAGGTTGGGGCGGAAGCGCTTCCAGACGTCGTCTGGCTTGACGCCCGGATACCACGAAGCGACCTCTTTCATCGTGCCGGTGGAAAGGATCGTTGGGCCCCAGGCTTCAGGATCGTCGGGGAATCCCTTCTCCGGGTCGCGCTTGAGCGTGACGACAAAGCCGAAGTGCTTGGCGAGGTACGCCTCGAGCTTCTCGCGGTCCTTCTCGAGATGAAAGGTCTGCGAGGCCGCCGCGCCTTGCAGATTCAGCGTCACCTTCGCGGCGTGGGGATCGAACTTCGCGCGGAGCCGGTGCACCTTCGCGTTGCGCTTGCCGTTCACGTACTTGCCTTCGGCGTCGAAGAGCGCGTAGGCGCGGTCGTGCAGCAGGCGGCCCTGCGGACCGACGAGGATTTCGGTGCCGAAGAGCGCGTCGAAGGATTTGATCGGGTAAACGGAAATGCCGGCCAGAAAGGACACGCGGGAAATCTCCTGTGAGGAAGCGGGGCACGCGCGATACGGCTACTCTTTTCCCGGCGCGTCCACCTTGCGTTCCAGAATACCGACGCGGTTGCCGAGGCGTATCTGCTTGCCTTCTTCGTGGAAGGTCAGGCGCGTGCGCACGCCAAGCTTGTAGTAATGGTCGAAGCGCTCCGACGGGACGAACGCGGGCAGCTTTTCCTTGCGCTTGAGCATGAAGGTTTCGAGGAAGCCGGGCGTCACTTCGCCGGTGGCCGGATCGCGCTCGAAGGATTCGTTGCGGTCCGCGGGCTTCACGCCGGTGATCAGCACCTTGCCGACCGTGAACTGGATCACGAAGCCGGGGTGCGAGTAGAGCCGTTCTTCCCAGAAGCCCAGCGAGCCGCCCATCTCGACGCCGGGGCGGATGCGGCGGCGCAGGTTGTCGAAGTCGAGCGCCGGGAACCAGCCCTGCAGTTCCTTGGCCGTGTTCGCGGCGATGATCACCGGGCCCGCCAGCCCCGGGTCGTCGTGAAAGCCTCGCTCCGGATCGTGGCGCAGCGTGACGGGATAGCCGAGGTACGCGCCGAGCCACGCGCCGACCTTCTCGCGGTCCTTCTCGAGATGGAAGGCGATCGACTTCTCTTCGTCCTGGAGCCGGAACATCACGTTTTGGACGTCCGGGTCGAAGGTCGAACG
>JAHCJK010000155.1 GCA_026184295.1 Planctomycetota bacterium
GAGCGTGCGTTCGGCCAGGCCGGCGGTGGGCTGCGGCCTGGGCAGGCGTTCGACGGCTTCGCCCGCGCGCTGCAGGTCCGGCGTAAGTTCTTCGTTGGCGCGTTGCATGGCCCTGGCCCCGTTCTTCGTCCGCCCGTGCGATCCGAACATCCGTGTTCCGTCCGGCACCTTGGGCGACCTACCCCAGCAGCCCATCGAGCAATCCTTTCAAGCGGGTCAGCGCGCCGTGCAGCCGGCTCTTGACCGTTCCCACCGGGACTTCCAGCGCCGCGGCCACTTCGACCAGCGTCATGCCGTTGTAGAAGTGGAGCAGCACCACTTCGCGTTCCTTCTCGGTCAGGCGCTTCAGCGAGGCCTTGACCTGCGAGGCCTCGTCGCCGCGCTGCGCCTGTTCGGCGGGGCTTTCGCCCGGGTCCACTGCGACGCCGTGCAGGTGCTCGCCGTCTTCCGTCTCGAGCGCCACTTCGCCGCGCAGCTTGCGTTTGCGCGCGTCGTCGCGGACCAGGTTCACCGCGATCGCCGTCAGCCAGGGCCGGAAGCGCTTGCTCGCGTCGAACGTCTGCGCCGAACGGACCGCGCGCAGGAACGTCTCCTGAAAGAGGTCGTCGGCGCGGTGCGCGTCGCCGCCGGTCAGGCGCACCAGCAGGGCAAAGAGGCTCTGCTCGTGACGCCGCACCAGCGTGCCGAGGCGCGCGCGGTTGCCCGCGCGCACTTCCAGAAAGAGTTCCTCGTCGCTGGGCCCGGCAGGCTCCGCCTTGCACGCGGGCGGATCGTCTAGGACTGCCGACGCCGACCTGCATGCCTGAATAGCCGGTCCTCCCTCGATTTCCGAATGAGTTACGTGTGAAACCGCTTCGGGGTTCGGTGCGGATCGGGCGGATGTTTCAGGGACCTGCGGGACCATAGTAATCTCACTATAACATGTTGGCGTGGAGCAGGTAACAGAGATTTTAAAGTTGCACTGGTGAGCCTCCGGTGCGGGCATTGCTGCCTTTTGAGCGCTTCGTCCAAGCCTGTTGCCGGGTCAGGAGATGCGATTTTCGCGCCTTCAATACCCTATTTTAAGCGGACAGGGGCCGGGCCTTTCGGTACAAGGGACGGGCCTTTGAACAGGATCTGGATCTTATGAGCGGCAGCATTCCCGTTTCCATCGTCTGGCACCAGCATCAGCCGTATTACAAGGATCTCGCCACCGGCGAAATGGTGCTGCCCTGGGTGCGGCTGCACGGCATCAAAGACTACTACGGCATGGCCAAGCTCGTGGAACGCTGCCCCGGCATGCGCTGCACGATCAACATGGTCCCGTCGCTCGTCGCGCAACTGCTCGATTACGTCGAACGCACCGCCACCGACACGTTCCTCAAGCACACCGAAATCCCCGCCGAGGACCTGACCGAACAGCACGCGGTCTACGTGCTCGACCACTTCTTCATGGCGCAGTGGGACCGCATGATCCGCGTGCATCCGCGCTTCGCCGAACTGCTCGAACTGCGCCGCTTCGGCCGCCGCCCGGCCAAGAACGCGCTCCCCGATTTCAGCACCCGCGACATGCGCGACCTCCAGGTCTGGTTCAACCTCGCCTGGTTCCACCCGCTCGCCTTCGACGAATACGAATCCCTGCGCGAACTGCGCAAGAAAGCCCGCGACTATACCGAAGACGACAAGGCCGAACTGCTCAAGACCCAGGACCAGGTGCTCGCCGCGGTGCTGCCCCTGCACGCCGAACTCGTCAAACGCGGGCAGTTGGAAGTGACCACCACGCCCTTCTACCACCCCATCATGCCGCTGCTCTGCGACATGCGCCGCGCCAAGGAAGCCATGCCGCGCACGCCCATGCCCGCCGGGCACGTGGGCCTGTGCGAGGACGCCGAGGCGCAGGTGGCCAAGGCGGTCGCCTTTCACGAAAAAGTCTTCGGCTCGCGCCCGGTGGGCATGTGGCCCTCGGAAGGCAGCGTGAGCCCCGACATCCTGCCGATTCTTCAGCGCCACGGCCTGAAGTGGATCGCGACGGACGAGGAGATTCTCAGCGCCTCGATCTCCACCGGCCTGCGCGGCGGCTTCGGCAAGCTCGAACGCCCCGACCTGCTCTACCGCACCTGGCGCGCGGAGATCGACGGCGCGGGGATCGACATGGTCTTCCGCGACCACGAACTCTCCGACCTGATCGGCTTCCAGTACCAGGGCTGGGACGGCGACGCGGCCGCGGCGGACTTCATCGCGCGCGTGAAGCACAACACCAAGGGCCTCCCGGCCGGCGGCGAGTCGCTCGTGACCGTGATCCTGGACGGCGAGAACTGCTGGGAACACTACCCCGACCACGGGGTGAAGTTCCTTTCGTCGCTCTACCAGATGCTCTCGAACGGGCAGCACGGCCTGCACGCCACGCGCGTGGCCGATTTCGTGAACGGCGTGCGGCCCTCGCGGCGCCTCGACCGGCTCTTCTCGGGCTCCTGGATCAATCACGATTTCTACATCTGGATCGGCCACACCGAGGACCGCAAGGCCTGGGAGTACGTCTTCCGCGTGCGCGAAGACCTGGTCCGCGAGACCCAGCGCCGCGGCGAGGCCCTGCCGCAGCCCGGCACGGGCGCGCCCACGTTCAAGGACGTGGCCCTGGCCAAGGCCTGGGAGGAACTCTACATCGCCGAAGGCTCCGACTGGTACTGGTGGTACGGCGACGACCACACCAGCGGCAACGACGCGGCCTTCGACCTGCTCTTCCGCACGCACCTGAAGAACATCTACACGTTCCTGGACCTCACGCCGCCCTTCTTCCTCGACGACCCGATCAAGGTCTTCGCGCGCGAAGGCGCGTACACCAAGCCGACGCAGATCCTCAGCATCGACCTGGACGGGCGCGCGAGCACCTACTTCGAATGGATCGGCGCCGGGCGCTACCGCCCCGAGAAGGAAGGCGGCGTGATGACCGCGGCCGCCGCGCCGCTGGTGCACCAGGTCTTCTTCGGCTACGAGAAGGAACGGCTCTGCATCCGCGTGGACTTTCACGAACTCGAGCAGGACATCCAGGCCGCGGCGTCCGAAGGGCATCCGGCCAGCATCCAGGCCGCCCAATCCTCGCACACCGCGCCGGCGATCAAGGCCGCGAAGAACCTGCGCGTGCTCTTCGCCGAACCCAAGGGCCTGGCGCTGAAGGTCGAGGCCGGCCCGCCGGTGCAGATCAGCCACGACGGCCCCTGGCCCAACGAGATGAACGGTTCGCGCATCTGCTGGGACGAAGTGGTCGAGATGACCGTGCCGTTCAAGTCGCTGGGGCTCAAGCCGGGCGAAGACGTATCCTTCTACATCGAAGTCACCACCGCCGGCGGCGCCAGCGAACGCTTCCCGCGCTCGGGTTCCCTCAAGATGTCCGTCCCGCCCGAAAACATCGAAGAGCACGAGTGGATGGTCTAGCGTTCACCACATAATCTATAGAAAATAAACGACTTAAAGAATTCCATCCACACTTATTTGACACTGTAATATAACAGTGTTAAATTAGGCCATGCGCGTGACGATGCCCGATCCCCGCTGGACCATGGAAGGACTCTGCCAACAGGTCGAATGGGCGCTGACCCCCGACTACGAGGGCCCCGCCAACGGGCAGGTACGCGCGGTCCCGGACGCGCGCACGATCCGCTACTACACGACGCTGGGCCTGCTGGACCGCCCGGCCGAGATGCGCGGGCGCACGGCGTACTACGGGCGGCGGCATCTGCTCCAGATCGTGGCGATCAAGCGCATGCAGGCCCAGGGCCTGCCGCTCGCCGCGATCCAGGAACGCCTGGTCGGGTTGAGCAATACGGTGCTCGAAGACCTGGCGCACCTGCCGAAGCTGGAGGACGTCTTCGCCGCAGCCGGCGGAGTCCCATCTCCGCGGACTGCGGACGAAGACGCCTTCCCGGCCTCGGTATGCATGGACAAGGCGCCCGAAGTTCTTGCGGACCGCCGGAAGACGGCCTTCTGGAACGAGGAGCCGGCCGCGCTGCCGAAGCGCGAGGCGGAACCGGCGCGGGTGCGTACGCAGGGGGTGGACCTGGACGGGAAGACGCTGCTGCTGCTTTCGGATGTACCGACGCTTTCGGATGAGGACATCGAGGTGCTGCGCCGAGCGGCGGCGCCGCTCCTGGAAGTCCTCCGGGCACGTGGCTTGACCAAGGAGGGGCATGTATGACCAGCCAGACGCTTGTGGGGCCGAATCAATCCGGTTCCTTTGCCAAACCTGCTAGCATGGGGGCACCTATGGAGCGCGTCGTCGAGGACCTGCTGGACGAGGCCTATTACAAGGCCGCGCCGGCACACGACGAGCCCGGCTTCGGCGCGCTGACCTCCGACCGCGGCCCCCTGCCGCTGAAGGCCCTGAGCGTTTCCGGCCGGATCGTCGGGCTGCAGTACCGCCTGACGGTGACGCAGACCTTCGTCAACACCCACCCCGAACCGCTCGAAGCGACCTACATCTTTCCGCTGCCGGACCGCGCGGCGGTCTCGCGCTTTGCCATGACGGTGGGCAAGCGCCGCATCGAAGGCGTGCTCAAGGAACGCGGCGAGGCGCGGCGCGAGTACGCGCAGGCCATCGAAGAAGGCCGGCGCGCCGCCATCGCGGAAGAGGAACGCCCCAACGTCTTCACCATGCGCGCGGGGAACATCCTGCCCCGCGAAAGCGCCGAGGTCGAACTGGTGCTCGACGGGCCGCTGTGCCTGGACCTGGGCGAAGCGACCTTCCGCTTCCCGCTCGTGGTCGCGCCGAGGTACATCCCGGGCAACGTGCTGCCGGGCGATCCCGTCGGCGACGGCACGGAACCGGACACCGACGCGGTGCCGGATGCCTCGCGCATCACGCCGCCGGTGCTGCTGCCGGGCTTCCGGAATCCGGTCCGGCTGAAGATCGAGGTGGACGTCGATCCCGCGGGCCTCCCGTTCAAGGATTTCCGTTCGAGCCTCCACGCGGTGGCGTCGGAAGGCCTGGGGCAGGGGAAGATGCGCATCCGCGTGCAGCCGGGCGAACGCCTGAACCGCGACTTCATCCTGCGCTTCCGCATCGGCGGCGAGGCGCTCGCGACCTCGCTGAAACTCTCGCCCGACGAGAAGCAGGGCGCGGGCGAAGGCACCTTCACGCTCACCGTCGTCCCGCCGGAAGGCCTGGTCCAGGCGCAGAAGCCGCGCGACCTCGTCTTCGTGCTCGACCGCAGCGGCAGCATGAACGGCTGGAAGATGGCCGCGGCCCGGCGCGCGATGGGGAGCATGGTTGAGACGCTGAACCCGCGCGACCGCTTCGATATCCTGGCCTTCGACGACCGCGTCGAGTCCTTCCGGCAATCCGCGCAGGGCGGGCTCCGGCGCGGCGAGACGTCCTTCTGGAACGAGGCCGATACCGGCCCGTGGGCGAAGGCCGACGACCGCACGCGCGTGCGCGCCGTGGAGTTCCTCCAGAAGATCGAATCGCGCGGCGGCACGGAGATGGCTCAGCCGCTCATCGAGGCCGTCATCAAGCTCGCCTCCACCGCCGACCCGGCGCGCGACATGGCGGTGGTGCTGGCCACGGACGGCCAGGTGGGCAACGAGGCCCAGATGCTGCGCGACCTGAAGACGCGGCTGAAGGACATCCGCATCTTCGCGCTCGGCATCGACGTCGCCGCGAACGACGGCTTTCTGGAACAGCTTGCGCGCATCAGCGGCGGGACGTGCGAGACCGTCGAGAGCGAAGAGCGCCTGTGGGAGGTCATGGACCGCGTGCACCGCAAGATCGGCACGCCGGTGCTCACCGACCTGGCCCTGCGGCCCGAAGGCCTGGCCGTCGATCCGGACTCCGTCGCGCCCAAGCGCCTGCCGCAGCTCTTTGCCGGCGTGCCCGTGGTCGTGCAGGGGCGCTACAAGGGCGAGGCGCGCGGGACGATCGAACTGCGCGGCCAGGACGCCGCGGGGCAGCCGTGGTCGCAGAAGCTGGACGGCGTCGAGACCGCGAACGCCTCGGCCGAAAAGATCTGGGCGCGCGGGCACCTGCGCGACCTGGAAGACCGCGCCGCCGCGGGCGAAGGCGACGTGAGAGAGTGTAAGCGCCGCATCCTGGACGTCTCGCTCGGGCACGGCGTGCTCTGCCGCTACACCTCGTTCGTCGCCGTGGACGCGAAGGAGATCGCGAACAAGACGGAAACGCTGCATCGGATCGTCCAACCGGTCGAGAAGCCCGAAGGGTGGGCGATGCAACGGGAAGCGCGAGGCGGACGGCCTGCCGACGGGATGCTCTGCATGTCGCTGAGCATGAAGCATCCGATTCCGCCGCCGAAGCCGAAGAAGTCGCGCGCGCGGAAGTCGAAGGAGCTGAAGGAGTCCGTGGCCGTCCCCGGGCCGAAACAGGAGGCTCCGCCCGAGCCGCCCGTGCAAGGCGCGGCCATGACCTCGGGCATGGCGCTCCAGGACGCGTTGGACCTGGCGCAACCGATGGAGGCGGTGAGCTTCGACGCGCAGCCCGAACAGCGGCCGGACGAGACGACGATGTACGCCGCGATTGCCTGCGATGAGTCTGCTCCGGATAGCACGCGGCATTCCGGCGCCTTGGCCGGTGGGGTTGCGATGGCCATGCCGCCCGAACCGCCGCCGCCCGCGTCTGTATCCGCGCCCGCGCCCGCGCCCGCGACGCCGAACGTCCCGCGTCTGCAACAGCCGAGCGTGGTCACGGCGCATGCGGCGGCCCAGGCGGCCTCGGGGTTGAGCGCCACCTTCTGGGCGATCCTGACGGCGATCCTCGTTGCCATCGGGATGCTGATCGCGTGGTTCCTCTTCTGGACGCCGAAGGAGGGCCTCACGCCTCCGCAGCCGGCGCCCAAGCCGCGCGACCCGCGCCAGCCCGCGCTGCTGGAACGCGCGGAGCCGCCGGCGCGGTACGTCTGACCGAAGGAACCGCGGCCCCTTCCTCCTCTCACCGTGGGAGGCAGGAGGAAGGGGCTGCGACGCCACCCAAGCCAGCCCACTTTCCTCCGAGGCGTACGTAGAACGACCGTGCGGTCGTCGTCGCCTGAGCCGCCGCGAACCAACGCCCCTTGGGCTCGCGGCGGCTTTATTTTGGCCCGGGCATAGCGCCCGCCCGCGGCTATGCTGCGCATGCGCCACGGAGGATTCGTATGCGTCCCATCGCCGCGCTGGCCCTGCTGACGGCTTCCTTCGTGTGCCTCCGTTCGACGGCCGGCGAGACGCTCTACAACGGCATCGAACTCCCCGCGGTCTGGCCGCCCAAGCCCGCGGAATACCTGAGCGCCGAGGCCGCGCCGCCGCCGTACTTGAAGACTCCGCCCGCCGTGATCCCCATCGACGTCGGCCGGCAGCTCTTCGTGGACGACTTCCTGATCGCGGAGACGACGCTGACCCGCGTCTTCCATCTCGCCGAATTCCACAAGGATTGCCCGGTGCTGAAGCCCGAGGCCGACTGGGAGAAGGTGCGCGGGCAGCCGTTCGCCGCGCCTTTCAGCGACGGGATCGCCTGGGACCCGAAGGACGGCTGCCTGAAGCTCTGGTACATGTCGGGGAACGGCTACGCGACTTCGTACGCGACCAGCCGCGACGGCATCCGCTGGGAGCGCCCGGTGGTGAAGCCTTCGAACCGCGACGGCAACGAACTCCTGATCGACCCTTACGGGCGCGACAGCGGCGCGGTCTGGCTCGACGTGGACGCCCCGGACCCGGCGCAACGCTACAAGATGACCCGCTACCGCGCGGGCGTGGAATTCCGGACCTCGGCCGACGGCATCGTGTGGAGCGACGCGAAGCGCCTGCCGAAGCGCTTCTGGAACGACCGCACGACCTTTTTCTACAACCCGTTCCGCAAGGTGTGGGTGGTGAGCGGGCGCATGCACGACCGCGGGCGCGTGCGCGCCTACCAGGAACGCCCGGACTTCGATTTTCCCTCCGAAGACGCCGAGCAGAAATACGCGAAGTGGATCCGCGCCGACGATCTCGACAAGGTCCGCCCGGGGCAGTACGAGAAGGACCTGCCCGACCTGTACAACCTCGACTGTGTGCCCTACGAGAGCCTGATGCTGGGGATGTTCACGATTCACGCGGCGGATGCCGACGAGCACGGCCGCCCTAAGCAGAACTACGTGACGCTCGGCTTCAGCCGCGACGGCTTTTACTGGTCGCGCCCCGACCGCCGCGCCTTCATGGGCCTCAGCGAGGACCGTGCCGCGTGGAACTGGGGCAATGTCCAGTCCGCGCTGGGCCTGATCGTGATGGGCGAGAAGCTGTACTTCTACTGCAGCGGGCGCAACAGCCATCAGGAGAAGCAGGACGACGGCTCCGGCGGCAGCATGGGCCTGGCCGTGCTGCGGCGCGACGGCTTCGCCAGCATGGACGGCACGGGCACGCTGACGACGCGGACGGTGACGTTCAAAGGCACGCGGCTGTTCGTGAACGCCGAGGCCGCCGGAGGCGAACTGCGCGCCGAAGTGCTCGACGAAAAGGGCGCGCCGGCCGGCGGCTGCTCGAAGGCGAACTGCGTTCCCGTCAAGGCCGACGGCACGCTGCAGGAAGTGACCTGGCAGGGCGGGGACCTGGCGCAGGCCGCGGGCGCGAAGGTGCGCTTCCGTTTTCACCTGACGAACGGCAAGCTGTACGCGTTCTGGGTCAGCCCCGATGCGTCCGGCGCGAGCTACGGGTACGCGGGCACGGGCGGGCCGGGCTTGACCAGCCACCGCGATACCGTGGGCCGCGCGGCCTACAAACGCAAACCGTAACGGAGCGCGCGTGCGCGAACTCGAGATCGTCCGAGTCGAAGGACTGGTGCCCTGGCGCGAAGGCTACGCGCGCCAGCAGGCCGAGGCCGCCGCGCTGCTCGACGATCCCGCGCCGCGCGCGAAGCTGATCCTGCTCCAGCACGCGCCCGTGTACACGCTTGGGCGGATGACGAGGCCCGCCGATCTGCTGGGCCTGAACCCGAAGGACGCCCCCGCGCCGGGCGCGCCGGACGGCGTCGAGATCGACCGGGGCGGCTCGGTGACGTACCACGGCCCCGGGCAGCTCACCGCGTACCTGCTGCTGCATCTCAAACGCTGGGAGTGCTCGATCCACGAACATCTCTGGAACCTGGAAGAGACGGCGATCCGCGCGCTGGCCGCGTTCGGGCTGCAGGGCCGACGCATCGAGGGGATGACGGGCGTCTGGTGCCGGCCCGCGGGCGCCGAGGCCGACGCGAAGTTCTGCGCCATCGGCGTCGCGAGCCGCCGCTGGATGACGTACCACGGCCTGGGGCTGAACGTGGACCTGGACCTTGCGCCGTTCGAACGCATCGACCCGTGCGGCCTGGGGCGCAAGCCCGTCACCAGCCTGGCGCGGCTGCTCGGCCGCCCCGTGGCCATGCGCGAAGCCGAGGACGCCGTGGTGCGCGCGGCATCCGAGGTGCTGAACGCCAGCGTGCGCTGACGGAAAACCGTTGGGGTCAGGGAACAGGGATCAGGGGACAGGGACGGAGCGGCTTCGCCGCCTTTCTCCTTCACTGGACACGCTATTTGACGGCTTCGCTTCCCGGCACGTCGGCGGTGGTCTTGGCTTCGGCGGGCTTGGCCTCGGCCTGGCCGGGCAGCTTGCCGGCGGCGACTTCTTCGAGCCACTTGGCGAGCGCTTCGGCCTGGGGCTTGCCGACCAGCCACTGGTGGCGGCCGCCGGCGACGTAATCGATGCTGAGCGGGATGCCGGCCTTGCGCCAGTCGTCCTCGCACTTCTTCCAGAGCTGGTGGCCGCCGTCCTGGTCGCCGACGAGCACGTAGATCGGGACCTGCTTGATCGCCTCGGCGTTGGGCAGCGCCATCACCTTCACCTGGCCGCGCGCGTACGATTCCATGTCGAGCGGGTAGGCGGCGTCGACCACCAGGCCGCCGAGGCCGGACGGATCGTCGCCCCAGACGTTCAGCGCCGCCTGCCCGCCCGCGCTGAAACCCATCAGGATCGGCTTCCGCGCGTCGATCCCTTCGATCTTGCCCACGGCGGGCAGCGTGCGCTTCATGAGCTGTTCCATTTCCGGGCCGGTCCAGCCCATCCACTGCTTCTTGGTCAGCACCAGCAGCGCGTATCCGCGCTTCACGAAGAACTTCGACATCGCTTCGACGGTGTTGTTCATCGATCCGCCCGACGGATGCAGCCAGATCACCAGCCGGTTCGGCTTCTCCTTCGTTGCCTCGGGATTCATGCGCAGGCGAAAGCGCAGGCCGCCTTCGGGAAAATCTTCGACGGTCTTGACGCCTTCGATCTCGCCGGCCTTTTCCCAGCCGCCCTTGCGTTCGTTCTCGCGCGCCTTCGCCGCCAGGTCTTCGAAGCGCTTGTCCGCGCGCAGCGAGGCCAGGTCTTCGTCTTCCTTCATGTGCGCGGGGTCGCCGTAGCCCTTCTCGACCGACGTGCCCAAGCTCGCGAGGGCCTCGTCGGTTTTGCCCAGCCGCGCCTGCGCGCAGGCCAGGTTGTACAGCGCGCCGCTGTTCTCCGGGGCGAGTTCCACCAGGACCTGGCACTTTTCCATCGCGGCCTGGTAGTCCTTCTGCGCGAAGGCCTGGTGAATCTCGCGTTCCAGCTTCGAGGCCTTCTGCTGCACGGCGTCCTCGGCGGAGACCCACGCGACGCCGAGCAGCGTCAGGGCCAGGGCAAACGCGCGAAGGGTCGGCATGGATGATCCTTTCGTCTTTCGTAGAAACGGCCCGTCGCGGGCCGGCTTCTCAGAAAGGTGTCCTCGGGCAGCGGGTGTGAGCGCAATTTCGCGCGCACCATGGTGCAGCCTGCCACAAAATCCACTCGAATCCCCCCGCCGGCTGCCGCTATAAAGAGGAGCATGGAGCAAGAACAGGACCCTAACGCCGGCCGCGAAGGCGGACTGTACCCGAAGCCCGAGCGGAAACGCGTGCGCGAGTTTCCCGAGTGGCTGCGCAAGCCGTGGCCCGCGCGCTACGACACGCGCACGCAGGAGATTCTCGCGGGGCTGAAGCTGAACACGGTCTGCCAGAGCGCCGAGTGCCCGAACCTGGGCGAATGCTGGAACCGCGGCGCCGCGACGTTCATGGTCCTGGGCGAAAGCTGCACGCGCGCCTGCCACTTCTGCGCGGTCAAGACCGGGCGCGGCGAGTCGCTCGAGAAGCTGGCCGACGAACCGCAGCGCGTCGCCGAGGCGACCCGGCAACTGGGGCTCAAGCATGTCGTGGTCACGTCCGTGGCGCGCGACGATCTGGCCGACGAAGGCGCGGGGCATTTCGCCCGCGTGATCCGCGCGCTGCGCGAGACCTGCGGCCCCGAACTGATCATCGAGGTGCTCGTGCCGGATTTCCACGCGCGCGAGGACTGCCTGCGCGCGGTCGTCGAGGCCGGTCCGGACGTCTTCAACCACAACACCGAGACGATCGAGCGCCTGCATCCGCCCGTGCGCCCGCAGGGCAACTACCGCCGCAGCCTGGAGGTGCTCCAGACCGTCAAGCGCCTGGACGCGCGCATGACCACCAAGAGCGGGCTGATGGCCGGCCTGGGCGAGACGCCCGACGAAGTGAAGCAGACGATCCGCGAACTGCGCGAGGCCTCGTGCGAGATCCTGACCGTCGGGCAGTACCTGCGCCCGAGCCCGCAGCACCTGCCGGTCGCCGAATACGTCACGCCCGAGATCTTTAAGGAGTACGAACGCCACGCCCTGGCGCTGGGCTTCAAGGCCGCCGCGTGCGGGCCGTTCGTGCGCAGCAGCTACCAGGCCGAACAGGTGCTGGTGGACGCGAAGCACTGACGCGCCGGCGTAATCCTGCGAATCGACGTTGGAACGTCCGCATGCGCATTTTCCTCGCCCGTTCGATCGATACGTTGCGCAACGAACCGCTGGACGCGGCGATTGGGCGCACGTTCGTCCTTGGCGGCACGGTTTCGGTCGTCTGCGCCGGGATCGCCTTCGCGGCGCGTTGGATGGGGCGCGCGCACAAAGGCCACAAGGACAGATTCAAAGGCGTGGGGATGGCTGCACCACAAACCCGTGCCGGCGAGGACGCCGGCGACACTGCCGGCCAGAGGCCGGCGCTACAACAGCGCGCTGGCCGCGCTTGGACATGTAAGCGCTGGGGAAGGAACAACCAGGCGGGACGCCTGTCCGCTCCGGAGGAAGCAGCCGCGGTGCTTGTAGATTCGAGCCGTCCGTAGGTGCCATGCTGCGGAGCGAATGCGAAGCGGCGTGCGGCCGCCGCGCTTGCGCGGAAAATCCAAACGCAAAGAACCAAGTTCAACCAATCGAAATCCAGCAACCAGCCAAAGTCGCGCCGCAAGTGATTGCAGCAGAGCCTGATCGATGGACAGTGGTCAGTGAACAGTGAACAGTGATCAGGGAAGGAGAGCGCTGCGGCGCCGCTTTTTTTTTGCTTTGTTCCGTTCTTAGCGTCTTCGCGTCTTTGCGCGACCAAGCCGTGGCCGTTCTCCGCGTTCTCCGCGCCTCCGCGGTGAAGATCGACGGAGAGCTGCTCAAGTGCATTCGGTGCCTGTTTTCGCGCGAAATTCCGAGCCGATCGCGCGTGCCACGAGCGCCTGCGAATGGTACACTGAAGGTTCGCCGCGCGTCGCGGCCGAGGGATCTCCATGACGTTCGTCGTCGGACTCGCCGCGCGCTTTCTGCGCCTGCATTTCTTCACGCGCAGCCTGATGCTGTTCGTCGCGAGTCTCATCGCGTGGGCCAACACGATCCCGTACTACCAGGACCCCGAAATCGTGTACGCCGGCTACGGGTGGCCGTACAAGTTCCTCGAACTGCCGACGCTCGTCTTCCGCTTCCCCGACGGCCGCATGTTTCCGGAAAAGACGCACATCTTTTATACGCCGGAATTCGTGGTGAATATGCTCATCGCCTTCGCCCTCGTCGGCGTGCTCGTCGTCGTGCTCGAACGCGTCGTCTGGCGCCACGCCATCGGCCACCGCGCGCCCGCGAACGCCGCCCCGTCATCCGCTCCCGCAGTTCCCGCTCCTGCTCCCGCAGCTCCCGCTCCCGCCTCGGTCCTCCCCGCCGCCCCCGAAGCCGCCGCGAACGACTGACGCGTTCGTCTTCACCGCGGAGACGCAGCGTACGCGGAGAACAACCACGCCCGCAACCATGCTCGCGTTTACGCCTACGACGAATCCACGACTTTCGCGCAAAGACGCAAAGCCGCAAAGAACGGCGAAACCGCGATAAAGCAGCGGCAAAACGGCGATGCACCGGCGGTGAACGGCGGTGAACTACGATGAACGGCGATGAAACAGCGGTGCTTGTAAATTCAGCTATAGGGGGTGCCACAGGTCGCGGCCGTTCGCGACCTGTGCCCGGTCGCGCAACAGCCGCGGCGCTTCGAAAGGTCTCCACGGCCGGGCACCACGGTGGTTCCGCCCTCCGCCAGGTCCGCAGTCCCCTCCTCGCTCCAGACAGGCGAGACGCCTGTCCCACATACGCCCCGACTGCCCCGCGCCCGCCCAGCGACTTCCCCGCGCCCGCTGCGCGGATCTCCCCTCTCCCTCGAAGGGAGAGGGGTCGTGGGTGAGGGTGCCGCGGAGCCGCGGGCGCAGCCACTCGCACGCCAACCCCCAGGGTCCGCAACCTCCTTAAAAGGAGCGCCCCGCCCAGCGCCGCTCCGAATTTCCACTTCCCCTTTGCCGCCGCGCGCGCGAAAACCGAACCCATGGCCGACGACGCCCCACGCCGAACGTTCCGCCTGCACCTTTCCACCTGCGTAATCCTGCTCTTCGCCGCGGGCGCGCTGATCGGCGCGAACCTGTATCCGCAGCGGAGCTTTCCCGCGCCCAACGTGATGCGTGCCATTGTCCAGACGAACTACGGCTGGCCCTTGGTCGGAAAAATCGTGGTGAGCAACATCTACGAAGACATCGACGAATGGAAGCTCGACAACCTGGTCCTCGACATCATCGCCAACGCCGCGATCCTCTACGCCGTCGCCCACCTCTGCGAATGGCGCATCCGCCGCTGGGAAAAGACCCGCGCGGAGCGAAAGGAATGAAAAATAGCATCCTGGAATTCTGAGGTATTCCGCCGCGCTCGCACGTTATCCAGGTATGAACCGCGCCGTCCGCCGCCTACCGCACCCGTTTACGTTGCTCGCCATGCTATGGGTTCTCGTTGGATTTTTGTGGCTGAACCGCGCGCATTTCTATTACTCCGGCTGGCCCTTTACCCATTTCCTCTTGCGTCTCATACGCGTGGGCACCGTACTGCCGTGGAGCGAATACCCGCCGTGGAACCTGCTCAAATTGGGCGGCAATCTGTTCGTGGCGCTGAGCGCCATCGCCGGGGCCTACGGGTTCGCACGCTGGCTACTGTCCACCAACCTCACGAATCTGAATGGATTCAAAAGCTACCGCTTCCATCTTTCCACCGCGCTCGCAGTTTGTCTGATACTGGCCCTGCTGCTTGGGCTCCAGTTTGTGCCCCGTGAGGAACGCACCGGTCCTCTGTATGACCTCAAATCGGTGTACGGTTGGCCGTGCATCGTGAACGTCGATTACGGCTACGATTGGCGCGGCGAACGCTTGCTCGACGATCCCGACGAACCGGGCCGCTACCTGCACCCGCTCACCAATGCGCTATTCGCACTCGCCTGCGCCGGCACGCTCTGGTTCTTTCTCGAACTTCGCGTGGCCAACACCGCCTTTCCCGTCATGCATCCCATAAAGGAGAAACGATCATCCCCAACCACCTAAAACGTTTGCCGTCCTCCGCATTTCCGCGTGAAGAATGCGGCGTCAATTTCGGATTCACCCTCGCACCGCCTATTCCCACGCCAAGGCGTTCCGTTCTTAGCCTCTTAGCGTCTTTGCGCGAAAATGTTGTCCGCCGTAGTGCCGTTCTCCGCGCCCTCCGCGCCTCCGCGGTGAAAAACGGAAATCCTTTCGGACCCACCCCGCTCCCCCTCATCGCACTCCCACGTGTTCCGTTCTTAGCGTCTTAGCGTCTTTGCGCGAACAAGTTGTAGTCCGTCGTGCCGTTCTCCGCGCCCTCCGCGCCTCCGCGGTGAAAAATCGCAAATCCAAAATCAAAAATCAAAAATGCCCTTTCCCTTTCCCCCGCGCCCGCGAAAAAAGAAGCCATGGCCCCGGACCCCGCGCGCCGAACGTTCCAGTTCCACCTGTCCACCTGCGTGATGCTGATGTTTCTCGCGGGCGGCCTCATCGCGCTCAACGTGATCCCCGAAGTCAACGACCGCATCTACAACTACGGCCGCACGCACGACGACTTCCGCTACCTCGGCTACGGCTGGCCCGATTCGCGTATGTACAAGGTCCCGCTGCCGAATCCCGAAAAGGACTGGGACGAACCGAACACGCGCTACACCTTCAGCGAACCCGGCCTCGGCCGCGCCGTCCTCTTCAACCTCATCTGCTGGCTCGTGATCCTCGCCCTCGCCGCCGCCCTCTGGGAAGGCTGGATTCGCTGGCGACGACGC
>JAHCJK010000156.1 GCA_026184295.1 Planctomycetota bacterium
AGGCCGCGGCTTCGGCGTGCATGAGCAGGTGTTCGTCGAGCTGCTGCTGCTTCTCTTCGTTGCTGCGGTCGATCTTCTGGTACGAACAACCCTGCAGCATCGCGATGCGCGGGCCGGCGCGCATGCGGGCGCCGAGCCTCCCGGTCTGCGCGTCGCCGTAGGCCAGCGCGGCCAGCAGCCCCGCCGCGACCAGCGAGGCGCAGAGCCGCCGGCGCACCGGCGTGCCCGGGGGTCCTGCGAGCGTTTCCCCGGCAAGCGGCGCGGCAACGAAGGCGAGCGCCGCGTTGACCGCCGCGGCCAGAAAGCTGAGCCCGTAGACGCCGGCCAGGTCCGCGAGCTGGCGCAGGTTCGCGTCGTCCGCCGCGGCGTGGCCAAGCAACATCCAGGGGAATCCGACGACCGGAATCCGCGAACGCGCGATCTCCGCCAGCACCCAGACCGCCGCCGAACCGAAGACCGCCCCCGCGATGCCGCGCCGCGCCAGCGCCCGCACGCTCAGCAGCGCCGCGAGGTAGAAGGCGCTCGTGAAGAGCCCCAGCGCCACCCACCCGACCGGCGACCAGTGGAGGAAGAAGCGGAAACAGAGCAGCGACCAGACGAGCGCGAAGGCATACGCGAGCCCCGCTGCGCGCCGGGCCGTGGGCGCTTCCGCCACCAGGTACAGCACCGGCGCGAGCCCGATCCAGGCGGGAAAGGCCCAGACATCGCTGAACGGCAGCGACATCACGATCCCGCAAAGGACCGCAAGCGGATAGCTGTAACGCGCAGGCATGCGCTTCACAGACTACGGCAAAGACGAGGGATCGCTAGGACCGCGCGGCGCGCACGGATGGAACCGATGGAGTGGGAAGGCCGGATTGGGGTTCGCTATACCTCTGAAATGCCATTCGATGGTATACGCGTACCCACGCTCGCACGATAGCATGCGCGTGCCCGCGCTAAGCCGCGTTTGGCCGCGTTTGCTCGCGCTTGGCCGCGTTTGGCGCGCTTGCCCGCGTTTGGCGCGCTTCGCCGTACTCGGCGAGCTTGGCTGCACTCGGCGAATTTGGCCGCACTCGGCGCGCTTGGCCGCACTCGGCGCGCTTGACCGCACTCGGCGTGCTTGGCCGCGCTCGGCGTGCTTGGCCGCGCTCGGCGTGCTTGGCCGCGCTCGGCGTGCTTGGCCGCGATTCTTCCAAGAATCGGCCTGGAAGGCCGGCGGGAAATTAGCCGGTGGCAAGCGAAGCGCGGCCACCGGTTCCGGCGCCCCCACGTCGCGCCCCGGCAGGGGCGACGGAAGCTTCCGGCACCCTTCCAGGGTGCGATCCCAGCGCGCGCGGTCCGGTGGCCGCGCTTCGCTTGCCACCGGCTAATTTCCTGTCGCCCCTTTTCGGGGCGATGGGGGTTCTGGGTGTTCCCCCAGTGGACGCACTGGCTGCATACAGACGCAGCCAGTGGCACCAACGGACTGGGCGCTAGCCGCGCATCGCGATCCTTTCTGGCCGCAAAACAAAACGGGCGCGTGACCTTGCGGTCGCGCGCCCGTGGGTAAGGCGGGTGGTAGCGGGTTGCGCCGCGGTTATTCGTCCTTGCCGCCGAAGCTGACGGCGCCGGCCTGAGCGGTGGACGTGCCGAGTTCCTTCATCTCGGCCTGGGCGGCCTGGGCGAGCGCCGGGGCTTCCTCGCGCTTCACCACGCCGATCAGGAAGTCGCGGAAGCCCGTACCCGCGGGGATGATGTGCCCGAGGATCACGTTTTCCTTCAGCCCGCGCAGTTCGTCGCGGCGGCCGGCGATGGCCGCTTCGGTGAGGACGCGGGTCGTTTCCTGGAAGGACGCGGCCGCGATCCAGCTTTCGGCCTGCAGGCTGGCGCGCGCGATGCCCAGCAGCATCGGGCTGGCGGACGAAGGCCTCTTGCCCGTGGCCACCAGTTCCTTGTTGCGCGCGTCGAAGACGCTCTTGCTCACCACGTCCGTCGGCAGGAAGCCCGTCTCGCCCGGGTCGATGATCTGAACCTTGCGCATCATCTGCCGGATCAGGATCTCGATGTGGCGGTCGTCGATGCGCACCGACTGGCTGCGGTAGACGGCCTGGACCTCGCTCAGGATGTAGTGCTGGAGCTTTTCCACGCCGCTGATGCGCAGGATGTCGTGCGGGATCAGCGCGCCGTCCACCAGGCGTTCGCCCGCGCGCACCCGGTCGCCCTTGCGGACGAGGATGTGCTTGCCCTGCGGAACCAGGTGCTCCATTTCGAGCCCCGATTCCGACTTGATCAGCAGCGTGCGCTTGCCGCGCTTGCGTTCGCCGAATTCGACGACGCCGTCGATCTCGGACATGATCGCCGGTTCCTTCGGGCGGCGCGCCTCGAAGAGTTCCGTGACGCGCGGAAGGCCGCCGGTGATGTCCTGCGTGCCGGAGATTTCGCGCGGCGTCTTGGCGAGCAGCTTGCCGGGGGTCACCGGGTCGCCTTCTTCGACTTCGACGAAGGCCTTTTCCGGGATCGAGTACACGCCCAGAATCTGCCCGTCTTCGGCCTTGATGACGATCTGCGGGTGGTGGTCGCCGCGGTGTTCCACGATGACCTTGCGCTTGAAGCCCGTGCCCGGGTCCGACTCTTCGCGGTACGTCACGTCGGGAACGAAGTCCTCGAACGCGACCTTGCCGCCGACTTCGGTCAGGATCGGGATGTTGTGCGGGTCCCAGCGCGCCAGCGGCTTGCGGGCGGGGACGGTCTCGCCGTCCTTCACCAGCAGCACGGTGCCGGTCTGGAAGATGTACTTTTCCAGTTCGCGGCCGCGCGGGTCGAGCACCAGGATTTCGGCGTTGCGGTTCAGGATCACCGATTCGCCCTTGTCGTTCACCACCGACTGCAGGTTGGCGAACTTGATGTTGCCGGCGTTCTTGCTGCGGGCTTCGGACTCTTCGACCGTCCGCTGGCCCAGGCCGCCGACGTGGAACGTGCGCATCGTCAACTGCGTGCCCGGTTCGCCGACCGACTGCGCGGCGATGACGCCGACCGCCGAGCCCAGTTCCACCAGGCCGCCGGTCGAAAGGTCCATGCCGTAGCAGAGCGCGCACATCCCGCGCGGAGCTTCGCAGGTGAGCGGGCTGCGCACGCGGATCTTGCCGTCGCGCCCGAGGAATTCCTCGATCGCTTCGGCCACCTTGGGCGTGATCAACTGGTTCTCGTCGACGATCGTGTCGCCGGTGATCAGGTGCGTGATGCGGTCGCGCGCCACGCGGCCGCGGATCGCGTCGGTGAGCGTCAGGTCGATGTTTTCGCCCCGGTACACCGCGCCCTTGGTCACGCCGTTCTGCGTGCCGCAGTCGTGCATGCTGACGGTGACGTCCTGCGCGACTTCGACCAGCTTGCGGGTCAGGTACCCCGAGTTCGCCGTCTTGAGCGCCGTGTCGGCCAAGCCCTTGCGCGCGCCGTGGGTCGAGGAGAAGTACTCGAGGCCCTTCAAGCCTTCGCGGAAGTTCGCCTTGATGGGCGTTTCCAGAATCTCGCCGCTGGGCTTCGCCATCAGGCCGCGGATGCCGCACATCTGCCCGATCTGGGTCTGGTTGCCGCGGGACCCGGAGTTGACGATGTAGTAGATCGGGTTGACGTAGTGCGGGTCCTCGGGGCGCTCGTCGTGCTTGAGTTCCTCCATGACCGCCTGGTGGATCATGTCGCGGACGCGCGTCCAGACGTCCACCGTCAGGCGGTAGCGCTCGCCGTCCGTGATGATGCCGCGTTCGAACGACTTGCGGATCTGCTGGACCTTCTTCTCGGCCTCGCCGACGACGCTTTCCTTGATCTTGGGGATGATCAGGTCGCTCGCGGCAAAGCTGACGCCCGACATCGTGGCTTCGTGGAAGCCGCGTTCCTTCAGGCGGTCGAGCAGTTCGACGGTCTTGGGGCGGCCCAGGATCAGGTAGCAGTCGCTGACGACCTTCTTCAGCTTGCCCTTGTCCAGCGTCAGGTTGTAGTACGGCATACCGTCCGGCAGGATGTCGTTGAAGATCACGCGGCCGACGGTCGTGTCGTACAGGTCGCCCTTGGCCTTCTGCGCGCCTTCGGGCCCGATCACGCGGCGGCCCTTGATGCGGAACTTGATCTTCGCGCGCTTGCCGATGCGCCCTTCGTCCAGCGCCATGAAGACCTCCTCCTTGTTGGAGAAGGCCATGCCCTGGCCCTTGATCGCCTTGCCTTCGCTGGTCAGGAAGTAGCAGCCCAGCACGATGTCGAGGTCGGGCGTGATGATGGGCGAACCGTTCGCCGGCGAGAAGATGTTGTTCGTCGAGATCATCAGCATCGAGGCTTCGATCTGCGCTTCCAGGGAGAGCGGCAGGTGCACGGCCATCTGGTCGCCGTCGAAGTCGGCGTTGAAGCCGTGACAGACGAGCGGATGGAGCATGATCGCGTCGCCTTCGACCAGGACCGGATAGAAGGCCTGGATGCCCATGCGGTGCAGCGTGGGCGCGCGGTTGAGCATCACGGGGTGGCCCTTGATGACCTCTTCCAGCACGTCCCAGACTTCCTCGTCCTTGCGCTCCAGGATCTTCTTGGCGCTCTTGATCGTGTCCGCGTAGCCCTGTTCCTTCAGCTTGCGGATGATGAAGGGCTGGAAGAGTTCCAGCGCGATCTTCTTCGGCAGGCCGACCTGGTTCAGGTGCAGGTCGGGGCCGACGACGATCACCGAGCGGGCCGAGTAATCGACGCGCTTGCCGAGCAGGTTTTCGCGGAAGCGGCCCTGCTTGCCCTTGATCATGTCGGTGAGCGACTTGAGCGGGCGGTTGCCGGTGCCGAGCACGGCGCGCTTGCAGCGGCCGTTGTCGAAGAGCGCGTCCACGGCCTGCTGGAGCATGCGCTTTTCGTTGCGGATGATCACGCCCGGGGCGTTCAGGTCCAGCAGCTTCTTCAGGCGGTTGTTGCGGTTGATCACGCGGCGGTACAGGTCGTTCAAGTCCGACGTCGCGAAGTTGCCGCTTTCGAGCGGGACGAGCGGGCGCAGGTCCGGCGGAATGACCGGGATCACGTCCATGACCATCCATTCGGGCTTGTTGCCCGAGGCCACCAGCGCTTCGATGATGCGCAGGCGCTTGATCAGGGTCTCGGTCTTCTGCTTGCTCTTGCTTTCCTTAAGCTGCGCGCGCAGGGTCACGGCCAGTTCGGCCAGGTTCAGGCCCGCCAGCAGTTCGCGGACGGCCTCGGCGCCCATCTCGGCCTTGAACGCCTGGCCGTACTGTTCGCGCGCCTTGCGGTATTCTTCCTCGGTCAGCGTCTTGCCCTTGCCCATCGGGGTGTCGCCGCCGTCGATGACGATGTAGCGCTGGCTGTAGATCACCTGCTGCAGCGCGTTGGTCTTGATGCCCAGCATGTTGCCGAGCTTGCTCGGCACCGCGCGGAAGAACCAGATGTGCACGACCGGCGCGGCCAGGTTGATGTGGCCGAAGCGGCTGCGGCGGACCTTGCTGTGCGTGACCTTAACGCCGCAGCGGTCGCAGATGATGTCCTTGTACTTGATGCCCTTGTACTTGCCGCACGAACATTCCCAGTCGCGCTCGGGCCCGAAGATGCGCTCGCAGAAGAGGCCGTCCTTCTCCGCGCGGTAGCTGCGGTAGTTGATCGTCTCCGGCTTCTTCACTTCGCCGTAGCTCCACGAGCGGATGTCGTTGGGGCTCGCGAGCGTGATCGTCACCGCCGAGTAGTCGTTGATGCGGTCGTAGTTGCGTTCCGCCGCCACGCCGGGCGCCGGGGGCGCCATCAGGCTGCTCAGGCCCGCCACGCCGGCCGGGGCCGGAATGCCGCCCGCGGGAGCCGGTTCGCCGCCACCCATGCCGCTGCCAGGAATCACCATTTCTGTCTCTCCTTCGTTACGCCTTAAAAACCGTGCCAGCCGCGTTCAAAACCGGTATGGGGAGCGCCGGGCGCCCCGCCCTTCCCCGCATTACGCGGAGGGCTTCTTCTCCAGCTTGATGTTCAGGCCCAGGCCCTTGATCTCGTTGCAGAGCACGTCGAAGCTGACCGGCGTGCCGGGTTCCAGGCTGTTCTCGCCCTTGACCATCGACTCGTAGATCTTCGTGCGCCCTTCCACGTCGTCGGACTTGACGGTCAGGAGTTCCTGGAGCACGTTGGCCGCGCCGTAGGCCTGGAGCGCCCAGACTTCCATTTCGCCGAAGCGCTGGCCGCCGCTGCGCGCCTTGCCGCCCAGGGGCTGCTGCGTGATCAGCGAGTACGGACCCGTGGCGCGCGCGTGGATCTTGTCCGCGACCAGGTGGTGCAGCTTGAGCATGTACATCTTGCCCACGCAGGTCTTCTGGTCGAACTTTTCGCCCGTGCGCCCGTCGTAAAGCTGAACCTTGCCGTCCTCGGGCAGGCCCGCTTCCTTCAGGCACTCGACGATGTCCGACTCCTTGGCGCCGTCGAAGACCGGCGTCACGGCGCGGAAGCCCAGCAGTTCGGCCGCCCAGCCCAGGTGGGTTTCCAGGATCTGGCCGAAGTTCATGCGGCTCGGCACGCCCAGCGGGTTCAGCACCATGCCGATCGTCGTGCCGTCCGCGAGGAACGGCATGTCTTCTTCCGGCAGGATGCGGCTGACGACGCCCTTGTTGCCGTGGCGGCCGGCCATCTTGTCGCCGACGGACAGGCGCCGCTTGACGGCCACGTAGACCTTGACGAGTTCCAGCACGCCCGGCTGGAGTTCGTCGCCGCGCTTGAGCTTGCCGACCTTGCGTTCCATGTCCACTTCGTAGATGCGCTTGCGCTTGTCGTACTGGTACGCCGTCATGCGCGCCTTGCGCCGCGTGGACGGGTGCATCTCGACCTTGTTCAGGTCCACGGTGGCGTCGAGCGCGATCACTTCCTCGTCGGTGGCGGTCTTGGAGAGTTCGTAGCGCTGCCCGGTCTCGGCGTTGACGATCTTGCCGCCGACGATCTCCTTCAGGGCCTCGAACTTCTGCTTGATCACCTCGGCCATCTTGGCCTTGTAGTCGGTCTCGATCTTCTTGATCAGCTTCTTGTGTTCGCCCCGCTCTTCCTCGCCCGAGGGCGCCGCGCGGGTGAAGCGGTCCACCTGGATCACGTAGCCTTCGCAGCCGGGCTTCACTTCCAGGCTGTCGTTCTTCACGTCTTCGCCCGCGCGGCCGAAGATCGCGTGCAGCAGCTTCTCTTCGCTGCTCAGCTCGCTCTTGCTCTTCGGCGCGATCTTGCCGACCAGGATGTCGCCGGGCTTCACGCGCGCGCCGACCCGGATCAGGCCGTGCTCGTCGAGGTTCGCCAGCGCGGCTTCGCTGACGTTCGGGATGTCGCGGGTGATTTCCTCGCGGCCCAGCTTGGTCTCGCGGATCTCGACGCTGAACTCCTCGATGTGGATCGAGGTGAACTTGTCTTCGCGCACCAGGCGTTCGCTGACCAGGATCGAGTCTTCGAAGTTGTAGCCTTCCCAGCTCATGAACGCGACCAGCGTGTTGCTGCCCAGCGCCAGGATGCCTTCGCGCGTCGCGGCGCCTTCGGTCAGCACCTGGTTGGCGATCACCTTGTCGCCGGTCTTGACGATCGGCTTCTGGTTCAGGCAGGTGCGTTCGTTCAGGCCGAAGTACTTGCGCATCGGGTACTCGCCCAGGCGGCTGTTCTGCCCGTGGCCGTAGCGGACCTTCACCACCGAACCGTCCGCGTACTCGACGACGCCGTCTTCTTCGGCGCGTTCCATCATGCCCGTGTTGCCGGCGACGTACTGTTCCATGCCGGTGCCGACGAGCGGGATTTCAGGGCGCACCAGCGGCACGGCCTGGCGCTGCATGTTCGAGCCCATCAGCGCGCGGTTCGCGTCGTCGTGTTCGAGGAACGGCACCAGGCTGGCGGCGACGCCCACGAGCTGCTGCGGGGCGACGTCGAGCAGGGTCACTTCTTCCATGCCCACGAGTTCGAAGCCGTCGCGGCGGCGCGCGATCACGCGTTCGACCGTGATCTTGCCCGTCTTGGGATCGGTCGGCATGTCGGCCTGCCCGATCGTGTGGTCGTGTTCTTCGTCGGCCCGCAGGTAGACGACCTCGTCGGTCACCACGCCCTTCTTCACCAGGCGGAACGGCGTGACCACGAAGCCGTAGTCGTTGATCGAGGCGTAGATCGCGATGCTCACGATCAGCCCGATGTTCGCGCCTTCGGGCGTCTCGATCGGGCAGATGCGGCCGTAGTGCGAAGGATGCACGTCGCGGACTTCGAAGCCGGCGCGCTTACGGTTCAGGCCGCCCGGACCCAGGGCCGAGAGGCGCCGTTCGTGCGTGAGCTGCGCGAGCGGGTTCGACTGGTCGACGACCTGCGAAAGCTCGCCGCGCGCGAAGAAGTACTCGATGCTGCTGGCCACGGTCTGGCTGTTGATCAGCGTGCGCGGCGTCATCTCGCCCGCGTCCTTCAGGCTCATGCGTTCGCGGACGCTGCGGCGCAGCTTGATCATGCCCTTGCGGAACTCGTCCATGACGAGGTCCTTGATGGTGCGGACGCGGCGGTTTTCCAGGTGGTCGATGTCGTCCGCGTAGCCCTTGCCCGTGCGCAGGTTCAGGATGTAGTTGATGATGTTGTAGTAATCCTCGCCGGTCAGGACGAGGTGCTCTTCAGGCACGTTCTGGTTGAACTTGCGGTTGAGGCGGAAGCGGCCGATGCGCCCGAAGTTGTAGCGCTTGTCGTCGAAGAAGAGCTCGTTGAAGAGCTCGATCGCCTTTTCCTTCTGCGGCGGGTTGCCCGGGCGCAGGCGCGAGTAGATGCGCAGGATGGCTTCCTCGTGGCTGGCGCAGTCGTCTTCGGCCAGCGTGTTGTAGATCAGTTCGTCCTTCAGCGCGGTGACGACGTCCACTTCCTTGACCTTCAGGCCGCGGATCGTTTCCACGATCTCGTCGGTCAGCTTCGTCAGCGCCTTCACGACCACTTCGCCCGACTTGGGGTCGGCGATGTCGTGGCAGAGGTACGTGCCCTTCAGCTTCTCGGTCTTGCCCGAGAGCGAGATCGTCTCGACCGGGTAGAAGGCCTTGAGAATCTGCTGCGTGGTCCCGAACTTGTCGCTCAGCGCGCGCAGGAACGTCGTCCCGCAGATCTTGCTCGAGCGGTCGATGCGCAGGTACAGCAGGTCCTTGCTCGTCACTTCGACCTGAATCCAGCTTCCGCGCTCGGGGATGATGCGGCAGGAGTGCAGGCGCTTGCCGCTGGGGTGGACGGTCTCGCTGAAGTCCGCGCCCGGGCTGCGCTGAATCTGCGTCACGATCACGCGCTCGGCGCCGTTGACGATGAATTCGCCGCCGCCGATCATCAGCGGGACCGTGCCGAGGTACACGTCTTCCTCGACCACCGCGTCGTCGCGCTTGAGGCGGCACTTGATCTTGAGGGGCGCGCCGAAGGTCAGGCCGAGGGCGCGGCATTCGTCGGGCGTGTGGCGCGGTTCGCCCAGGTCGTATTCGACGAAGTCGAGCGAGATCGTCTCGTCGTAGGAGAAGATCGGGAAGACTTCCTGGAGGATCGCCTGGAGCCCGTCGCGCTTGCGTTCGTTGGGCAGGGCGTCGGCCTGGAGGAAGTCGGCATAAAACTTCCGTTGCGTTTCACAGAGGTTCGGAATCGGGTGGTTGAATTTGGCCCGGCCGAAAAACCTGACGGGAAGAGGCATGGCTTCTGGCACTCCTTGGTCTGCCGCTCGCGCGGCGGTTCACGTCTTATGCAGGATTCCGCGGTGTTATTGGACGCTTCCAAACCCCGAACAGGCCGCGTCCAAACAACAAAGAACCGCTCCGCGCAAGCCCGGCCGCGCGTCGGTTCCTTACCTACCCTACTTGTAACGACCGCAGAGCGTGATCTTCACGCGATCCTTCGCACCGGCCGAACGGCTCCGGCGCACGGCTACGGGCGGCTTCCGAACGCGCTGCGGCACCGATGATGCCCGTTCGCGCGCCTGCCGCCTGTCGAGGGCTTCCCTGAGGTTCGGGCCTTCGGCGCGTGCGGGGAAGCCCGCGGTACACATGCGCCCTTCAGCCCATTAAGACAGCAGTCAGGATTAAGGATTTAGGATTCAGGAGCCAGCCGTGACCGGCCGTCCCCTGAATCCTGTATCCTGAATCCTAATCTTTGAAACTACTTCAGCTCGACCGTCGCGCCTTCCTTCTCGAGCTTCGCCTTCATCGCCTCGGCGTCCTCGGTGGGCACGCCCGGCTTGATCGGCTTCGGCGCGTTGTCGACCAGGTCCTTGGCTTCCTTCAGGCCCAGGCCGGTGAGTTCGCGGACGACCTTGATGACCGCGATCTTCTTCGTCTGGTCGGCGACCTTGACGAGGACGACGTCGAACGCCGTCTTCGCAGCCGCCGCCGCAGGCGCGCCAGCGCCGCCGCCCGCAGGACCGGCCACGACGACCGCGCCACCCGCCGCGGCTTCGATGCCGTGGACTTCCTTCAGGTAGTCGCCCAGTTCCTTCGCCTTGAGCAGGGAAAGGCCGACAATCTTGTCGCCCAGATCCTTGATTTCCGCACTGAACTCGGCCATGACACAACCTCCCTATCAATCTGCTAAGCTCTTTTAGCTTTTGGCGTTGAGCTTAAAGCCCCACCCGTCTCGCTGTCGCCACGAACTGGTGCATCAGCAAAAGCGGGTCAGAAATTAAACCTCACATTGTCCATCTGTCAAGTGCAACCGCACCGATTTCCTGATTGCTGTTACGCCTTCGCGGGTTCCGCGGCGCCGGCCTTTTCGAGCTTCTCGACGAGCGCCTTGATCGCGCCGGCGATCTTCCCGCCGGGGCCCTTAAGCTGCGCGGCGATGCGCGCGCCGGGGCTCTTGGAGAGCATGACGACGTCGGCCAGCAGTTCGGGCTTGCTCTTGGACTGCGAGAGCGCTTCGACTTCCTTCGGCCCCAGAATCTTGCCTTCCACCACCGCGCCGACGATCTTCAGCTTCTTCTCGAACTTCTTGCAGAACTCCACCGCCAGCTTCGCCGCCACCACCGGATCTTCGGCGTCCACGATCGCGGTCTGCCCGGCAAAGAGCTTCTCCGCGTCCTTCAAGCCCATCTCGCGGAACGCGTTCAGCGTCAGGCGGTTCCGGACCACGCGCATGCGCACGTTCTTGCCGCGCGTCTCGGCGCGCAGTTCGTTGTTCTCTTCGCTGTTCAGCCCGAGGTTGGTCAGCATCACCATGTTGCTGAGCGACTCGTAGTCCTTCCGCACCGTCGCCGTCAGCAGGCGGTTGATGCGGTTCGGGTTGCCCGAGCCGACGGGCTTCTCGGATTTGGGTCTTCGATCTGCCATGACCTAGCTCCTGATCTTCGTTCCTTGATCCAATGCCTACATCGCCAGGCGCAGGCCCGGGCCCATCGTGGACGAAACGTGAACCTTCTGCATGTAGATGCCCTTGACCGAATGGGGGCGCACCGACGCGATGTGGTCCACCATGGCCTTGATGTTCAGGGCCAGGTCTTCCTTCGCGAAGCTGAGCTTGCCCACGGGCACGTGCACGTTGCCGAAGCTGTCGTTGCGGTATTCGATCTTGCCGGCCTTGAACTCCTGCACGGCCTTGACCACGTCGGGCGTCACCGTGCCGGACTTCGGCGAGGGCATCAGGCCCTTGGGGCCCAGCACCTTGCCCAGGCGGCCGACGTAGCGCATCGACGCGGGGTGCGCGATCGCGACGTCGAAGTCGAGCCAGCCGTCGTTGACGCGCTTGGCCAGGTCTTCGCCGCCGGCCTCGACCGCGCCGGCTTCCTTGCACTGCGCCGCCAGCGCGCCGTCAGCGAAGCAGATCACGCGCATGGCCTTGCCCGTGCCCTTCGGCAGGGAGACCGAACCGCGCACCAACTGATCGGCTTGCTTGGTGTCGATGCCCAGCTTGATCGCGACCTCGACCGTCTCGTCGAACTTGCACTTCTTCGAGCCCGACTTGAGGATCGTGACCGCTTCTTCGATGCTGTAGGTCTTGTTCTTCTCGACCTTGACGGTGAGTTCACGGAACCGGCGGCTCGGCCGGTAGTGGCCCTTCTCTCTCGGCATGCTGCGCTCCTTCTTGGGAGTCCCGGCGGACGGCGCGAGGGCCTGTCCTCCTCCCACTTCCGAGTGGTCAGTGATCGGAGGTCAGGGGTCAGGGAACGGCCCTGTCCGCCGAACGTCACCTCCGCACCGCCACGCTTTACAACCAAGCTCCGAAATTTTTCTGTACGCAATTCACACATCACCGGCCAAGGACCGTACCGTTACACCACCTCGATGCCCATGCTGCGGGCGGTGCCTTCGACCAGGCGGACGGCGGCTTCGTCGGAGCCGGCGTTGATGTCCTTCTTCTTCACGCCGACGATCTCGAGAATCTGCTTCTTGGTCACCTTTCCGACCTTGTTCTTGTTCGGCTCGCCGCTGCCCTTCTCGACGCCGGCGGCCTTGCAGAGCAGCACCGACGTGGGCGGGGACTTGTAGGTCAGGTCGAAGGACTTGTCGCGGTAGACCGTGACGATCACCGGGATGATCATGCCCTTCTGCTTGGCCGTGTCGGCGTTGAAGCGCTTCACGAAGTCGCCGATGTTCACGCCGTGCTGCGAGAGCGCCGGGCCGACGGGGGGCGCGGGGTTCGCGCCGCCGGCGGGGCACTGCAGCTTGACCTTGGCCGAGATTTCTTTCTTCGCCATCGTTCTAACTCCCAGGATTCGGGCTTCAGGATGCAGGATTCAGGGAACGGCCCCGGATCCCGACCCGATCCCTTCCGTTAAATCTTTTCCACCTTGCCGTATTCGAGTTCGACCGAGGTGTCGCGGCCGAAGATCGAGACCCGGACCTTGAGCATCCACTTGGCCGGATCGACGCTTTCGACGGTGCCGTCGAAGTTTTCGAAGGAACCTTCCTTGATGCGGACCTTGTCGCCCGCCACGAATTCCATCTTGGGCTTGGGCTTTTCCTTGCGGTCCTCGATGTCCTGCAGAATCCGCGCGACCTCGCTCTCGTCCAGCGGCGTGGGCTGCATGCGGTTGCCGCCGACGAACCCGCTGATGCCGGGGGTCTCCATGATCGCGAACCAGACGTCCTGCGGGACGTCGCCGCCGTCGGCCGTTTCCACTTCGATCAGGATGTAGCCCGGGAACATCTTCTGCTGCGAGACGCGCTTCTTGCCTTCGCGGATTTCGCTCACGTTTTCCGCCGGCACGATGATCTGCGAGACGTACTTCTCCAGCCCGCGGGAGCGCACCCGGAGTTCCAGGCCTTCCTTGATCTTCTCTTCGCGCTCCGACATCGCGCGAAGCGCGTACCACATTTTTCTGCCCATGCTTCGTTCTCGTTCTTTCCCTTGAGCTTGCCCCGGCTCCGCGCGGCTAACTGCCGCTGTAGAAGAGGAGCTTGGCCAGCAACTGCAGGATATAGTCCACTCCGAAGACGTAGACCGTGAGGAAGGCCACCACGATCAGCACCACGTACGTCGCGCCCCAGACTTCGGTGTCGGCCTTGAACCACGGCGTGATCTTGGGCCAGGTGACCTTGGCCAGCTCCACGTCCGTCTTGACCAGGAATTCGGCCGAGCGCGGCTTGCAGTAGATGTAGTAGTACGCCACCAGCGCCCCGGTTGCGAAGATCGCCACCGCGCCCGAGACCGAGACCCACTTCGAGTACGGAATCGTCCAGCCCAGCGCGAATTCCAGCGCCAGGTAGCGGCTCGCGAATTCGCGCAGCGAACCCCAGTTGTAGAACCAGTGGTGCGCCGAGAAGATCATGAAGACGAGCGCGAGCACGAACATGCCCAGGCGCGTGGCCGTGCCTTCGCCCGGCTTGTGCACGCTGAACGTGCCGCCGCTTCCCACATTCGAAGGCTGTCCAGCGGATGGGGATGCCGACGTCTCTTTTTCTGCCACGGCCTGCGCCATTTTCGCTTTCGCTCGCGCCGCCGCCCGAAGGCAGCCCGCTTCTCTTTTAAATTTATGGCCCCGCGCGGGACATTCCGCGCGGGGCCCGTTGCGTCTGCTTGTTCCGTCCTCCGCCGCCCCAACCCGATCCGAGGAAGCAGGTTGAAGCACGGCCGTCGGTTCACTCGGGGGCTTTGGCAGGAGCGGAGGGAGTCGAACCCCCAACCTGCCGCTTTGGAGACGGCTGCTCTGCCAGTTGAGCTACGCTCCTACCCCCACCACTCAGCCTGCGCGCCGGTTGGACGCCGCTCAGGCCTTCTTGCTCTTATGAATCACGTGCGCCCTGCAAGGCTTGCAGAACTTCTTCACCTCGAGCTTGCGGCCGCCGCGGGTGTCGATCGTGCACGTGTAGTTGCGCCCCTTGCAGACGGAGCATTCCAGGACCACGATTTCACGCATTGTCGGTTACCTTCGTACGCGTTTCGCGCACCCTTCCTTATTCCAGGATCTTGATGACGACGCCCGAACCGACGGTGCGCCCGCCTTCGCGGATCGCGAAGCGCAGGTTGTCGGTCATGGCGACGGGCGAGTTGGGTTCGAGTTCGACGAGCATCTTGATGTTGTCGCCGGGCATGCACATTTCCGCTTCCTTGCCTTCGGCGTTGATCAGCTTGGTGATCTTGCCGGTGACGTCGGTCGTGCGGAAGTAGAACTGCGGGCGGTACCCGGGGAAGAACGGCGTGTGGCGGCCGCCTTCGTCCTTGCTCAGCACGTACACCTGCGCTTCGAACTTCGTGTGCGGGGTGATCGAGCCGGGCTTCGAGAGCACCATGCCGCGGCGGAGCTGTTCCTTGGCGATGCCGCGCAGGAGCAGGCCGACGTTGTCGCCGGCTTCGCCCGTGTCGAGCACCTTGTTGAACATTTCCACGCCCGTGCAGGTGGACTTCATCGATTCCTTCTGCATGCCGACGATTTCGATCGGGTCGCCGACCTTGATCACGCCCTGTTCGATACGGCCGGTGCCGACCGTGCCGCGGCCTTCGATCGAGAAGACGTCTTCGATCGGCATCAGGAACGGCGCATCCTTCGCGCGCTTGGGTTCCGGGATGAAATCGTCGAGCGCCTGGACGAGGTCGAGGATCGGCTTGGCGGCCTTGTCGTCGTTCGGGTTTTCCAGCGCGGGCTTGCTGCAGCCGCGGATCACCGGAACCTTGTCGCCCGGGAAGTCGTACTTCTTGAGCAGGTCGCGGATTTCCATTTCGACGAGGTCGAGCAGTTCGGCGTCTTCGACCAGGTCGATCTTGTTCAGGAAGACGACCAGCGCGGGCACGTTCACCTGGCGGGCCAGGAGCACGTGTTCGCGGGTCTGCGGCATCGGGCCGTCCGCCGCGCTGACCACCAGGATCGCGCCGTCCATCTGCGCGGCGCCGGTGATCATGTTCTTGATGAAGTCGGCGTGGCCGGGACAGTCGATGTGCGCGTAGTGGCGGTTCGCCGTCTCGTATTCGA
>JAHCJK010000157.1 GCA_026184295.1 Planctomycetota bacterium
CTTCGACGCGATCACGCGGGTGTTCTTCATCGACGAGATGATGCGCGCGTCCACGGCGGCGGTGATGGTGGGGATGGGGACGCCGAGGTCCAGGGCCGCGACGGTGGTCCACTTGCCGGTGCCCTTCTGGCCGGCCTTGTCGAGGATCAGGTCCACGAGCGCCTGGCCGGTGCCCTGGTCGTCCTTAAAGTCCACGATCTTGCTGGTGATCTCGATGAGGAAGGACTTCAGTTCGTCGCCCTGGTTCCATTCGGTAAAGATGTCGGCGATCTCTTTCGTGCTCAGCCCCAGGCCGTGGCGCATCAGGTCGTAGGCTTCGGCGATCAACTGCATGTCGCCGTACTCGATGCCGTTGTGGACCATCTTGACGAAGTGCCCGGCGCTGCGCGCGCCGCAGTAGGTCACGCAGGGGCCGCTGTCGGCCTGCGCGGCGATCTTGGTCAGGATGGGCTGGAGATGCTTGTAGGTCTCCTTGTCGCCGCCGGGCATGATGCTGGGCCCGTTGAGCGCGCCTTCCTCGCCGCCGCTCACGCCCATGCCGAAGAACTTCAGGCCCGTCGGCGCGAGGTAGGCTTCGCGGCGGTCGGTATCGGGGTAGTGCGAGTTGCCGCCGTCGATGACGATGTCGCCGGGTTCCAGGTGCGGCTTCAGTTCCTCGATCACGGCGTCCACGGGCCCGCCGGCCTTGACCATCACCAGGATGCGGCGCGGGCGCTCGAGGGACTTCACGAACTCGGGAATCGTCCTGGCGCCGGCGAACTTCTTGCTCTTGGCGCGGCCGTTGATGAAGGACTCGGTCTTCTCGTACGTGCGGTTGTAGACGGCGACGGCGAAGCCGTTGCGTTCCACGTTAAGCGCCAGATTTTCGCCCATCACCGCCAGGCCGATTACGCCGAATGCTTGAGCCACGTGAGTCTCCTCTTCTTCCGCTTTATGCTTGAAGGGTGCCGCTGTCGCCGTCCAGCCACCACAGCACTTCGCCCGGCTGCGGCCGCACGCCCACGATGGGGTGCGCCGAATCCGGGTTGTACAGCGCGTCCTGCACGACCTTCTGCTTGTCTTCGCCCGACGCGAGCACCCACACCTTCTTGGCCGCGTTCAGCAGCGGGTAGGTGAAGGTCATGCGCGCGGTCTTCAGCTTCGGGACGTCGTTCATCACCACCAGCTTCTTCGTTTCCTGCAGCGCGTCGGTGCCGGGAAAGAGCGAGGCCGTGTGCCCGTCGGTGCCGATGCCGAGCAGCACGAGGTCGAAGCGCGGAATCCCGGCGCTCCCCCCTGGAACCCGCGCGCGCACCACCGCCTCGTACTCGTCCGCCCGGCCGGACTCCGCCGCCATGCGGTGGACCTTCGAGGGCACCTTGTCCAGCAGCGCCTCGCGGGCCATGCGGTAGTTCGAATCGACGTGCTCCGGCGGCACCGAGCGTTCGTCTCCGAAGAAGAACTCGACGCGTTCCCACGGAATCTTTTCGAAGTACGGCGGCTGGGCCAGCAGTTCGTACAGGCGCTTGGGCGTGCTGCCGCCCGAGAGCGCAACCGTGAGCGGGCCCGGCACCGCGTTGAACGCGAGGTACAGGAACTTGTCCGCGACGGCCTCGGCGAGCGCCTTGGGGTCGGTGCAGATGATGGTGGGGAAGAGCGGTTTCATGGGTGCGTCCCGCGCTTACATCGCGGCGATGGACCTCCATTGGGCCGTCGTGCCTTCCAGCAGCCGGTGCGCCTCGTCGGGGCCGTCGCTGAAGGGCGCGTAGTTGGGGTACTTCGGGCGCGGGAGCACCTTCCAGCCGTCCAGGATCGAGGTGACGAAGCGCCAGGCGCTGTCCACTTCGTCCGAACGGGTGAAGAGCGAGGCGTCGCCGCGCAGCGCGTCGAGCAGCAGGCGCTCGTAGGCTTCGGGCGAGCGCTGCTGGAAGGCCTTGCCGTAGAAGAAGTCCATGCGCACGTCGTTGAGCTGAATCTGGAGGCCGGGCTGTTTGCAGGCGAAGGAGAGGCTGATGCCTTCGTCGGGCTGGATGCGCAGCACCAGCACGTTCGTCTGCGGGCGGTCGGTGAGCAGGCAGTAGTCGGAGGTCTTGTTGTGGCCGAAAAGGTGCAGCGGCGGGCGCTTGAACGTCACGGCGACCTCGCTGACGCGCTTCTTCAGACGCTTGCCCGTGCGCAGCAGAAAGGGCACGCCCGCCCAGCGCCAGTTTTCGATGCGCAGCTTCATCGCCACGTACGATTCGGTGACGCTGCCGTCCTTGATGCCTTCTTCTTCGGCGAAGCCCTTCACCGCCTTGCCGTCGGGGTCCTTGCCCGCGGTGTACTGCCCGCGCACGGTGTAGGCGGCGACCTCGTCGGGGGTGAACGGTTCGAGCGAGCGCAGCACCTTGACCTTCTCGTCGCGGATCGCGGTCGCGTCGAGCGCGCTCGGCGGTTCCATGGCGGTGAGGCAGAGGAGCTGGAGCATGTGGTTCTGGACCATGTCGCGCAGCGCGCCGGCGGTGTCGTAGTAGGCGCCGCGGCGGCCTTCCATGCCCAGGGTCTCGGCGACGGTGATCTGGATGTTGTCCACGTACTTCTGATTGAAGAGCGGCTCGAAGATCGAGTTCGCGAAGCGGAAGCTGAGGATGTTCTGGACCGTCTCTTTGCCCAGGTAGTGGTCGATGCGGTAAATCTGGTTCTCGCTCAGCGCTTCGGTCACGGCCGTGTTCAGGTCGCGGGCGCTTTGCAGGTCGCGGCCGAACGGTTTTTCGATGATCACGCGCGACCAGGTCTTGTCGTGGCGTCCGCGGATCATGCCCGCTTCCTTCAGGCGCTTCACGATCGTCGCGAAGAACTCCGGCGCCACCGAGAGGTAGTACAGGCGGTTGCCCGGCAGGTTGCGTTCCTCTTCCAGTTCGCGGATGCGCGCTTCCAGCTTTTTGAAGGACTCGGCGTCGTCGTTGTTGCCGGGAATGTAGTGCAGCGCCTGGACGGTCTTGTGCTGCGGGGTCAGCTTTTCGGGATCGGTGAGCTTCTGGGTCTTCAAATCGTCGAACATCGCGTCGCGGTACTGTTCGTCGGACATGGGCGTGCGCGAGAATCCCACCACCGCGTAGCGGTCGGGCAGGTAGCCGCCGTTTTCGAGATGGAAGAGCGCCGGAATCAGTTTGCGTTTGCTCAGGTCGCCGCTCGCGCCGAAGATCACGACCGTAAACGGATCGCGCGCCATAATCGCAGGAACGTGCTCGGGTTCAGCCGCCTTTTCGATCTTGATCGACGTATTCACGCGAAGCTCCTGCGGAAATGTGGAGTGGCCCACGCGAGATTGCCACCCGCGGCGATGGGCGTCAAGCACTACGTAGAAGACTCTTTCACCCATAACGCGGCTTTAACGCGCCGCGGTAAAGCTATGATGAAACCATGCGCTTTGTGATCTCGCGGTGTGGCCATGGTGGTGGTGGTTTTTGTACGTTCCGAGCGTATCGGTGCGGCCTTTATCCGCGCCGTTCGCGTTCGGCCTGCACCTTCGCGACGTAGACCGCGCGGCGGCGCAGGATCTCCTGGCGCACGCGCTCGCCGGCGATCCAGCCGAGCACGCCGCCGAGCAGAATCCCCAGCGTCATCGCGCCGGCGCCGAAGAGCGCGTAGCCGAGCTGCCCGTTGTAGACATAGCCTTCGGGCGTGTGCCGCGCGCCCAGGCGCAGCTTGAGCATCGCGTAGACCGGCAGGTAGGCGGGGGAGGGCTCCCAGGCGCTCGCGGGGGTCTCGCCCACGGGGATGTATCCCGGCGGCGGCGGCGATCCGGCCCAGAGCGAAAGGCCCGCGTAGCCCGCGCCGAGCATCAGGCTTGAAAAGAGGATGAAGCGGAAGACCGAGAGCCCGCGGGGCAGGCTGCTGCCTTCGCCCGCGCCGGGCGGCTTGGGCGCGTCCTCGTCGAGCGGCACGTCCGCGCCGGGGGCTGTGCTCATGCCGCTAGGTTACCGCCAACGAGCCCACAAGCCAACCAGCCAATGAGCCAACGAGCCAACCAGCCAATGAGCCAACGAGCCAACCAGCCAACAAGCCAACCAGCCAACAAGCCAACCAGCCAACCAGCCAACAAGCCAACGAACCACCAGCCAACCCTCTATTCCCCCAGCCACCAATGCCGCTTGGCCTTCGCGCCGTAGCTGAGCCCGAACTTCTTCATCGCGGTGTCGCGAATATAGGTGAGCGCCTCGGTGGGCGAATCGGTAAGCAGGAAGTAGTCCAGGTCCCGCGCGTCGATGGTGCCTTCCTTCACCAGCGTCCCGCGCATGAAGGCGAAGAGCGGCTCCCAGTATTCCTTGCCCATGAAGACGACGGGGAAATCGTGAATCTTGCCCGTCTGGATCAGCGTCGCGGTCTCGAAGGCCTCGTCGAGCGTCCCGAAGCCGCCGGGCAGGATCACGAAGGCGTAGCTGTACTTCACCAGCATCACCTTGCGGATGTAGAAGTGCTCGAACTCCACGAAGAAATCCAGGTACGGATTGGGCGCCTGTTCCTTGGGCAGGACGATGTTGCAGCCGACGGAGCGCCCGCCGGCCTCGCGCGCCCCGCGGTTGGCTCCTTCCATGATGCCCGGGCCGCCGCCGGTCATGACGGTAAAGCCGCAGCGCGCCAGCCCCGCGCCCATGGTCCGGGCGAGCTGGTAGTGCGGATGGGTCTGCGGAAAGCGCGCCGAACCGAAGACGGTGACGCAGGGCCCGAGGAAGTGCAGCTTGCGGAAGCCGCGGATGAATTCGAAGAAGATGCGCAGGGCGCGCAGGAGTTCGGACGAGCGCGGGTTCGGGCCGGAGAGGAAGGCGAGTTCGCGCTGGTTGGCGCTGGTCTTGCCCCAGGGCGGGTGCGCGCCGGACGGGTCGTCGGGAGAAGAAGGGGCGGACATCGCGGGAATCCTCGAAGATCGTTGCCGAAGGTATCGTTATTTTCCGCGCACGGGTTTACGATATCTTGCGTAATCCTTTATTTGGACTAGAGTTGTACATGGGTCGCACGCCTGCATAATCGCCCCGAAGGGAACTGTAACAGAGCCGGGAACCCTTGCGTCCAATCCCTCGAAGACAGGCAACCGTGGGGCTTTATAGGGAGGTGTCGAAGATGCCGAAGTCGAGAATAACCGCTTGGGGCCTGGCCGCGCTGCTCGCCTGCGTGCTGGCGGCCCCGCTGGCCGCGGAGACCGATCCGGGGGCCTCGAAGACGGTGGAATGGTCCGTCGCGCCGCTGCTGCCCGCGCAGTCGCTCTTCGTGGTCACCATCAAGGACAAGCAGAAATCCTTCGAGCGCCTGCAGCAGACGGGGCTCTGGAAGCTGGTCACCGACCCGGGCGTGCAGGACGCCTTTAAGGGCGGGCTGACGGTCCTGAAGGGGCGCATCGCCGCCGCCGAACAGAAGCTCGGCTACAAGCTCAACGAGGTCCTGGACCTCTTTCAGGGCGAAGTGACCATCGGCATGTGCGGCTTCCTGGACGCGCGCAACGACAAGGGCGAACCGATTCCCGACCTGGTGATCGCCTTCCAGCCGCGCGACAAGGCGCAGGCCTGGATGGACCACTGGGGCAAGATCGTGGACCTGCTCAACGCCGCGACCCAGAACACGCTTGAGATCAACCAGCGCTCCGTCGCCGGGGCCGACATCGTGACGCTCAGCCATCCCGCCGTGCCCTTCCAGATCAGCTACACGCTGCACGACGGCGTCTTCATGGCCACGCTGGGCGGCGCGCGCATCGAAAACATCCTGGCCGCCCGCGAAGTGATGAAGAACCGCGCCGGGGCCAAGGCCGAAGGCGAACCCGTGATGCTCGCCGACCACCCGAAGTTCGTCCGCGCGATGGAGAAGGGCGGCAAGGACGCCGACGCGCTGGTCTTCGTGAACTTCGACGAACTGCGCAAGCGCCCCGAATCGAACTTCGGCCCCAAGACCGACCGCGAACGCCAGGAATGGGAGGCCGCCGGCCTGAACGGGATTCACTCGCTGGCCTACACGCTCCAGATCAAGGAGAAGGGCCTCAGCGAGACCTTCTTCGCCGATTCGCCCGCGGCCGAACGCACCGGCTTCATGAAGCTGCTCGACGGCCCGGCGCTCTCGGCCGACTGCTTCAACCAGGCGCCGCGCAACACGGTCGTCGCCCTGGCGCTCCAGGCGCAGCCCGACCAGCTCTTCGACCGCATCCTGACCATCGCCTCCGCGACCAACCCCAACGCCCGCGCCGAAGCCGCCGCGGCCCTGGACGAGGCCTCGAAGAAGATCGGCAGCGACATCCGCAAGGACCTGATGGCCTCGCTGGCCGGAGACGCGATCCTCTCCGTCGCCGTCCCGGAAAAGCACCCCAAGCTCGGCTTCGGCTTCCCCAACGTGATCCTCTCGATGGGCCTGAAGGACGCCGGCAAGGTGCGCACCGCGCTGGAAGGCTTCCGCCGCTCCGGCACCGACAAGTTCGAATTCGGCGAAGTGATGCACGGGGCCAACGTGATCATGGGCGCGAAGGAGAAGCGGCCCGCGGAGGGCAAGGAGCCGGGCGTCTTCTGCTGGACCGTCGCCGGCGACCGCCTGCTCGTGAGCATGTACCCGCTGGCCCTGCGCGACGAACTCGACCGCCTCGCCACCGGCGGTTCGCCCGGCGGCGGCGGGCGCGCGGACCTGGCCGGCAGCCTGAGCGACGACGGCGACTTCCGCGCCGTACGCGCCAACGTCCCCGGCGGCTCGCAGTTCCTGGCCTACGTGGACTTCGCGGCCGTCAGCACCGCGGCCTACGACTTCTTCATCCCCGTCGGGCAGCTCAAGCAGAAGTCGCCGCCGTGGGTGGACATCAACCGCCTGCCCACCGCCGGGGTGCTGGTCAAGAACCTGGGCGGCACGCTGATCGACATCGCCAGCGACGCCGACGGCATCCGCCTCGAGTCCTTCTCGTCCACGGGCGTCTTCTCGACCCTGATCCCGGCCGTCGCCGCGATCGGCGAATACCGCAAGAACCACGCCGGGCAGGAACAGTTCGTCGCCCACGAGCCCGAGCTGGCGCCGGACGTCGTCGGCAAGCGCCAGGTGCTGCGCGACATCGGCACGGCCCTGAACGCCTACGCCCGGGGCCACGGCGGCGCGTACCCGAACTCGCTGGTGGACCTGATCCCCAAGGAACTGAAGGAAGAGAACAAGGACGCGCTCTTCGAGATCGCGTACCAGGGCAAGCAGGACAAGTCCTTCAAGGTCGTCGCGTACCCGACGGGCATCAAGGGCGCGATGCCGATCCTGCTCCAGGACGGCAGCGTGCGCGTGATCCAGTCCGGGCAGCTCGACGGCATCCTCCAGAACGGCTTTACGGGCGAGAAGGCCAAGCCGTACGAGAACGAGGCCGCCAAGCCGCCGCTCCCGCCGCCGGATTTCTAAACCCAAGCCCGCGACGGTGGAAGTCCGCGAGGCCGGCCCCAGCGCCGGCCTCGCGCTTTTTGCGCGAAGCCGCAAACGTCCGGGCCGCCCGCGGCCTTTGAAGATTGATGGATCGAGAACGCTCGCGTACAGTGGATTCCATGAACGAACCAGCGCCGGCACAGACCGGAACGGCTCCGCGCGTCGCGATGCATGCCCAGCCCGTGCAGCCCGTGGCCTTCCACACCCTGGCCAAGCCCATCGGCCCGATCTGCAACCTCGACTGCACCTACTGCTTTTACCTGCATAAAGAGAACTTCTTCCCCAAGGGCGAAAACTTCCGCATGTCGGAGGCGACGCTCGAGAACTTCGTCAAGCAGTACATCGAAAGCCAGGACGTACCGCAGATCGATTTTGCCTGGCAGGGCGGGGAACCCACGCTGCTGGGCTTGAACTTCTTCAAGAAGGCCGTGGAGTTCGAGAAGAAGTACTGCCCCGAAGGCCGCACGATCAGCAACGCCTTCCAGACCAACGGCGTGCTGCTCGACGACGAATGGTGCGCCTTCTTCAAGGAAAACGATTTCCTGATCGGCCTCAGCATCGACGGCCCCAAGCACCTCCACGACAAGTACCGCGTGGACAAGAACGGCAAATCGTCCTTCGACCAGGTGATGCGCGCCCGCGAACTGCTGATGAAGCACGGCGTCCGCGTGAACTCGCTCACCTGCGTCAACCGCTTCAACCAGAACGAAGGGCGCGAAGTCTACCGCTTCCTGCGCGACATCTGCGGCTTCGAGTTCATGCAGTTCATCCCCATCGTCGAGAAGGAAGATTTCGAGAAGGTCGCGCCGCACGTCAAGTCGGCCGATTCCGCGCCGGACCGCAACGACCCGCTGCTGATGGTCACGCCCTGGACGGTGAAGTCCGAGCATTACGGGCGCTTCCTCTGCTCCGTCTTCGACGAATGGGTGCGCCACGACGTGGGCAAGGTCTTCGTGCAGGGTTTCGAAGTGACGCTGGGCAGCGTGATGGGCCTGCCGGCGAGCCTGTGCGTCTTCAGCAAGACCTGCGGGCGCGCGCTGGCCATCGAGCACGACGGCGGGTTCTATTCGTGCGACCACTTCGTCTACGGCGAATACAAGCTCGGCAACATCCACGACACCACCATGCGCCAGATGGTGAACAGCGACCAGCAGAAGAAGTTCGGCACGGACAAGTTCGATTCGCTGCCGCGCTACTGCCGCCAGTGCGAGTTCCTCGAACTCTGCTACGGCGAATGCCCCAAGAACCGCTTCATCAAGACGCCCGACGGCGACGAGGGCCTGAATTACCTGTGCGAGGGCCTGAAGATTTACTTCGCGCACACGACGCCGTACTTCGCGATGATGGGCCGCGAAGTGCGCGCCGGCCGCCCGGCCTCGAACATCATGAACGCCTTCCGCGCCAGCGACCAGGTGGCCGCCGCGAAGGCCGAAGGCGAAGCTGCCGCGGCCCCCGCGGCCCAGACTGCGCCGTCTACCGCCGCCGAAGCGCGCCCGGCCCCGCGCAACCCCGCGCATGTCCGTCCGAACGACCCGTGCCCCTGCGGGAGCGGCAAGAAGTACAAGAAGTGCTGCGGTACGTAGCGCCCCAATTTGCCAGATGGACAGCAATCGCATTCCGAACCAGAAACCACCGGAGTTGATGGCATGGGAGCTGACATGAAATTCGTGGGAAGCATGTTGATGCTGGCCGGGCTGTGGCTCTGTCTCTCGGCGGCGGCCGAGGAAATCGCCACCGGTCCCATCGAACCGCAGAAGCACGCGGAGTTCTACCAGTACGTCTTCAAGCAGTTCGAAAAGCCCGAAGTGACCGTCTACCGCATCGCCTCGCCCGAAAAGGTCGAGGGCGGCGAGAAACTGCCCAAGCTCTACAAGTGGGCGGTGCTCGAAGAGAAGGAGCTCGACGCGAAGAAGTTCCGCAAGCTCCAGGAGATGCTCTGCGACAAGGAGAAGTTCGGGCGCGAATGGGCCGGCTGCTTCCGCCCCGGCTTCGCCTTCCGCATCAAGGACGGCGAGCAGCAGGTGGACCTGCTCTTCTGCCTCCAGTGCAACTACGTCGAGTACCACAAGGGCAAGGAAACCTTCATGTGGCCGCTGAGCGAAGAGGGCCACAACAAGTTCTTCGACCTGTACAAAGCGATCTTCCCCAAGGCCGGGAAGTAGCAGGGGAGGGACATAAAAAAGCCTTCTGCTCCGTCGCCGGGGCAGAAGGCTTTTTGCTTGGATGCCGTAGCGCTACTTCTTGACCTGCTTCTTCACCTGCGCCTTTTCGTGGACTTCGATCGAGTCGGTGTATTCGACGGTCTCGATCTTACAGTTCTTGCCGATGATTACCTTCGCGCCCTTGACCAGGTCCGCGACGGTGGCTTCCAGGTCCAGCTTATCGCCTTCCAGCGTCTTCACCTTGAGCTTAAACTTGCCGCCGCTGGACCCGCCACTCACGGAACTTGAGACCGTGCCGCCCGAGACCTTGCCGCCTTCGGCATAGCCGACCGCGCCGCCCGAGACGACGCCGCCGGTCACGACCGTGCCGCCGCTGATCACGCTGCCGCCGCGGATCGTGCCGCTGGAGCCGCCCGCACTCTTGTTCCGTCGGACCTTTACCGTGTTGCCCTTGATCGCGTGGGCGTGCGAGTCGCCGCCGAGTTCGATCAGGATGTCGTCGGCCTCGATGCTGCCCCCGACGCCGAACGCGCCGTGGCTCTCGAACGACTTCGCTTCGATGTCGCGGCCCACTTCAAAGGCCCCGCCGTTGAAGACCTTCCCCGCCTTGACCGAGCCGCCCACGGAACTCGAACCGGCCGAGTCGAACGCGTCGGCTTCCAGCGAACCGCTGACCGAAAATGACCCCGAGGCGCTCACGCTGCCGCCGTTCAGGTTGCCGTCGATCTCGCCCGCGCCGGAGACTTCCACCGTCTTGGCCTCGACGTCGCCGTTCACCGTGCCGCTGCCCGCGATCGTCAGCGACTTGAACTTGCCGCCTTCGATGTCGCCCGCGCCGGTGATGCTCGGGTTTTCGCGGTCCACCGAGCCCTTGCCGCCCATCGCCTTCTTCATGAAATTGTCGAAATTCCCGCCAAATGGATCCATCGCAACGCCCTCCTCAAAATAGGTTCCCTGTAGGCCGTGTCCGTTCCCCAATCTTCACTCGCAAAAAATCCGCACCGAACTCCCGTCCACTTCCTGCGCGTTCAGTTCCAGTTCCGCCAGCGCGGAAACCAGGTCCTCGCCGTCCAGGCCCGAGAGCCCGTTCAGGTCCACGCCCTTGTCCTCCACCGCCTCGCGCGCCTCGCGGGGCAGCAGCGCCGAAAGCCGCACGCCCGTCTTCACCAGCGTCAGCGGCACGCGCACGTTCACGTTGTCGCCGAAGACATCCTGCACCACCACGCGCAGGAACTTCGGGGCCTTGCCCTTCGGCTTCGCGCCCGGCGCCGCCTCGTCCTCGTCCGCGCCGGCCTCCGGGTCGCCCTTCGCCGCGGGGGCGGCCTTGTGCAGCTTCTCGAGCAGGCGTTCGGCGTCGGCCACCGAGACCTTGCCCGCCGCGACCATCTCGAGCACTTTGCGCTGATTGTCGTCCATGGGTTCCTCGCGGTTGCCGCTCAGCCCAGCAGTTCCAGCGCCTGCTCGACGGTGATCTCGCCCTTGGAGAGCCGGTCGAGCACCGCGCTCTTGACGTTGGGCGCTTCGTACGCCGCGTCGAGCTTCTTCGAGATCGCGTTCAGGCGGTTCTTCACGGTCGGATAACTGATGTCGAAGAGCGATTCCATCTTCTTCAGGTTCCCGTGTTCGCGCACGAACGCGGTGACGAAGACCTGTTCCTCCACGCTCAGCCGGGCCAGCGGCGGCAGGTCGAAATTGCCGTCGAGGGTCAGGTCGCAGGGCTCGCACCGGAACTGCGTGATCGCCAGGGGCTGCCCGCATTTCAGGCAGTGAGGTTGGGGGGAGGCTTGCTCGCTCATGTGGGTAACCTACGACGAAATATTGATAAAGACAAGTCGAAAATCAATAAAATCAACTTATGAATAAATAAAATCAATAATGTCCTGGATTACAATGTGCACTCCGTTACCAAAGGCAGTCGCCACGCGGCCTTGGCCGGTGGCGCTGCTCACGTGATGGACGTGTGCATGGCGATGCGTCTTGACGCGAAGCGCGGATTTTTGCGCGGCCCGGCGGCCGGGCTACTTCTTCAGCTTCACGATCATCTCGGCGATGCGCGCGCGCTGCGTGTCGAGCGCGTCGGCGTCCTTGGTGCGCGCCCAGAAGTCGTTCACCGTATCGCGCCCGCCTTCGGTGCGCGAACCCACCGCGACGTCGAAGATTTCCTTCAGCAGCGCCTCGGCGGCCTTGACCTGTTCGGGCCCGGCCTTTTTGGCTTCGGCGCGCAGGGTCTCGATGTAGCGGCGGTCGTCCCAGCCTTCGCGCATCCCTTCCCAGAAGGGCGCGCGCGCGATCGCGTACGGCGTGGTCCAGGCGTAAAGCCAGCTATCGCCCACCGAGGTGTCGAAGCGCGCGCCCCAGTTGTAGGCCCAGCAGAGCGAGCCGCGCGAATCGTACGCGCCGAAGAAGAAGCCGAAGTTGTAGCGCCCCTGCGCGGGCTCGGACGAGTCGCCGCCGCCGGAGTACTGCCAGAAAGTCTTGGTCGGCCCGCCGGCGCGCACCTGGTCGCCCTGCGCGCGGTCTTCGTGGATCGCGTTGGTGCAGAAGACCTCGATGTCCGGCAGGAAGACGATGCCCGGCTTGGCGTGGTGGATCGAGCCGTAGATGCGCGCCTCGGGCCAGCCTTCGTGAATCGCCTCGCAGGCCTGCTTGAACTGCGGCTTGATCCAGCTTCCCGCGCCGCCCAGGCCCAGATCCTGCGGCTCGATGCCGTCGTCCTTCAGCTTCTTCAGGAACTCGGCCTTGGCGCCGTCCTTGATCTTGTCCACGTGGTCGTGCCCATTCTTGTCCTTGTAATAGTAGACCTGCGCGCGGTTCCCGTCCTGGGTCCACTTGGCCGGCTCGTCGAAGGGCGTCAGGATCGGTTCGGGCCAGCCGGCTTCCTTGGCGTGCGCCATGAATTTTTTGGTCCACTGGACGTAGAGCGCGCGCAGTTCGGGCAGCATCTTCTCGCGCGATTCGGTGACGCGCTTGATGAACTCCTTGCGCCCTTCCATCATGTCTTTGCCGTCGTAGTGGACGAACCGGTACAGCTCGCGCTGCAGGTGCCACGTGTCCGGCGCGCCGTACGGGTCGCCGCCGAGGAAGTAGATGAAGTTGCGGATGCCCGCGGCCTTGGCCTGCTTCATGAATTCGTCCGCGACCGTGAAATCGAGATCGAACTCGGTCGCGCTCTTCTTCACGATGCCCGGCGCGAAGCCGCTGTACCAGAGGTTCAGGCTGTTGTGGTTGTTCGCAGCCTTCAGGTGCAGTTCGTGCGCGGGCAGCAGTCCGCTGATGCAGCCGCCCAGGTCCAGCCCGGCCTCGGTCATCGTCAGCAGCTTGATCGGCAGGACTTCCACTTCCAGCGGGACCTCGGCCGAGATGCCTTCGCCCGCGGCGACGGCGAGCTTGCCTTTGTAGACGCCGGGCTTGGCCGTCCCCTCGGTCGCGACGGTGATCCAGAAGGCGTGGGCGCGGCCGCTCGCGATGTCCACCGGATACGCGGGCCAGAGGCGCTGCGGGAAGAGCCGCCCGTCGCGGACGACCGAGTACTCCGCGGCAAAGAGTTCGATCTTCGCGTCGAGCTTCCCGGCCTCGCCGCTCAGGCCTTCCGGCGCGAGCGCGACCGTGACGCCCTTCAAGTCCGCGCCGTTGGCGTAGACGCCGAGTTGCGCGGGCTCGATCTCGTTGGTCGCGAGCCTGATCTTGAGCGCGGCGCCGGCCTCGCCTTGCTTCGGCGCGGAGGTCGCCTGCACCATCGTCACGTAGCCGCGGGTAAAGGCCACGGCCTTCTTGTCCTTCCACGCCTCGGGAAGCACGGCTTCCTCGGCCTTGGGCAGCTTGGCGTTGGCGCGCTTCTCGCCCTGCGCGCGCGCGATCCAGGCGCGGGTCTCGGCGGACCATGCGGCCTCGTCGGCGGCCGGGTCGCCTTTCTCGAGCGCGATGCTCGCGACGGGAACATCCGCGCCGCCGGGGGCCGAGAAGTACAGTTCCGTCGCCTTCGGGTCCTTCGGCCCGCGCATCACCATGTCCCACGGGAGCGGCACGCGCGCGGTCTTCCATTGGCCGTCGTTCAGCCCGCCGATGCGGTGGAGTTCGTAACGCCCGGGCAGGCCGGCGTAGGCATCGACGCGGATGGGCGCGCTGGCGGTGTCCTTGAAGGTGATCACCAGCACGCGGTTGTCGCCTTCGGCTGGGCGCAGGGCGTCGCCGGCCCAGTAGACCGCCAGCGGCACGACGCCGGTCTTGCCGGCCTTCAGCGCGCGGCAGTCCTTCTCGTCGATCTTCTGCGCATCGCCCCAGACGGCGCTGTCGAGTTCCAGCTTGGCGAGCGAGAGCGCGGCGGGTTCTTCCGCGTGCGCGCAGAGCATCGCCGAGATCAGGACCAGTCCGCAGGCGCTGCGAATCATAGGCACTCCTTTACAGGAAAGAATGAGACCAAAAGTGCTGTGACATATACACCAGTGCGGAGCGGGCCCGGTAACACAATTTTCACAGGCTGCGTAAATCGGTATGACTTCGGTCGAGTTGGCGAAAGAAGTCGGCCGCGCTAGGCTGAGCGCATGGCAATCGAGTTCCCCGAAGCACTGCTCGCGCGCATGCGCACGGCCGCGAAGGTGGGCGTGCTCACCGGCGCGGGCGTGAGCGCCGAGTCGGGACTCTCGACCTTTCGCGGCCCCGGCGGGCTGTGGCAGAACCAGGACGTGATGGAACTCGCCACGCCGCAGGGCTTCGCGCGCGATCCGCAAAAGGTATGGGCCTGGTACGCGTGGCGGCGCGAGCAGGCGCTGCAAGCGCGCCCGAATCCCGGCCACGCGGCGCTCGCGCGGTGGGAAGCCGCGCTGACCGCGCGCGGCGGCACGTTTGAATTGATTACGCAGAACGTCGATGGGCTGCACCAGGCGGCGGGCTCGCGCAACGTCACCGAACTGCACGGCTCCGGCTGGGTGCTGCGCTGCACCGGCTGCGGGGACGAACGCATCGACCGCACGCATCCGCTGCCGGAACTTCCGCCGCGCTGCGCGAAATGCCGGAGCCTGCTGCGCCCCGGCGTGGTCTGGTTCGGCGAGATGCTGCCCGAGCGCGCGATTATCTCTGCGCAGGCGGCGGCGGAGACCAGCGAACTCTTTCTCGTCGCGGGCACGAGCGGCACGGTGTACCCGGCGGCGAGCTTCGTGCAGATCGCCGCGCGCTGCGGCGCGGTGACGGTGGAGGTGAATCTGGAGCCGACACCGCTGAGCGGCAAGGTAGACTATTCCTTTCGCGGCAAGACGGGCGAATGGCTGCCCGCGCTGCTCGCGGCGGCCGAACGGAGCGACGCATGAACCGTCCGAAGATTTCGACCTTTCCCAAGTGCTGGCTCGAGAAGATCGTCGCGCGCGAGATGAGCCTCTTCGAATGGATCGAGACCTCCGCGACGCTCGGCGCGGAAGGCTGCGAACTCTACGACGGTTTCCTCGAACGCTTCGACGCCGCGTATCTTTCCAGCGTGCGCAAGGCCATCGAGAAGACCGGGCAGACGCTCTCGCTGATGTGCTTCTCGCCCGACTTCACCAACCCCGATCCGGCCGCGCGCGCCCAACAGATCGAGAAGCAGAAGCAGCGCATCGACGTGACGGCCGAACTCGGCGGCGGCTTCTGCCGCACGCTGTCCG